>CAZXFE010000234.1:0-6114 GCA_964639795.1 uncultured Enterobacteriaceae bacterium | reverse complement strand
AGATATCCAAGCGATTCCATAATCGGAAATTCCAAGCGTTTTCTTCCACCAGTCTCTGTATCCCACATAGCCTGTCCTCCCACTGCGGGAAAGTGATATCGCCCACTCCCGCTGATCATCCAGCCGCTCGCCATCAAAGCGACGGACAGAATGACCGTACAGAGAATATTGTTCATACACTCTCCCTTTACGAAGCCCTGACCTTCGTGCTTAGTGCTGTTTCCGGATGATTATCAACGGACTAGCTAGCATGGGGACTCACCTCTTGAACAAGGTGTCACTGCATCTGACACCGATGACACCCTCAGTGTTTGAGAGCCTTTTTTTGCTGTCATGAAAAGCATGGGGGCAAGCGGAAGGTGTGACCCCCATGACACCTTCCGTCTCTTTACCCCTCATTCCCGGCATCCGTCGTGAGATATGTTTTCTTTCTCCCAGTCCTCTTGTTGACTTTCTTCTCACGCTGAATGAGATTCTGATATTCAGCCTTGTTAATGGCTCGCCTTGCAGTAGACTCTGCGACTCCAAAGCGCTCCACGATGGTACTTTTTGTGGCTTCCAACCATTCGCCATCCTGCCCAAGTATCTCGCGAATCTGCTTTGACGTCACAGATGTCCCTAGCTCGAACGGTGTGAACAGGTAGGAGTCTTGCTGACGTTCAAGCGTCAAATTCCGTACATTTCCCCCATAATTGGCTTTGTCTAGAGCCAGGTTGAAGCGCTGCACTTCAGCGCTCGCCTTTCCTAGTGGGCCGAGTCGCAGCATAGTCTTGCACCAATCCCGAATGGATGAAGCCCCCCGTGCAGACCACGCCGAAGAGTCGACAGAGGCGCCAACTGATCGTAGCCCAAACCCAGTAAAAGAAGTTTTACTCTCCTAAACGGTTACCATTTTGGTGACCCTCGCCTATAGTACCGTCGGAATTAAGGAGGAAAAACTCATAACCCGTAAGAATAACGGAGGAAAGAATGTGGGCAGGGGCGGAATTGAACCGCCGACACGAGGATTTTCAGTCCTCTGCTCTACCGACTGAGCTACCTGCCCACAGTTGGGAAGATAAAAGGCTTCTGAAGTAGCATAACCCCAAAAGTTACGCGGGTTTTTCTTATCAGTTATTCTGGTTTCTTGGCAAGCCCAGTACCGAGACGCCTTCGGGCCGGTCTGAAATATGACCATTGACGCGAACGATTCGGTGATGATAGGGGAACCAGGAATGGCCGGGCCACAAGAAGCACAACACGCAGCGCCGCTTATTTCGGTGATCCTGCCGACTTTTGAACGTGCAGGCTTGCTGCCACGCAGCATTTCGTCAGTCCTCGCGCAGACGTACAGGGACTGGGAGCTTATCATCATTGATGATGGCAGCACGGATGCGACCACCAACGTTGTCGAGGCTTGGCGACAGAAGTCTTCCCGGATTCGCTATATCCGGCAGACAAATCAAGGTGTTGGAGCGGCGCGCAACCGTGGAGTTGCGGAAGCACGCGGTGAATATATCGCGTGTCTCGACAGTGATGACGAGTATCTTCCCACACATCTTGCGACGCGGCTTGACATGTTACGCACGCACGACCACGATTTGATCCAAGGTGGCGTCCGAGCAGAGGGAAAGGAGTGGGTCGTCGACTTCTTCGACCCAACCAAACTCGTCCGGATAACGGACTGTGTCATCGGTGGGACGCTGTTCGGGAAGCGTACAGTGTTTACTCAGCTCGGCGGGTTCTGCGACTTAAACTATGGAGAAGATCTCGACCTATGGACGAGAGCCCAAAAAGAGTTCAAGGTTGCGACCTTTCGCGAGCCTGCAACGTATATTTTGCACGAAACGTCCAATAGCCTGCGTATGGCCCGGTTTGATGCATGGCAAGCGCAACGCTAAAGCGTACGCTGGAGGATGAATACAGCGTCACAGCATGACATTATGAGCTGGGCTGGGAATCATCGTCGATAACGGGGAATCGAGACTGCAGACCGTACACGCCCAGATAAAACAGCGGCGTATCGAGGAAGGCAAAGGTCAGCTTAAAAGAGTACGAGGACAGTACTAGCGGAATGAGCTTGTCCACGGAATCAATTGCCGAACCCAGACCGCCGGAAGCGTACAAAATCGATGAAATCAGAATGGTGTCAACCACTTGGCTGAACATGGTCGAGCCATTATTACGCAGCCATAAGTGTCGCCCTTTAGTGAGCCGTCGCCAGAAGTGGAACAGCTGTACGTCCATGGTTTGGGCGACAAGGTAGGCACTCATTGACGCTATGACGCCTGGCTTCATAAAGGTGTAGACCGTATCAAATGTGGCGGATGCGCCTGAGACGCCAGACGCATCCGGCAACACATGGCCAAACCACATCAAGAAAAGCATGAAAAAATTCATGCCCAAGCCTACCCAGACGATGGACTGCGCGCGTCGTCGCCCGTAGAGTTCGCTGATAAGGTCGGTCGCCAGGAAAGTAAACGGATACGCTAACAATCCGGCTGGAATCACGAACCAGCCCAGGTCGACAAACTTGGTGATGCCCACAATATTTCCTAGGGTGAGCGAGGTTAAGAATATTCCAGCCAGAAAGGAATAAAAGACCTCTCTTGTGTGGAGGGACCACAGGGTGGTCGTGTCTTCTTGACCATTAACGTGCATATATAAGGTGCAGAGGGATGAAGTTAGCGAGGTTGTTTTACGACCCGTTTTGTAGCCTGCTGCTCAACAAAATCAATTACGTGTTCTTCGAGGCAGGCGTTGTTGAGGCGGTCAATTTCTTGAACGCCGGTTGGGCTAGTGACGTTCACTTCGGTCAAATATTCTCCGATGATATCGAGCCCGACAAAATAGAGTCCGTCGCGTTGCAGCCATGGGGCGACTATGCGGCAGATTGCTCTATCTCTCGCTGTGACATTCGCTTTCACGCACGTCCCGCCGACATGAATATTGCCCCGGTTTTCATCTGCCCGGGGGACGCGTAAGGTGCAGCCGAGAGGTTCTCCATTGAGAACTATAAGACGTTTGTCCCCCTTGCGAACCTCGGGAATATACTGCTGGGCAATAATCGGATCGCGGCCGTCTTTGGTTGCGGTCTCAAGGATGGAGTTTAGATTGCGGTCATCCCGATGCACGTAAAAGATGCCTGCACCGCCATGCCCGTCAATGGGTTTAATAATCATCTCTCCGCCCAGCTCTTCAAGAAATGTTTTCAACCTGGTTGCATCATGTGAAACCAGCGTTGCTGGTATGACGCTGGGGAAGTTGAGCGCGTACAGTTTTTCATTTGCCTTACGCAGTCCTGTCGGATTATTCAGCACGAGCGCACCTTCATTTTGGGCAAGATCGAGTAGTTGGGTTGCGTGCAAATAGGCAATGTCAAAAGGAGGGTCTTTGCGCATAAAGATGGCGTTAAAATCGCCTAAAGGGCGTGTCTGTTCTTTGGCAAACGTAAAATGGTTATGCAGTTCGCGCCGCAGTTCAATCCGCCGCACTCGACCCATTGCCCGTGCACGATCAATAAAGAGATCCGGCATCTCAACATACCAGACGTCATGCCCTCGCGCCTGAGCTTCAAGCATAAGGGCAAAGGTCGTATCCTTATCAATCAAGACGTGCTGAATCGGATCCATGATAAAAGCGATACGCAAGCCGTGCATGATGTCTGCCTCCTGTCGTGTCGAGAGCGTTCAACTCTCCCTGCTTCCAGGAGCGGCATGCTAGGTACTCGTGGCAATTAAGGCAAGGGGGGAAATTGGATGTCAGACCAGAGAAATTGGCACAAAGCAACAGCGCTAATGCCGGCGGTTTCCGAGCGGAGGATGGAGGGGCCTAGACTCACGGGCGTGCATCCGGCTGCTCGTGCGTGGTCTATTTCTTGGCTGGAAAATCCGCCTTCCGGGCCGACGGCAATCCAGACTGCATCAAGGTTAGGAGAGTTTTCCGCAAATGTTTTGAGGTGGATGCTGTGTTCGCGCTCTGAGCATAACAGCTTTACCGCGTGAGAGCGGCTAGAGTCTAACAGCGTTTCAAAAGACACGGTTGAGGTGATCTCCGGTAGTGGACTGCCGGATTGTTTGGCGGCGGCCTGGGCAAGACGTCGCCAGCGGGACACGCGCTCAGCCTGTTTGGCTGATGGAATACGTGCAACGGTAAAGTCCGAGAAAAAAGGAAGGATAGTGTGGATTCCCAGCTCGGTGGCTTTTTCAACCACAAGATCCATTTTGCTGCCCTTAAGAAGACTTTGGGCCAGCGTGAGGCGAAATGTGGGTGCAGACGGAGGAAGTGTGTCCGTAAACCTCACCTCGGCGTGATCCTTGGCCAGGTGAGTCAGCGTGCCGTGATAGGTCGTTCCGCGTTCATCGTATAAGGTAATCTGCGCGCCGATGGCGAGGCGAAGAACATGGCGAAGATGGTGGAACTCAGGTCCGCTAATCTGTGCGCCATCTGTTGTGAGACCGTGCGAAGAGATGAAGAAGCGTCGCATGCCGGGTCTAATCTCTAAATAGAATTTTTTGGACCAAATTCTTAGTTCCGACGCAATACCAACGTCACCCAGTCATCTTTTGGGAGTCGGGTTGCTAGTGTCCAAGCCGGTGAACAAAAAGCGCGGCGCACAGCTTCTTCTTGGTCAGCTTGGATGCCGGACAAGATCGCATGTCCAGAGCTCGCGACTGCGCTGGTAAGTGGGAGGCTCAGTTCTATGAGGGTCGAGGCAAACAGGTTGGCCAGGACAAGAGGAAAGGGTAGGGGCAGGGCGTCGAGCGAGGCTTCGCTAATGTGCAGCGCGTCTGCTACCCGGTTGACGGTAGCGTTCCGGCGCACCTCGGCGAGGGCGTCCGGGTCAATATCGGTTGCCCAAATCGCAGCAGAGCCAAACATGGCTAAGGCAATGGCCAAGATGCCGGATCCAGTGCCGAGATCAAGTGCCCGCTCGGGTGGACCGTCTCGTATGCACAGTGACTCTATGGCTTCCAGACAGGTATGCGTGGTGGCATGGTGTCCGGTACCAAAAGCCATACTGGGGTTAATGACAATGCAATGCCGGTCCGGTAGAACCGGCTGAGGCTCCCACGGTGGAAGTACAAGCAAACGCTGACCGACGCGTAGTGGAGGGAAATGACCTTTCCATTGCTCCTGCCACGCGTCGCTGGTGATAATGTCACACTGCGGCCTGCTCTGGCCTATTCCGGAATGCAATGAATCCAGAGCCGTGAGACTTTGCAGATATTGGGCCAGACGGTCGTGGAGCGCGGTTGAGTCTTGGTGGCCTGGAAAAAAGCCCTGGACAGTAGTAATTGGCGGCAGCGGAGCGTCTGGTCGGTATTCTCCCTCGACGATACCGCTCGATCCGAGTTCGAGCAGAAAATTTGCGACAGCGTCTACTGCATCATTTGGGACTGCTACGGAAACACACAGCCAGCGCTCCGCTGCCATACCTCATTGCCCAACAATGACGAGCGTTTGGCCGCTGGGATCGAGGTAGGCGTTCGCCGCGCGCTGCAGGTCTGCTTGCGTGACCCGTTCAATTCCAGCCAGATAGGCACGTCCATTATTATAACCCAAGCCGTAGAGTTCATTGAACACAATTTCTTCGGATTGCGCCCCGTTCGACTGCAAGGAAATGTCGTAGCTGCCGGTCATATATTTTTTGGCCTGCTCTAATTCATCTGAGCCGACTAGCTTGTTTCGCAGCCGAGATAGTTCTGTTTGAGTCACGCTGATAGCCTCATCAACATTACTCGGATCGGTGCCCAAGTAGATGCCAAATACGCCTGGGGCGAGTCCTTCAACGTTAAAAGCGGTGACGGAATACGCCAAGGCACGTTGCTCGCGTACCTCGTAAAAGAGCCGGCCACCCTGACGAGAAAGAATCGTATCCAGGACTTTGAGGGCGTAACGATCTGGGTTGTCAAGCGTAACACCTTGAAAACCCAGAACAACGTGAGCTTGCTGTCTATCGACGCTTCTGGTGGCACTTCGCTCACTGCTTGGTCTGGGCTCTATCTCCGGCAGGGCTAAGGGGGCGGCAACATCTGGGAGCGAGGACAGGGCAGTGCTCAGCCGATCAACAAGCTGGGAGGTATCGATATCTCCGACCACGCTGACGACCAGACGTTCGGGGTCAAGTAAGGT
>CAZXFE010000233.1:1501-6262 GCA_964639795.1 uncultured Enterobacteriaceae bacterium | reverse complement strand
TGACGTGCTGGTGTCATGCAAAATCTCCACCCAGGCTTTCCCCGTCCCGGGAGCCAGTTCTTGTATCCTCTCTTTCGCGACAAGGTAATACCCGGAGACGAGAGGCGGCTGCTGAGCACCCGGTTTCCACTCCACTTCTACGATCGGCACCCTCTGCTTGAGATAAAACATAATAGGGAAACCCCGGATCGTTCCAGGGCCAATGAAAGGGAGTGCTTGTGTTTGTCCAGTCTTGTCCAGCCCTGTTCTCGCTATGATCGTATGGGCAAAATCCTTGGGCGAGCCGGCCCAGCTCTTGACAACGGCCCAAGATGGATAGACGGCTGCATACGAGATGCCTAACAGAACGAGCAGGGCCAGGAACGCTGGGCGTAACTCCCCACGCAGTATCGTTCGATACAGAATCGCACCAGCTCCAGCCATACACAGCCAGACGAGGAGACACGACCAAGCATAGCGAGCAAGCCAATGAGCGTACGCCAGAACCTGCGCCTGGGTTTTAATCTTCAGCAGCGGCAATAGCCATTCAATCGCGTCAGTCCCGTACAACGTGATGCTAATAATGACACCAACTCCTGCCAGGAATAGGATGCCCAGTAGGAAGGCAGCAACCACCACCGAACGCTTCCACCAGCGTCGTTCTTTCCAGTCCCCCAGTCTTTCTGGGAGATGCATCGTCAGCCACCAGCCCACGAGAAGCGCGGCTGCCGGCTGGGTAGGCAGCATATAACGAATGCGTTTATACGCCGCAAATTGAAAAAACAGCACAATGGTTATCCACCAAACAGCAAGAAAGAAAGGACCGGGCTGGTCTTCACGCTCTTTCACCGCCTGCCACAAGGCAAATGGCAATACCAAGCTCCAAGGAGCAAACATGCTCAGCACCGGCTCGATATAATAAAACGGCGAAGTGGTATCGATGCTCCCCGCAAAACGAGCCAGATTCTCGGTGAGAATCTGCGTTTGCCAAATATTAGACCCACCCTCCAACAGTGCTCCGCCATACCAGCTGAGGATAACTAAGCTACAGACCAAAAATGGAACAGGTCGGAAAAAAAGCCGAAACCAGTGGAATTCTCTACGCCAGCACAAGAAAAAGAAAATGGGTAGAAGAATCAATACCGCGCCGACCGGACCTTTAGTGAGCACTGCCAGCGTGAGCGAGGTATACAGACTCAAAAACCAAAGGCATGGTCGGCCGGACCGGTGTTCGTCTCCTTGCTGTCCTTGCCCATAGCCCGAGAAGAAGGCCAAGAGACCCAGCGCGACAAAGAAACTCAGCGTCATATCTATGCGCCCACTGTGCGCCTGCCATACATACAAAGGCGAAGTCAGCAGGATGAAAGCGGCCAGAAAACTTCCCGTTCGTGAAATTATGGAGCGTCCAAGCCAAAAGACAGCCAGGACACCGCATGTTGCCAAAAGTCCGGACGGAAGGCGGAGAGAGAGCACGTCAATCACACCGCCACGAAGCTGCGCGATCAACCCACCCAGCCAATAGAACAGTGGCGGCTTTGTAAGTCCTTCAGGAAAGAGCCACTGCCCACCCTCCAGCAGAGCGCGCAGACGAAGTCCCTCTTGCGCCTCATGACCGCTGGTCACCTGGATCAGGGAGAGCGGGAGAAGAAAGATGATGCTGCTCAGCCCGACGAGAATAAAACCCGTGCTTTTTGGAAACTCTTTTTCGTTCACTGTTTCAGCGTCCCCTAGCGTCTGCCTATCGGAACACACCAGTGTCGCAAAGTACCCGCATATGTTGTCTTGACCCTGTCTGAGGCGTTCGCTAGTCTTCGTCCTCGGAATGTGTAAGGAATACGAGTGATGCGATCCTATCTTGCGGCAGCAGTTCAAATGACGGCCTCGTCTTCCAAAGCGGAAAATCTCGCTAAGGCCGAGACGTTTGCCCGTTCTGCAGCAGAACGAGGAGCCGCTCTCATCGTTCTACCAGAGGTGTTCTCGTGGCGCGGCCGGCACAGAAAAGAGCCAGAGCAGGTCGAGTCGATCCCAGGTCCGACTACACATCGACTCCAGGAGCTGGCAACTCGTCATGCCATCCATCTTCTGGCTGGCTCGTTTCTTGAGAAATCAGGCGAATCACGCGCGTATAATACTAGCCTGCTATTCAGCCCTGACGGTAACATCCTCGCCTGTTACCGAAAAATCCACCTCTTTGATGTCGATATTCCAGGCCAGGTCAGCATAAAAGAGTCAGACAGTATGAAGCCGGGGGAAGAGGTTGTGACGGCCACAACGCAGCTGGGCACGGTCGGTCTTTCCATTTGTTATGACCTGCGCTTTCCTGAATTATACCGGGGACTGACACAGCGAGGCGCACAGGTCGTTTTCGTTCCGTCGGCGTTCACCTTTCCGACCGGAGCTGCCCATTGGGAGGCTTTACTGCGGGCCAGAGCGATTGAGAACCAAGTCTATATCGTAGCGCCCAACCAAATCGGCAAAAATGTGTACGGATTTGCGGATTACGGCAACTCCATGATTATTGATCCGTGGGGGAAAATTCTCGCTCGCGCTCCGGATAAAGAGTGTATTATTACCGCAGAGATTGATCTTGATTATCTTGAAAAAGTCAGGAGGGAATTGCCGTGCCACGCGCATCGGCGGCTCTAGCACCCGCCCCGGTTAAGGCGTTTTTTCGTGTGGTCACCTCGGCCCAGGCCCGTGGGCAGCTTGCGGCCTTTGCCCCCCACACACAGAGTGAGAACGTCCCTGTGCTGAAATCAGTCGGACGCATTCTTGCCCAGCCTCTCACCTCGCCCGTCGATCTACCCCACTTCAACCGCACAAATATGGACGGCTATGCCGTCCGAGCCCCGGACACGTTCGGCGCATCTGCCAGTCTGCCTGCCTATCTGAAATTAGTCGGCGCAATAGAGATGGGTAAAGAGGCCAAATATAAACTCAGAAAGGGCGAGACCATGCGGATTGCCACCGGCGGGATGTTGCCACCGGGTGCAAACTCTATGGTCATGGTTGAGTATACCGAAGAGCTAGGTGACGGTACGGTTGAGATCCTGCGCAGTGTATCCCCGTGGGAGAATATTTTGCGGGTCGGCGAGGATATTAAAAAGAAAAAGCCCATCTTTCCGGCGGGTCGTCGCCTGCGTGCGCAGGACATTGGCGCACTCACCGGCGTAGGGATTAACAAGGTTCCCGTATACCGCCGTCCGACAGTTGCTCTCATTTCAACCGGCGATGAAATCGTCCCACCTGAAAAGACACCAAGACCGGGACAGATTCGGAATGTCAATCAATACTCGTTGCGAGCCATGATTTCCGAGTGTGGCGGCGAGGTGACCGACCTAGGAGTCATAAAAGACGATCCGCAGGCATTTACCCAGGCCATGACCACAGCGCTCAAAGTTGCCGACGTGATCATGATTTCTGGTGGCAGCTCCGTTGGCGTAAAAGACATGACCCTAGATGTGATTCGTTCCTTCCCGCGCTCCGAGCTGTTCTTTCACGGTATTTCGATAGCGCCGGGCAAACCCACGATTTTTGCCAAAGCAGCAGGCAAGCCGGTCATGGGCCTGCCGGGTCATCCCGTATCCGCCCTAGTTGTGTTTGCGTTGTTCGGTGCGCCACTGGTGCGCATGCTCGGTGGCGAGTCTGCTGACACCGCCTTTATCCCTCCACGGACAGTCCAGGCGCGACTGGCCCAGAATATTGCTTCAGCACCCGGCCGCGAAGATTACGTGCGGGTGAAACTCCACAACGACACCGGCGCCCAGCTTGCCCAGCCCTTGCCAGGAAAATCAGGCGCGATCTTCAGCCTTGTTCAAGCCGATGGGATGGTCTGTATCCCACACAACGAAGAAGGCCGCGAGGCTGGGGAGGAAGTTGAGGTCATTTTATTTTAGTGTTCACTATGCATGACCCCCATACGGCTGGACATCCATCTCCCAAGACGGAGCGCAAACGCTATCTCAAAAAGAAGTCGCTCGGCGAAGCACTCGACATCTTTCTGGGAGCGGTAGCACCACACACTAAGACCGAATGTGTGGCAGTTGAGAAGGCGCTTCATCGTACCACAGCGGGGCCCATTTTTGCGATTTTGTCCGCCCCGCATTATCACGGGGCAGCTATGGACGGCATTGCCGTGCGGGCTGAGGACACTTTTGGGGCAAGTGAATTCTCCCCTCTGATTCTCAACCGAGTCGCGAAAAACAGACAGCGAAGTCAGAAGAACAAAGGTGCTTCGTCTCAACCACCGTTTCAATACGTGGACACAGGCAGCCCTCTCCCGACTTGGGCCAATGCGGTCATCATGATTGAGCGGGTGTTCAAAAAGAATGATACAGAAGTTGAGATTCGGGACGCCTCAACCCCCTGGCAGCATGTCCGCCTCGTGGGAGAGGATATTGTGGCTACCGAGCCACTCTTACCGCGCGGGCATAAGCTGCGTCCGTATGACCTTGGTGCGCTGCTTGCCGCAGGCCATACTGAGATTCCTGTGGTTGCCTCGCCGACCGTGGGTATTATTCCAACCGGCTCTGAGTTGATTGAGCCTGGCGACCCTGCCAGGCCGGGGCAGATTATTGAATTTAACTCGCGGATAACCGGCGCCTTTGTGGAAGAATGGGGCGGTAGGGCAAAACGGCTGCCGCGTGTCGTTGATGATCTAAAAACCATTACCCGCGCACTAACAAAGGCAGTCAAAAATCATGACATTGTCATCATCATTGCGGGTTCCTCAGCCGGTGAACATGACTTTACCGTCCGAGCTTTAGAGTCGCAGGGTGACAT
>CAZXFE010000233.1:0-1491 GCA_964639795.1 uncultured Enterobacteriaceae bacterium | reverse complement strand
CCTCGTGCACGGCATTGACGTCATGCCCGGTAAGCCGGCAATTCTCGCGGTGGTCAACGACAAACCGGTAATCGGCCTGCCCGGCTATCCGGTCTCAGCCGTAGTTATCTGTCAGCAGGTCCTACGCAAACTCATCGCCCATTATCTAGGCCGTCCGGCAGAAGAACCGCAAAAGATCCGAGCCGTGCTGCCGCGTAAGGTCCCTTCACGCCTCGGTCTGGAAGAGTTTGTGCGAGTGAACCTCGGTCGGGTTGGAGACAAGACAGTTGCAACCCCCATTGGACGCGGTGCCGGGGTCATCACCACCATGGTCAAGGCCGATGGCGTTTTGCGTATTCCCGCTTTGGACGAAGGCTTGAACGCGGGGCAAGAGGTCACAATCGAACTGCTGCGTCCGGCTGAAGAAATCGACAACACGATTTTGTTTACCGGCAGTAATGACCTCACCATAGGCGTGCTCAACGACCAGCTCCGGGCGCATTATCCCGGCCTCAAAATCTCAGCCAGCAATATCGGATCGCTCGGCGGTCTCGTAGCGCTCAAACGCGGAGAAGCGCATATGATCGGCACCCACCTGCTGGATCCTACCACTGGCGTGTACAATCTGCCGGATCTGAAAAAACAAAAATTGTTGGCCAAGTCAGTCGTGATGACGCTGGTGATTCGAGAACAGGGGTTGATTGTTCTTCAGGGCAACCCAAAAAAGATCAAAAACCTCAGAGACCTGACCCGCAAAGATGTGACCTTCATCAACCGCCAACCCGGTGCTGGTACCCGCGTGCTGCTGGACTATAAGCTCGACAAGCTGCGTATCAAGCCAAACCGCATCAAAGGTTATGAACGCGAAGAAACCACCCATATGGCCGTGGCCGCCGCCATTGCCAGCGATCTAGTTGATACAGGCCTGGGTGTGAGGTCAGCGGCTAAAGCCTTGGGCCTCGACTTTGTTCCCGTTGAGCGCGAGGAATACGATCTCGTCTTTCAAAAAGACTTCTTCAAGAGCGACACAGGACAGCGCCTGGTTGAAGTCATTCGTTCTAACTCCTTCAAGCAAGCCGTTAAGCAACTCGATGGCTACGAGACGGCGAAGACGGGGATGGTAAAAAAGGGATAAGAGGCTCAACTGGGCAGACGCCAGTACCTATTCTACACAGGGATAGTCTCAAGACTAGGAACACGTCTTCTATGGTTTCCATTTGATCATTCGCTATTCGCGTTCATGTTTCGACAGGCCCAACACCAACGGGTTCCCCAACCGGTGGACCTTTTCCACTCACCTCGAGCTTGTCGAAGCTTGTCCTTAGGAAAGCCAAAGGGGGAGAGCCATATGCTTTCCCCCTCTGCCCGCGACTACCCCCCTTAACCTCTCACTATGACAAACAACACATCCTCCGTGACCAGTTTTCATCAGATAAGCTGGCTATTCGTATGGGTTCTGCTAGCAGGAATCTTACTACCTCGTTTGGCTGCTTGGGGCATGTTTCATGATGG
>CAZXFE010000232.1:0-6268 GCA_964639795.1 uncultured Enterobacteriaceae bacterium | reverse complement strand
TATTATGCCAAAGCCCAGAATTTATCCCGTCCTTTATCGGCGGCCCCAACGCGGCTTTGCAGGACTATGACGTCTTAGTCATGCTCATACCCTACCGCTCAAGGCAACCTAGATTCCCCCAGCCGATGTGCGGCGGGCGTTTGAAATAGTGAACAACACCAACCCGTTTAACGCAACCGGACATCCGGAGATGAATGTCCCGTGTGGTATGTGGAATGGGTTACCCATGGGCCCGATGTTGATTGGCCGCAAAGGCGATGACGGAACAGTGTTGCGGGCGGCCGACGCGTTCCGGCGCGATATTTTCGATTCGCAGCAGCTACTTGCCTCGTAGGGGCGATATGATCTCGCCTGGGCGATCGGCCGGCCGCCCCTACTCGGAACGAAGAAAGGGGATAAGCAACCAACACAGTGCGGTAAATGCCGCACTGATCAGAACCAGCGGGACAAAGCCGGTTTGGTCATACAGCCAGCCGCCCAGCGCATTAGACCCACTCCGTCCTACATTCAAGGCAGACATCAGTAATGCGAACACGGTGCCTTCTACGCGTGCTGGACAGGAACGAGCAGCCAGATCCAGAATAGCCAGGTGCGTAATCTGTGAAATCAGGCCGTAACAGAAAAAAATGAGAACGGCCGACCATGAGCCGATAAGCCCGAGGAAACTTAAAGTTGAGAGGACGCCCAGGGTAACCGCGGCCGAGAGTAAACGGCGCAGCTGAAAATTACGAAAGAAAAAAAAGAATATGAGCGCACCAAGCATACTCGCTGCGTTGCTGAGCGCACCCAGGGTGCCAATATAAATTTTCGAGAACTCCAGGATATCCCGCTCATAGTACAAGAGTGGGACGCCAAAGAGCGGACTGAAATTCCACACAAAAAGAAAGCTCGCGACGATCCACACTGGACCTGATCGCACTGCTGTGCGGAGTGCAGCTGCGGTTTCATGCCAGCGCTCTTGCCTACGTGGCAGCGCGGCTTCTTGAACAAAGAAGACGGTTACCAGCAAAGTCGCGAGTGGAAAAAAGCCACAGATGAAAAAGGCCGTTTGTGGTGTGGCGTATTCGGACAGATAGGCTCCACCAAGGTGAGCCAAGGTCAAAGCTAGGCCCATTGCCGCCCACTGAATGGCCTGGAAACTACCAATGAGACCGAGCGGACGCCCGCTCTCTATCATGAGCGCATCGGTCATGACATCCGTAAAGGCCAGGGTAAATGAGCAGGCCATGAGAAGAATGAGGACAGTCGTATACGCTGCAGGGACAACGGCCAGGGCGAACCAACTTCCCATGCCTAGCACACTCATCAGTATCAGATAGCCTTTGCGCCGCGAGCCACCAAAAGGGAGAAAATCGGATAGGAGTCCGTACACGGGTTTAATCGTCCAGCCCAATCCGATCATGGCCCACACAAAGCCCGACTGGCCGGCAGTCAGACTGAGGTCTTCTTTGAGCAGATACTGAATGGGCAGGTAGGGCAGGCCGGTCGACAGATCAATTGTGCCTTGAACGAAGTAGAGCGCAGCAAAGAAGAGAGCGTAGCCTCTGACCCCTTCGCGGCGCAGCGGCTGGGTGGCTTGCTGGAAGAAATGAGAGAGGGAGGCGATACGGTCAGTCTCCGTTCATACTCCGACGAGACCCAGGCCCGTAGCTCGGGTTGGCGGAGCGTGACCCGACACTACAAGGTTCAGATGTGACTTCCTATGCCGACGTACACGGCCGCGCCTTCATGCCTTCATACCAACGGATCAGATTCGCCCAGGACGGATCAAGGCTAAACGTTTTGCCATGGTGCGCGGTTTCCAAGCCAATAAACAGCATAATATCAGCAATCGAAAAATTCCCGGCCAGCCATTCTTTGCCTTCAAGCCCAGCGTTGACCAAAGGTAAACGATGCATCAAGACTTTGCGTGCCTGGTCGGATACGTCTCCTTTGGACAGCACCATGCGCGACGCAGTCAGGTATACGCCGATCTCACACCGCCGTTCCCAAGATCGTGCTAAGGCGCGGGTAACGGGGTCAGCGCCAACCAGTGGCGGATCGGGGTAGAGTTCTTCCAGATACTCCATAATCGGCAGAGTCTCGATCAGCACCGTGCCGTCATCCAGTTCTAAGATAGGGACGCCGGCAAACGGGTTCTTTGCCAGGAACTCGGGAGTCTTTTGATCCCCAGCATAGAGGTCAAGTTCTTTTATCGGAATATCCAGCTGTTTTTCCGCCAGATACATGCGCAGCTTGCGCGGATTGGGAGCGCGTTTTTTGTCGAGATATAACAACATGGGAGCCTCCTTTGTGTCGTGCGGTGCCGACCCTCTCGTATTGGGAGTGCTGACCACTACCCTGTTGAAAGTAGCGTGCGCGGTGCTTGCGTCAACTACTCTTTCCCAGAGTAAGTAATCCGCACCGTGGGCGTCCAGTTCCGTTTCCTTCGGTCGAGCCGGCTCTCCATTGTCTCTCCGTCGAAGTTGGTTGTGCGAAATGTCAAATTCGCGGGGTCGATGTGTTCCAAGGTATGAACGTTGACGACTGCGTAATCACGCTCATCGATCCGACTGACTACAAATGGTACAACGCCGCAGCGAGAGCACACATAGAAGTCGGCAGTTGCATGGCCAAAGCGATACTTGGGCACAAGAGTCTTATTGACAATGGTTGCGTTGAGTTCCGCCTCGGGATGCGAGGTGTAAGTGCCCGCATGCTTCAGGCAAAAGCTACAGCTACACGCGCGAACGGGAATCTCCGGCTCATTGAACGGCCACAAAAATTCATACCGAATATTCCCACAGTGACAGCCGCCGTCGATGCGTTGCATGCTGGCCCCTTGTCTCTTAACTTGGTTCCGTAATATAGGGATCCTAGAGATACTATCTGTTCTTGTGGGCAGAGAAAAGGAAAAGTAAGGAATGGTAGCAGATTCCGGCCTAATCCTTTCTTGGCAGTTGGCGATGTCTCAACTGAGGTATAACGATGCATCCGGTGATCCACGCTTACTGTTTATTTCTAATCTTCTTCTTTCTGGTCGTCAGTCCGACAGCTCTTCCGGCTGACATCTATAGATGGACCGACGAGAACGGAGCTACGCATCATTCCAACGTCACGATTTCCGACTCACGGGCCGGCAAGACAAAGACGTTTCAGTTTGCACCACGGCCTACCCCACAGCGTAGAAGCATTCCCCTCAAAACCCGCGAAAACGACCGATCTCGTAAGTTTGTTGATGTGACCTTCCAGAGTGGCAGGGGGACACGCAATGTCTCAATGCTGGTTGATACGGGCGCGCAAATCACCGTTATTGCTAAAGCCCTTGCGGCCGTCTGTCCCTATCGGTGACACTCGTCGCGTACGAATTTGCCGACCGTTGGTAGAACCGGTGTCCCCCTTAATCCTTGATGAAATTCAGCCACCCTTCAGGCAGGGACCAACTCAAATCGTTTGACCTTGATCTGTCCCGCCTGCTTCTGGGCCTTCCCGAGGTTATATTCCATTTGCTGCCGGAGCCAGCTTTCCGCACTGCCTCTGAACGCTTTCTCTAGCCGGATCGCCATATCTGGCTAGATGCCCGCGTGGCCGTTGAGCAGCTCGGAAAGCGCTTTCCGAAAGATTCCTAGCCTTTGAGCGGCCGCTGTCACTGTTAGGTCCAAAGGCTCCGGACACAGGTTCCGAATCGTTTCACAGGGGTGAGGTGGGTTGCCGGGCTGACTCGAAACACACTCCGTCGCTACGCAGCACCCATCCAAAGGTAGGCGCACTCAAGAGGGGAGAAGAATATTGGAGAGTCTCCCTTCTCTCGAAGATGTACGGTCTCTCGCCAACAGTCGAGAGCTTTGGGCTGATCTTTACTGTCACGCGGGGGGTCTTTATACTCTTTTACATATGCGACGGTTTTTTTATAAGCTTTTACGCTTTAGCCAGGACATGCGCAGAACATCTAGCTAGACTCAGGATTGCACCCCGGGTGTAATTTGTGGTGGAGGTCACTAGATATTTTCTTCTCACATTGTCTTTGCTCAACAGTCCCAAACCGCTCAAATCAAAAAGAGGGGCTCGTCCCAGTCTGCCAGGCACTCTTCATAGGGCTGAGTAGCTTTTCAGTCCTGCCAATTTGGCCCGCTCCAGACGGAAACGGGCGCACTCCCGCCTGGATTGATACCGATCCTTCGCGAGGAAAACGGTTTGAGCATGATGTGGATCACTGGCTGGCGCTGATACAGGCGTTCCACTCCTCGGAACTTGAGATCGTGGGGATAGGGACGGTGTTTGGCAACACCTACCATGACACAGTTACTGCAATCGTGCGGCGTGAGGTCGCTCTGTTTGGTTGAACGCGGGCGCAGCATCTATGTCCCTCGCACTTTCATGCAGGCGCGCGGAAGCCCCCTAAGGTTTTTGAAAACTCCCGCTACCGAAGCCCTACGGCGTATTCTTGCGCACCGCCCGGTCAATATACTCCCACTCGGACCGTTGACGAATGTAGCGACCTTTCTCGTCAACTGCCCCGAGTTGCGCCGAGAGATCGTCCGTGTGATCGCCGTAGCCGGACGACGACCGGGAAAGCGCTTCCGGCACATTCCACTTCTTCCGGTGTCCTTGGGAGATAGTAACTTTGAGGCAGATCCCTCGTGTTTCGATCTTGTTTTACGTTCCGGTTTTCCCATCACTCTCATTCCGTATGAGGTCGTGGCTAAGGTGATGCTGAATCGTCAAGATCTAGGTGACTTATTAGCCGGTCTCCCGGCCCACTGTGGGTTTTTGAACAGGTGTCCGGCTGGCTTCAGTTATAGCGCTGGGGCCTACAGACGGACGGTTTCTTTCCGTTTGACACGCTCGCGGTCGGGTATGTGAGGGGGATCGCAGCGGTTTCAATGTGATCTGCTTTCTGCGCAAGTAGTGAGTAGGCGCGGCAACTGGTCGAGCACGTTTACCTTGGAGGTCTCTAAGCATCTACGGAACGGCAGTCTAGTTCCGTATTGTTATAACGTGTCTCTTCAGTTCAAGATGGATCTCATGCAGCGTCGGAGGGCAGGGGTGACTGCAACGTCTACGGTCAAGGTGGTTGCAGCGCCTGCAAACGGCGCGACGAAGACGGACAAACATCAACGACGAGAAAAGGAGAAAATTTGACGTAAGGACTGCGCATTCTCACGTGCTTGGTGCGCGCGCCTTCCTGGGGGTCTGGGGGATGGATGGTTGGGGACAATGGCCTTCGATCAAATCGCTCCGGGAGGTAATGGCACTGGCCATAAAATCGAGAAACGTTTGGACCCGGGTTGTGTTGCTCAGGTCAGGATGGGTCAAGAGCCAGATATGCTTGCCGAGCTTGGGTCGGCCGGGAGGAAGTCGACGCAAGCTCGGCTCCTGGTCGCCAATAAAGCAGGGCAGGACACCAATGCCTATTCCTACCTTAACGGCTTCGAGCTGAAGGACGGCGTTGTTGAGACGGTGACGGACTGGCACGGTGGGGAAATTACTTTCTTTTACCCACTTGGGGTAGGTCATCTGATCATCCCAGCCGAGCCAAGTCAGACTAGCCAGACTGGACAGATCATGCGCCGGAACATCTGCAAGGTCGTGTTGCGCCAGATATGTCGTCGAAGCGTAGGCCGCGGTTGCCTGCTGGAGTAAACGTTGGCCGACTAAGTGTTCAGGCACATTATCAGTGAGACGGATTGCGACATCTGCTTCACGTTTGGTGAGGTCTAAATGTTCATACGAGACATTGATCTCTAAGCCTATGCCTGGATAAATCTGGGTGAAGGTTGCCAGATCGGGCATCAGGAGTTTCATGGCTAAGAGGTCGGGCATGGTGACGCGGAGTTCTCCGGTGAGGCGCGTATCTTGCCCCAGTAGGCGGCGTTCAAGAGCAAGGATCTCTTCTTCAACCTGCTGGGCCGAATCGAGCATGTCCTCTCCAGCAGACGTGGGCGTATACCCTGTTGGTAAACGTTCGAAGAGCCGCACCCCGAGCTTTTGCTCAAATGCACGGATGCGGCGGGAGACAGTTGAATTGTCTACATCTAACGACTCGGCTGCCGCGCGGACCGAGCCCTTACTGACAAGGGCAAGAAAAATCCGCAAATCATCCCAATCCCGCATTGCTGCAATTATGCAGCAAAAGATTGCAAAAATCGAGGGTAGTAAAGCAAATTTGCAATAGGCATAGTAGGAACGAAGTTGTGAGGGGCTCATGCCTGCAGGTAATCGAGAAGAACAGGGCAGTGGTATGGAAGTGTTGATAACTTGCCCGTCGCAACGTGACCGAAGCGCGCTC
>CAZXFE010000231.1:0-6338 GCA_964639795.1 uncultured Enterobacteriaceae bacterium | reverse complement strand
ATTGTTTTGATCGCTACATAGTGCGGATTAAGGAATTCAAAGAGTCCAGTAAGATTATCCGCCAATGCCTTAGCATGATTCCCGAGGGGCCAGTCCTGGCAAAAGTCCCTCGGAAGCTGAAGCCGGCTGTTGGGGACGCACATATCCGAGTAGAAGGGTCTCGGGGGGATATGGGTTGGTATGTGGTGAGTGATGGCAGCGAATTCCCGTATCGAACAAAGATTCGGACGGGGTCGTTCTCGGCCATGGGCATCGTGGATCAGGTCAGTCGCGGGTTGATGATTGCTGATCTGATCGCTCTTATTGCCAGCCTTGATGTGGTGGCTCCTGAAGTTGACCGTTAGTGTGAAGTAGGGTACGAAGTGCGGCGTTATGCAGAGCTTTATTGACGGTTTACTGGCGAGTGGGGCTTTTGGAGGGTTGCCCGTTGAGGCCGTCTATCCTGCTGTCATGTTCTTTTTTGCGGCCGTAGTTGTTCTGGGCTTTATCTTACCTCTTGTGACCTTCACCATTTTGATCGAACGCCGGGTCTGGTCACGTATCCAGTCGCGTATTGGCCCGAACCGTGTCGGGCCTCAAGGCCTTTTGCAAACACTTGCGGATGGGATCAAGAATATCCTGAAAGAAGATGTCATTCCCGATGCCGCAGATCGGCCGCTGTTCGCTTTTGCGCCCTATCTGCTGATATGGGGATTCATGGCGACGTTCGTAGTCATTCCGTTCAGTAGTGCATTGATTATTGCTGATCTGAACGTCGGTATCTTGTATATAACAGCCATCGTCGCACTCTCAGCCGTAGGCGTGTTAATGGCAGGCTGGGCGTCGAATAATAAATGGTCCCTACTGGGTGGCATCCGTTCCGCTGCTCAACTAGTGAGTTACGAAATTCCTGCGGGACTGTCTTTGTTGCCGATCGTTTTGCTGACAGGCACCTTGAGCACTCAGGGCATTATTCAAGCGCAAGGCTGGGCGCCATGGGACTGGTTTGCCTTTCATAGTCCGTTTACCTTTCTGGCTGCTTTGGTCTTCTATATGTCAGCGCTTGCAGAGGCAAATCGGACACCGTTTGACATTCCTGAGGCTGAGTCCGAATTGGTTGCCGGCTTTACAACTGAATATAGTGGCTTCCGGTTTTCCCTCTTCCCTATGGCGGAGTGGGGGAGTTTGTATGTGACGGGTGCCCTTATGACGGTCCTATTTTTGGGGGGCTGGCAGATTCCCACAGGCTGGACCAATAATGCGGTGCTATTGAACGTGGCACAATTTACTGTATTTTTCCTCAAGTCGTACTTCTGGGTCTTTATCGCCATGTGGATACGAGGCACCTTACCGCGTATTCGTGTGGACCAGATGATGTCGTTGTGTTGGAAATATCTGGTGCCTATTAGCTTTGTGAATTTGATCGGCACGGCGGTGTGGATGGTTATTTGGCCCGAGGGGAATCAGTTCGTGCCTTACCTGATGCTGCTTGGTACGCTTGCTGTCAGTGTTATTTTCTTCCGACGCGTTCTGTATCATTTGCGTCGAGCTAAACCCGAACTCTATTTTAATCCGGCGATTTAAGGCTCCGCCTTTAAAAGCTACGCCTAAGGGAGTGACGTATGGTAAGTGGGCTCGGCCAGTATCTAACACATGCAAAAGATGCGGTTAGCACCATTTTTGAGGGGATGAGTATTACCTTGTCCCACTTTGTTCGGAAACCCTATACCATTCAGTATCCTGACCGGATGCCGGTACGGGTCCAAGATACACTCCCGCTGCGCTACCGCGGAATCCTTGAAGTCGATTTGGAAATTTGTACCGGCTGCCTGGCGTGTGAGCGGGCGTGTCCGATTGACTGCATTGTTATTGACGCGCCAAAAGACAAACAGACCAAATCTATGCTGTTAAGTCGCTTTGACATTGACATCGCCAAATGTATGTATTGTGGGCTGTGTAGCGAAGTGTGCCCTACCGGCTCCATCCATCATACTACTGAGTTTGAAGGCGCGGACTATTCGCTGGAAAGTATGATCCGCAGATTCGTAAGGGATCCCGTCTTGGCGTATAAAGCGAAGAAGGGCGAGGAGACGGATCCTTTTGTCGCTCCGATCTTAGATCGAGGCATGGGCTTTCTCGCCGAGTTCGCAGAGTCCGTGGATATGAAGAAATATAAAAAGGCCCAAGCAGAGCAAGCAACAGAGGCAAATGGTTGAAGAGGACGGGCTATGCCATTAGAAGCATTGATATTCTACCTGCTCGCGTCTTTGACGATTGGTTCTGCGCTGGTCGTGGCGTTCTCTCATAACCTTGTGCATTCAGCCTTCTCTTTGCTGGGAGCGTTTATGGGAGTGGCCGGACTGTATGCCATGCTGGCGGCTGATTTTGTCGCTGTGATACAAGTCATGGTGTATATTGGCGGGATCTTGGTGCTCATCATCTTCGCGGTAATGCTGACCCACCGTATTTCCGATGTCGAGGTGTCAAACCGGGCCGTCGGGCGGATTCCTGCAGCCTTACTTATTGGAGTTGTTGGAGCGGTTATGGGAGTTTGTATTGGATCTGCTGAATGGGCGCAACAGGCGGAGATCGTTGCATCTCCGACAATCTTCGCGATTGGTGAAGCGTTCTTAGGCCCATATATTTTGCCGTTTGAGCTTGCCTCAGTGGTGTTGCTTGTCGCGTTAATTGGTGCGGTTGTGGTCTCACGGAAGGAGATCCGTGGACAGGTGTCTGACGGGAAAGTATCCGGTCAACCGTGATCAGCCTCCCTTGATTTTTTTTAGCGTCCCATTTAAGACGGGACGACCTTCCTCTTTATACGAATTTCTATGGATGGATTACTGCTCGATATTGGGCTACGGCATTTTCTGTTCGTCAGTCTGGCCGTCTTTTTGCTCGGCCTCTACTGCGTTCTCACTAGGAAAAACGCCATTGGGATATTGCTGGGAATCGAACTAATTCTTAACTCGGCCAACATCAACTATATTGCCTTTTCGCACTTCTCCTCGGGGGGCTACGATGGCCAGATCTTTGCCGTTTTCGTTATTATGCTCGCGGCTGCTGAAGCGGTCATCGGGCTGGCGATCGTTCTCGGGATCTACCAGAACTTTTCTTCGATTGACATTGAAGCGGTGGATAGTCTGCAAGGATAGTCTATGGATCACCCGATTCTCGTGTCATATTTACGCTGGATCGTCCTGTTTCCTCTCATTGGTGCGATTATTAATGGTGTTTTTGGCGCTATGCTGCAGAAGCGCTTCGGTAAGAAGGCGATCAGCATCGTTGCGTGCTCCGTTATCGGCCTTGCCTTCATCTTCGCCCTGCGTGCATTTTTCCACCTCGTCGGCGTAGAACCCGAGCAGCGCTACCTGCTTGACTCCGTGCTCCGTTGGATCCATATAGGCAGCCTTCAGGTCGATATTGCGTTTGCGGCTGACCCGCTCTCCGGCATCATGATTCTCATTGTCGCCGGGATCGGAGGGCTGATCCATGTATATTCTATAGGCTATATGCATGACGACGAGGCGTACTGGCGGTTCTTTGCCTATCTGAATCTCTTTTCCGCTGCCATGTTGACCTTGGTCCTTGCGGATAATCTCCTATTGATGTTTGTCGGCTGGGAAGGGGTCGGGCTGTGTTCGTACGGCCTCATTGGGTTTTGGTATAAAGAGCACGAGAACACCACTGCGGGGAATAAAGCATTTATTGTCAACCGGATTGGTGACGCCGGGTTTACGCTTGGCGTTTTTATTATTTTCTGGAGCCTAGCCGAATCGGATCACGGGACGGTGATCTTTCGAGACTTGAGCCTTACTATTCATTATCTCGAAGGTCAGATGGTATGGGGTCTCCCCGCGGCGACACTGGCCGCGCTGTGCCTCTTTGTCGGTGCAGCCGGGAAATCGGCTCAGATTCCATTATATGTCTGGTTGCCTGACGCCATGGCGGGGCCGACTCCCGTCAGTGCGCTGATCCACGCCGCGACCATGGTCACTGCGGGCGTGTATATGATGGCTCGCATGCATTTTCTTTTCTCATTGTCCCCGGTTGCCCTTGGGGTGGTGGCTACTGTGGGGGCGTTGACTGCGCTGTTTGCAGCAACCATCGGTCTCGCCCAGTTTGATATTAAGAAAGTGCTGGCCTACTCAACCGTCAGTCAGCTTGGCTATATGGTGCTCGGGGTCGGGGTCGGAGCTTACGGAGCTGCGGTTTTTCACTTGATGACGCATGCGTTTTTCAAGGCATGTTTGTTCCTCGGTTCGGGTAGCGTCATTCACGCCATGGGCGATGAGCAAGATATGCGCAAGATGGGGGGACTGAGGAAAAAAATGCCGCTGACCTTCTGGACGTTTTTGATCTCGACGTTCGCAATTGCTGGCATTCCGCCCTTGGCTGGGTTCTTCTCAAAAGACGAAATTCTGTGGCAGACTTTCTCTGGGGGACATCATTACCTCTGGCTGCTCGGTTTTGCCGCTGCGGGGATGACGGCCTTCTATATGTTTCGCCAGGTGTTTATGGTGTTCTTCGGAGAGAACCGAGCTAACGAGCATACGCGAGAACATCTGCATGAGTCACCGCCAATGATGACCTATCCCCTCGTCGTCCTTGCGCTTGGGGCCGTTTTCGCTGGTTTTCTTGGTATTCCCATCGCACTTGGTGGGAGCAATATTCTTGAACATTGGCTGGAACCCGTCTTTGCTGGCGGACATGCGGTCCAGCATCATATTGTAGCGACTGAGTATATTCTCATGGTCGCATCCGTTGGAATTGCCGCCACCGGCATCTTCTTGGCCTATTTGATGTACTACCGCCGGTCGGTGTCGCCCGGCATTTTTACAGCTATTGGCGGTGGCGTTCCGTATCGGGCGATCTTCAATAAGTATTATATAGATGAGTTATACGATGCGACCGCTGTGCGTGGCACGCTTACCTTCAGTTGGCTCAGTTTAAACTTTGATCGCTATGTGATTGACTTTATTGTCAACGGTGTGGCTAAGGTGACCGCCCGCGTTGGTTGGGCGGTCGGTCGGTTCGACGACTGGATCATTGACGGCATGGTTAATGCCTTAGCCGACGTCACCTTTGGGGTCGGTAATCGCCTCCGCCAAGTGCAAACCGGCAACCTAAGTATCTATCTGTATGTGATCGTTGGTGCGGTCGCGGCCGCCCAATTCTTACCGCGCATACCGGCTGAAGTCCTCCTCCCGGTAATCGTGCTATTCGTCGCCCTTGTGGTGGTTGTTGGGATTGCCTTATGGCTCTCTACCAGACGAATCCCCTGGCGTCTGATTTTTAGCAAAGAGGGAGTCTCTCAGCTCCGTTGAGCGACTCCCTTTGAATTTGGACGTGATGTAAGGAGCCCTTATGGAGTCCTATATTCTCACCCTTATGATCTTCCTTCCGCTGGCTGGGACAGTGACAATTTTCTGTCTTCCCCGTCAAGCCACAAATTTAGTGAAGTGGACGGCTTTGGCTTTTACACTGCCGGCATTCTTTCTGGGGATCTGGCTGTATCAAAGCTTTGATACCACAACTGCTAATTTACAGTTTGTAGTGAATGTGCCTTGGATCGAGTCTTTCAATATTCGTTATTTCGTTGGTGTTGATGGGATCAGTGTTTCCATGGTTTTACTGACGGCCATTCTGTGTCCTATATGCGTTCTCTCGTCTTGGAATATCGAGCGTGCACAGAAGGGCTATTTCGCGCTGTTTTTGCTCCTAGACACAGCTATGACTGGGGTCTTTTGCGCCATGGACTTCTTCCTGTTTTTTATCTTCTGGGAATTGATGCTGCTGCCCATGTACTTCCTTATCGGGATTTGGGGCGGGCCGCGCCGTGAATATGCGGCGATTAAGTTTTTTCTTTTTACGATGGTCGGCAGCGCGCTGATGCTGGTTTGTATGCTCGTGTTCTATTATGAGGCCGGGGCCGTTGAAGGGATAGGATATACTTTCGATCTAACTCAGTTGCCGGCTGTCGCCCAGCACTTTCAAACTGATCCGATTCTGTTTGGCTTCTCTATGCCGCAGATATTATGGATTGCCTTATTCCTTAATTTTGCGGTCAAGATTCCCGCTTTTCCCTTTCATACCTGGCTCCCTGATGCCCATGTGGAAGCCCCCACGGCAATCTCCGTTATTCTGGCCGGCGTTCTGCTGAAAATGGGAGCGTATGGAATTTTGCGTGTCAATTATTATCTTCTGCCCGAGGAAACGTACCAATTTGCCCCATATTTGTTAGCCGCTTTAGGCGCTTGGAATATTGTCTATGGGGCGTTTTGTGCCCTGGCTCAATGCTTCACCGAACCAAAGGATCTTAAAAAGCTTGTGGCATATTCCAGCATCAGCCATATGGG
>CAZXFE010000230.1:0-6358 GCA_964639795.1 uncultured Enterobacteriaceae bacterium | reverse complement strand
GCCTCTTGCGGTGTGGGGTGAACATGATCATATACGAGTCAAGTAAAAAATCCCAGGTCGACGCAGGCTGAACCGGAAAGCAAAAGGCCGTGGGAATAAGGAGCGGCAATGCAAACTAAACGAATGGGGCGAACGGGCCTACACGTTTCTGAGATCTGCCTGGGCACGATGACGTTTGGCCGCCAATGTGATGAGGCCCAGAGCTTTGCCATTATGGGAGCCGCGGTTGAGGGCGGTATCGATTTTTTCGATACCGCAGACGTCTATCCCGCCGGCGGCGGAGTTGAGACAGCTGGGCGAACGGAAGAGATCGTAGGCAAATGGTTGAAAGGTCGACGCGAGGACATCGTCCTGGCCACAAAATGCTGTGGTGCGGTGGGGGATCGGCCCAATGACCGAGGACTGTCGCGTAAGCATATTTTCTCGGCGGTTGAAGCTAGCTTGCAGCGCTTACAGACTGACTACATTGACCTGTACCAAGTCCATGCCCCGGACCCGAAGACGCCGATAGAAGAAACCTTGGGCGCGCTGGATGATCTGGTGCATCAAGGCAAGGTGCGCTATATCGGTTGTTCGAACTTCCAAGCTTGGCGTCTGGCTTTAGCGCTGTGGCAAAGTGACACACTCGGGCTTGCGCGTTTCGATTGTGTCCAGCCCCGCTATAACATGTTGTTCCGCGAAATCGAGCACGAGCTGTTCCCGCTATGTCGCGCGCAAGACATCGGTATGATCCCGTATAATCCGCTCGCTGGTGGCTTTCTGACAGGTAAGCATAAAGCTGAGGCAGAACCGGCCGCGGAAACACGTTTTGCCCTTGGTGGTCAGGCAGGAGAGATTTATCGTCAGCGCTACTGGCAAGCAGCGCAATTTTCCGCAGTCGAGCATCTCACAGAGTTTTTTGGCGCACGCGATAAGTCGCTTACTCAAGCGGCCATCGCCTGGGTGCTCGCCCGGCCCGAAGTCACCTCGCCGCTTGTGGGCGCGACGTCGCCTGAACAGCTTAAACAATCACTCCCAGCCGTGGATCTAACCCTCGACGAAGAAGAAATGGACGTCTGTGATGATGTCTGGTTCTCTTTGCCTCGCTTCCGGGATAAGGCGGTGGCGTTGCGCTGATATTTGAAGCTTTGGATATTAGAAACAGCCCGCTCTCCTCACAAAGGAGAGCGGGAATAAAGGATAAGCGATCCTTTTTACATCCCGTCAATAATGGCATTAAACGTCGCGCTGGGACGCATCTCTTTTGTTGCCTTGACTGTATTAGGGACGTAGTATCCGCCAACATCGGCGGGCTCGCCTTGCGCGGCGAGCATTTCTTCCGTTATTTTGGCTTCATTCTCTTCGAGCTTTTTGGCGACTCTGGCAAAACGTGTCTGCATAGCTGTGTCTTTGTTCTGTGTCGCCAGTGCCTGTGCCCAGTACAAGGCGAGATAGAAGGTGCTGCCTCTGTTATCGATCTCATTCACCTTACGCGAGGGAGACTTTGCATTTTCAAAGTATTTGCTGACCGCCTGATCCAGCGTCTGTGCTAAAGTCGCAGCTTTTTCGTTCTTGGTATTTTCGGCAATCATTTCAAGTGAAGGGACGAGGGCACAGTACTCACCTAGGGAGTCCCATCTCAGATGGCCCTCTTTCAGGAACTGTTGCACATGCTTGGGAGCGGAGCCTCCGGCGCCAGTCTCGAACAGTCCGCCACCTTTCATCAATGGGACGATCGATAGCATCCGTGCGCTGGTCCCCAGTTCAAGAATAGGAAACAAGTCAGTTAAGTAGTCCCGTAAAACATTGCCAGTCACCGCAATCGTATCTTCCCCTCGACGAATCCGCTCCAAAGAAAACCGCATCCCTTCGCGTGGCTCCATGATACGAATATCGAGAACAGTCGTGTCATGTTCCGGCAAATATTGGTTTACCTTTTTGATGATTTCTGTGTCGTGTCCTCTGCGCTCGTCCAGCCAGAAAATAGCCGGTGACCCGGACGCTTTTGCCCTTTTCACGGCCAACTTCACCCAGTCCTGGATCGGCGCATCCTTTACTTGGCACATTCTGAAGATGTCCCCGACTTCTACGGACTGCTCGAGGAGTGTGGAACCGGAAGTATCAACGACGCGAATTGTGCCGTCGGCGGGCGCTTCAAAGGTCTTATCATGCGAACCGTACTCTTCCGCTTTCTGTGCCATCAGGCCGACGTTGGAGACGCTGCCCATGGTCGAAGGATCAAATTGTCCGTTCTTTTTTGCGTCTTCAAGAATTTCTTTATACATGGTTGCATAACACCGATCGGGCACCATGGCGATTGTATCTTGGAGCTGGTCTTCCGTATTCCACATACGGCCGCCGTCACGCACTACATTGGGCATGGACGCATCGATGATGATGTCATTGGGTACGTGCAGATTGGTGGTGCCTTTTCTCGAGTCGACCATCGCAAGCGCAGGTCGATTTTTATATACTGCGACAATGTCTGCTTCGATCTCGGCTTTTTTATCGGCGGGCAATCGGTCGAGTTTGGAAAGCACATCCGCCAGGCCGTTGTTGACATTTGCCCCGATCTCCTTGAGGGCAGCAGCGTGCTTGTCGAGCGCCTCTTGGAAGTACACGGACACACAGTGACCGAACATGATGGGGTCAGAGACTTTCATCATGGTCGCTTTGAGGTGCAAAGACAGCAACACCCCATCGTTTTTTGCTGCGTCGATCTGTTCAGCATAGAATCTTCGCAATGCCTGGACGTTCATGACGGACGTATCGATTACTTCGCCTTCGAGAAGAGACAGCTTGTCTTTCAGGACCACGACATTGCCATCTGTTCCATCTTGGCCAACAAATTCAATTTTCACCTCACAAGCGGTTTGTATGGTGGCGGATTTCTCGCTTTCGAAGAAATCTCCCTCATGCATGTGGGTGACTTGGGATTTCGAGCCGCTCTCTGGCCAGTCCTGCATCATTTTGTGGGGATTCTTTTGCGCGAACTTTTTGACTGAGGCGGCGGCTCTGCGATCTGAGTTGCCTTCCCGCAGGACGGGATTGACTGCGGAACCCAGCACGGCGGCAAATCTTTTTTCGAGCGCTTCCTCCGCATCGTCTTTAGGCTCTTCAGGATAGTCAGGGATATCGTAGCCCTTGTCTTGCAGCTCCTTGAGCGCGTCTTTCAGCTGGGGAATGGTTGCGCTGATATTCGGCAGTTTGACGATATTGGCCGCTGGCGTCTGTGTCATATCCCCGAGTTGCGTCAGACAATCCGGTATCTTTTGCTCCTCAGTGAGTTTTTCGGGAAAATTGGCGATAATTCTGCCAGCAAGAGAAATATCACTTATTTCGACCTCGATACCGGAACCCTTTGTATAGGCCTCAACGATAGGCAGTAACGCAAATGTTGCTAGTGCTGGCGCTTCATCAATCTTCGTCCAAGTAATTTTTGATGCGGTCATATTCTAATCTTACCTCTCATATTTTAGGTGTTTCACAGCACGAAACTATACCAAATCCCAGGCCAACCGGAAGGGTGGTCGTAAAAAACCGGCTGAATAGGACAAAACTTGACAGCAGACGCATTGCAAAGCGCGAATGAAGATAGTAGACAATGAGGGCTATTTCAGCCCGCGGAAGTAGGATCCCCATGAAATGGACACTCAGTCTTTGGTCGTTGATGCTCGTGTTGAGCCTCCTCTCAGCTTGCAAGGACGCAGTTGGGGAGGTGCCTCTGAGCACGAATCTCGTTGCCATCACGGATAAATTTTTTGATGTGGAGGCATTTTCAGCCGACAAGGCCCTCGTGGTCGGCTATGCCGGGAAAATTCTCCTCACCACTGACGGAGGGCAAAGCTGGCAGGCCAAAGACAGTGGCACGGATGCCGCACTCTACAACATCGCCTTCCCCGATGAACAGAATGGTTGGATCAGTGGTCAGGATGGCACTATACTCCATTCCAAGGACGGAGGCGAAACTTGGCAGAAGCAGGACAGCCAGACCGGTGACCCGATATTTGGCCTGTCCTTTATAAATGCAAACCGTGGGTGGGCTGCGGCTGATCGGGCGACGTACCTCAAAACGACAAATGGCGGAGAATCCTGGGAGTCGGGTTATATCCAGGCTTCGACTGAAGGGGTGGGGTCGGATGCCACCTTAGCTCTGGTTGATCCTATCTTTTACGATGTCCAGTTTCTTGACGCAAACACCGGCTGGATTGTTGGTGAGTTCGGTAAGATCTACCATACAACCGATGGGGGCTTGAACTGGGTTGAGCAGCAAAATAGCCTGCTCGGCCAGGCCGGATTTACCGATGCCCTCAACCTCCCCACGCTTTTCGGTGTTTCTTTTACAGATGCGAGACACGGGGTTGCCGTTGGCCTCGAAGGAAGAATTGTCACAACAACCGACGGTGGCCAGCAGTGGAATTTTGCCGGTCAAGGTGAAACAGATGGCGCTTTGTTCGATACTGAGCCGTTGTATGCGCCGCATTTAGTGCGCGCTGATGGGAATGGCGGTGGCAGTGGTTGGATTGTTGGCGGAGCCGGACGGGTTCTGCGTCTTCAGGATGGTGCATGGACGCCGAGGAGTATTGGGATGCCCATCGCAACCTGGTTGCGAGCGATTGATTTCTACGATGCGGATCATGGCTGGATTGTAGGTGGATATGGGACCATCTTACGGACGTCTGATGGTGGCACGCATTGGCTGCGTGTGTTTGGATAACGGCCGTATCGGAAAACTAAGCCAAAATATTGGGAGAGTAGTAACGTATGACCGACGCAGCATTTGACGTCACGGGGAAAACGACCATCGTGACTGGTGGCGGGACGGGAATAGGCGCGGAAATTGCGGCTGAGTTCTGTCGGCGCGGAGCCAAGGTTATGATTACCAGCCGGACGATGGATCACTTGGGGCCTGTTGCCGAAGGCATCCAAAAAGATGGTGGCGAAGTCGATACCATTGTGTGTGATGTGCGTCAGAATGATCAGGTTGAGGCTGTTGTTAACAAAACGGTACAGCAGTGGGGTCAGGTCGACATTTTGATTAATAACGCTGGGGCGAGTTTTGTCGCGCATGCGCACGAGATCTCTGCTAATGGATTTGCCGCTATTGTGGCGATTAATCTGAACGGGACCTTCCTATTCTCAAAGGCAGCAGCCCTCGTTATGATGGAGAAGAAAACCGGTGGCAACATCATCAATATCTCATCCGATGCCGGCGTGTTCGGCTCGGCCACCATGTCGCATTACGGGGCGGCAAAGGCCGGGATTATTAATTTGACACGTTCGTTGGCTATCGAGTGGGCAGAGTATGGAATCCGTGTGAACTGTATTTCGCCCGGCCCGATTGAAACTCCCGGAGTGAAAGAAGTCTTGTGGCCAACAAAAGAGCTCCAAGACAAAGCAACAGGCGCAACTGCGCTCAACCGGTTTGGAACAGGCCTGGAAGTCGCGTGGCCGTGTGTTTTCTTGGCCTCAAAAGCGTCCGGGTATATCAACGGGGTCAATTTGCAAGTTGACGGTTGTATGTTGCGCGCGGGTGTCCCTGAGAGCAGGTTAAATTAAGCAAGAACAAGTGAAGGCGAGCCTGGAGTCTTAAACATGGTCGGTATCGTTTCGTATGGATCGTATATTCCTTCTTACCGTCTGCCGCGTGATGTGATTGCCAAAGAGTGGGACTCGCCTTCGTTAGGCGGGGAACGGGCGCTGGCGAGTTTTGATGAGGATAGTCTGACCCTTGCTGTCAATGCCAGCATTGATGCGCTGGGTGATCGCAATCCGAAGGATGTAACCGGCATATTTTTCGCCTCAACAACTCCTCCCTACCGCGAGAAACAAGCGGCGGCCACGGTTGCCACAGTGCTGGATACGGACAAAGAGTTACGGACTATGGACTTCACGGATTCGCTGCGGGCGGCGACGTCGGCACTGCTGACGGCACTAGATTTAGCCAAAGCTGGCGAGCTGCTCGTGGTTTGTGCCGGAGACTCGCGTATGGGCGAACCGGATACGCTCCAGGAGCAGAACTACGGTGATGCTGGCGGCGCGGTCGTCGTCGGCACAGAAAATGTGATTGCCGAGCTTGTGGGCACGTATACCATCAGCCAAGAGTTTCTTGGCACGTGGCGTACCGAGGAGCAGGACTATCTCAAGTCGTTTCCTGGCGGGTTTGAGAATAAGTTCGGCTATAATCGTTTTATTGCGGCGACCGTTCAAGGTGTGCTCAAAAAGTGCAGCCTAGAGACGAAAGATATTACGAATGCCGCGATCGCTGCCCCAACACAAAGGGCGCTGCAAAGTGCGTTGCGCGGCCTAGGTTTTGATATTAAAACCCAGGTGCAGGAAACATTTTGGAATACGATTGGGGACGCAGGAACGGCCCAGC
>CAZXFE010000229.1:3463-6362 GCA_964639795.1 uncultured Enterobacteriaceae bacterium | reverse complement strand
GTCCAGCCGTCGTTCCGCGCTGCTGCGTAAGCCGCCCCCCTTTCAGTCCTGCCAGTGTTTTCTCATCCCCTCTCGTGTCGCTTGACAGCCCCAGACTGTTTGGGGCAAAACCAGGGCAAGGAAACATATTGTACACAGGAGACTACCCATGTCTGGACCATTGGCTGGTTATCGCATCATTGATGTGACGCAAATGTTGTCAGGCCCCATGGCCACCATGATGTTGGGAGACCAGGGTGCTGACGTCATCAAGATAGAGCCTCCAGGCATCGGTGATCTCACCCGTGCACTAGGTGGAAAGTCACGTGGTCTGTCACCATTCTTTTCCACTCTGAATCGCAATAAGCGTTCGGTTGTATTGAATCTGAAAGATGAAAAAGGAGTCGAGTTGCTCAAAGAGCTCGTCGCCGGCGCAGATGTATTTGTACAGAATTTCCGACCTGGTGCAGCTGAGCGTATGGGCGTTAGTGAGGAAGTCCTGCGAGAAGTGAAACCGGATCTCATCTATGTGTCGATTAGCGGCTTCGGCGAAAAAGGGCCGTATATCGGGAAACGCGTGTATGACCCAGTCATTCAGGCGCTGTCCGGCTTGACAGATATTCAGGCCGACCCGGAAACGCATCGGCCACGCATGATGCGCCTCATCATTCCGGACAAGGTAACCGCAATCACGGCCGCCCAAGCCATGACTGCCGCGCTCCTCGCACGGGAACGGACGGGCAAGGGACAACACGTGCGGCTAGCGATGCTGGACGCCGTCGTCTCTTTTCTGTGGCATGAGGGCATGGCCCAATACACGTTTATGGGTCCGGATATTGGGGTTGCTCGACCGGCCAACACCCGTGAACTTATTTTCGAAACCACGGATGGTTATATCACTGCAGCCGCGGTCTCTGACAAGGAATGGCAAGCTTTGGTTCGCGCCCTTGACCGACCAGAATGGCTAGAAGATAAGCGCTTCAGCACACCGGCAGGACGAGTTAAATATGCGGACGTTCGGTTGGAAATGACCGCTGAGGTCTTGAAAGAAAGAAGCTCGGCTGAATGGTTAGAACGACTGGACGCTGAGCAGGTGCCATGTGCTCCAGTCAATCGCAAAGAAGACGTGTTAACCGACCCCCAAGTGCTGGCAAACAATCTTATTGTTGAATCCGAGCACCCGCATGCGGGCAAGATGCGCCAAGCGCGTCCAGCAGCTCGATTTGAAGGAACACCGTCGGAACTTCTCCGTCAGCCGGCTCCCCTCCTCGGCGAGCAGACGGATGCGATTCTTACAGAGCTTGGTCTTTCTTCACAAAAGTTGGTCGAACTGCACGCTGCTGGAACGATTGCCTAATTACCCTTCCGGAGAAGAGGCAAACAGGACCGACTTACGCAAGCGGCCCGCCTTATACAGCAGCAGGACAAGAGTCAGCCAGAACACTTGGGCGCCTATGGCCGCAGCCCACAGGAACCATGCCAACTTGCCCGCGATAGCACACAGCAGTACGAGCAAGGAGTAATCGCGACTGGTCAATCCCGCGACCATATTGTCAAGCCACACATCTGCCCAGCCAGCATTATGCCGTCCCTCTTCTTCGGTCTTCTCCGCGATGGTAATAAACGGAAACGAGATACACGCAGCCGCGGCTAGCATCCCACCCAGAAGCGGTGCTGCTGCAATCGCATCTTGTTTCCAGACGGCCACGCCGACACCCAAGAAGATTGCAATATGGACAACCGTGTCCAGGCTGATGTCCAGCCACTCGCCAAACGGAGATTCAAGCATTTTGACCCGTGCGACCTCACCGTCCACACAGTCTATAACAGTTGAAAACTGGAGCAGGAGAGCACCCGTCACGGCCCAAGCATAACTCCCCAACAGAAAGCAGCTTGCCCCAATCAGGCCGGTCAAAAATGAGAGCACAGTGATCTGATTGGGGGTGAGCGGAGTACGCAGGAAGAAGCGTGTGAGAAGGCGGGAAAACTTTCGATTGAGATAGGAGTCAACCAGGCCGTCATGCGGGTTTTCAAGGGCGAGGAGAAAATTTCTCTCAGCCTTGGCCAAAGAGTATTGTCCGGTCAAACGATAGAAAAAATGTTTACCGGGTGAGAGAGTTTTCAGTCCGTCAACTTCTTCTTTCTCTTTGTGGAGCTGTGCAAGCGGCACGAAGAAGAGGGCGGCGTTGTTCGTGCCACCATGCACCTGCCAGCTTTCTTCCTTCTCTTGTTGGCCCGCATTCTGCTCGAGCATTTGAGCCAAAGCCGGTCGAAAGAGGGTATCACACGAAAACACCAAACAGTATCCTTCGCCGGAAGGCAGCCGTTCTGCGAACGCTTCGGCAAGCGGGGTCGTGTGCGGAACCCAGACAACCCGTGCAGTCAGCTGCTTGTCATTAAAGAGCGCACGTTGCAGCTCTTCTTGAGCATTTTTGTCTATCAAGACATAGCAAGTTTTTGCCCCACAACGCTGCGCAGTGAGGAGCGCGCGCTTAAGGAGGGATAATCCACCAAATTGTGTGAGCGGAGACAACGCTTCAGGAAGCGAGGTCGAAATCAGCGCGGTTGTGACTGTCATGATAAAAGAGAACCGATACTATATTGATCCAGGAGGAAGCAAGTAGGTGCCCCTCTTTCCCATTGAACAAACGTGTTGAAAAACCCTACGGAGCAATTCCACCGCCCAATGAGACACGACCAGACGATATTCGAGAGTCAGCATCCCTCCTTTACATCAACCTTGACACCGATGTCTCAACACCGCCTAATAGACGTTATGAAATCACGCTTTCAAGGCATTTTCCTGCTGTTCTTTGCTCTCGCCTCCGACGTCCTTCTCTCGGCCTGCGCTGCAGAAAAAAAGCCGGACTTCATGGCCTCGGCCAATAAGTATGAAGGGCGGACGCTGTTTGGCCCGGCT
>CAZXFE010000229.1:0-3453 GCA_964639795.1 uncultured Enterobacteriaceae bacterium | reverse complement strand
AAATTTCCAAGGTTACACTACAAAAGGTGGCGCTGATTTAATAGGTGTTGGACTTACTTCTATTGGTGAAGGTTTTGACTCTTACAACCAAAACTTTAAAGTTATGGGTGAGTATGAAGAAGCAATAAAGGAAGACCCTAACAATGCAGAGGCACACTATCGTATAGGTGCTTTAGCGAATGAATTGGGGAATAATGATTTTGCCGCTCAGAAGTTTCGGGATGCACTAAATATCGATACGAATCATCCCAGCGCAAAGCGTGCGCTCGCTGCCTATCACGTCAATCGTGGCACGATCGCCAGGCAGCAGAACCGTCTAAGCGCCGCGCGCCAGGAGTTAGAAGCGGCAGTGCGCGTCGATCCGGGATCGAGTCTTGCCCAGCTTGAACTCGGGCGGGCTTACGAAGCCGACGGCCGCGTAGACGATGCCGTACAGGCCTATGAGGCTTCGGCAAAAGCCGACCCACACAGTATTGAAACGCAACTCGAGTTGGGACAGGGCTATGTTGTTACGCAGCAGTACACCCAGGCGGTGACTGCGTTTAATGCCGTCCTGGATGGCAATCCCGATGAGGCTGAAGCCTATGCGGGGCTGGGAGAAGCGTATTTTTACCAAGGGCAGCAGCACGAAGCCAAGCAGTCCTTTGACCAGGCGATTCGTCGCTATCTTCTCAGTGGTCGGCGAGACCTGGCAAAAGAGGTTAAAACTAAGGCCGATGCACTGTTACCAGCGGGCGGTAGAGCCAAAAAATAAGTTGAGCAGTTGTTCAGCGCTCGGGTGCGATATCTTCAAGCGTGCGTCCGCTCGTCTCAGGGAAGAGACGAGCCACCAGGAATGGCGCAAAGAGCATGAATGCGGCTAGGGTTGAAATGGCGGGCCAGTGGGAATTGTACACACCGCAGAGTACGGACTCGAGGATAAGCCCAAGACTGCTGCCAACAGTCGCAATAATCACCCGCGCTCCAGCAGCCGACCTGGATACATCCGCATTAAGTTGACGATGGGCTGAAAAACACTCTCAGCCCTCCACGTCTGCTGCTTGTGATGGGCTTCAAACCGGGTCGTCTCCAGCAACGAGCGGCGCCAATAGACGAATAGCAGAAGCGGCCCTAGCCCTACGAGATACAGTCCTCGCCAGCCGTTTTCTAGCTGTCCCACAAGCGCAAACAATTCCGCTGCCAAGCCGGCACCTGTGGATTGAATGGCGGCAAAGGCGCCGATCCCCCTGCCGCGCACGTCAGGATCAAATTCCTCGGCAATCATGACTACAGCAAGCAGCGACTCAACGCCGGCAAATGTTCTTGTAAAGAATTGCAACACAACGAACATCGCTGCATCTCGCGAAAAAGCAGTTCCGAGCAACCCGAGCTGTGATTCAGGAATCCAAAGCCCGGCCTGAATTTGCTTGAGGAACAGGGTGAACAGATACAAATCATACATCTAGAAAAATGACGCAGACGCAACGAGCCCAAGGACGCGCCATTGGCGTTGGGCTCGTGCGGGCGGACGGCCAAGAAACCAGGCAACCTGCAGCCAGCGTGGCCGACACGTCCGATCCGTCTGATTATGCTCAGCTAATGGAATCGATTTGTTTTGGGTAGGTTCACGATTGTCAGATAAAGGAGAGCGCTTTCTTTTTGACGGTGTTAAATACCGGCGTTAAGTAACATTGTCAATTTATTTTGTTGTTGTGTTGTCGCGGGTAAATAGAATGGCGAAGAGAGGTGAAAACTTTTACGGAGAAATTCCTCTGCTCAATAGGCTAGTGTTTAAAAATGAGGAATTGCCCTGTTCGGCGATGTTATCGGACGACCACAATCCACAGGAATATCAAGACAGGTGCGACACCCATTGTGCCGCTGCCCATACAGAGGTCGGGGAGAAACCCGTCTGGTGGGACACACCGAGTCAGCTCACGCATGAGGTCAGTCAGTTTGCCTCTAAGGCGATGCGTGTCGAACTATCAGATCCGCTTCGCGGTGGCAGACGAACTAACCCGTGTCGAGGATTTTTCCATGCCGCTGAAAGAATATAACTGCCGCGTGGTTAAAGGCGTCAGGAGCTTCCAGATTCACAGCATGTCCGGCTTCAGCCTCAACGACTTCTAGATTTGGAAGGATTCTTTCGGCAACTCGACGCAGCGGCTTGAAACGCTCCTCCTGCGTACCGCACAGGAGGAGCGTCGGCACCCGATTAGTCTCCATCAACGCTGCTTCAATCGGATCGGCAAGCGAAGTGTAACGAGCCGTGTAGGCCGCGCCGAGCGGATCATGCAGTTTTGCATCCGTGCACAGTGCTTCTTTGAATCGCGGAGCAATCCGTCGGGCTTTCTTAGGATGCACGGCCACTCTTTCAAGCGCGGCAGCTCCATCCCGCTTCACCGCAGCAATAAGCTTTTCCGTGCCAGGGCGAACCTCTTGCACCCACTTCTTGTTACTGAACGCAGTCGATGAATTCGTCAGAAGGTGTGCTAGGACTCGGCTCGGATGCGCTAATACATACCGTAGCGTCAACCCTGCCCCCAACGATTGACCAATGACAAACCATCGGTCCACTCTGAGCTTTTCCCGAATATGCTCAAATGCCATAACATATCGTTCCGGAGCATAATCTGCTGGGTCCTTAGGCGCAGGCGAACGGCCATGCCCGAATAATTCAACGATAACGGGCCGGCAAACGGTCGAGAGCGCGTCCAGATTGGGCAGCCACTGAGCGCGGCTCGACAAAAAACCATGGACCAAAAGAACATACGGTCCTTTGCCCTCTCGGACCTCGTAGTATGGAAGCAGCATGGCCGCTTTTCCTATCACGAATGTAGGCGAGCGGGATAGTTATCAATGAAAAGGGCAGAATAACGTTTTTATGGGTCCTATCTGACCTTTTTTATAACGTTCAACCCATTGGATGAATGATGTGCCCAGTGAAATCAGGCACTTATGGCCTCATTTGACTTTTACAGCACAAACTTGTTATAATGGGTAAATCACGTCGCGATTCACGCGGCGTTTTTTTATGCCCACTCCCAAGCGCTAGTAATTTTCTTCCTTGGCATTTTTTGCGTTCCTAAAATGATCCCGGCAAAATGAACGCTACAAGAGGCGGCTCATTTGGCCTTCTGGCTGTACTCGTACAAGAGATCTGACGGGTCTGGCGTGACTAGAACGTGTGAGGACCGCAGATCGCCTACCAGCCGTGACCAAAGAGCTACGCGGCTTTCCTGAATGCGAATGAATCAGGCTGTCCTCGACGAGAAAGAGGAGGACGATGGGCAGAGGCGTAGCCGGGCCAGCGGCATTAAAGAGTCAGATAATAACGGTGAAGGGCCGAAAATGGGGCTGTTCCGACTTTGTCCATACCGGGAGACGACTTCTTCTACTCCTGACCGTTTCTGTTCTGCATATGCATAGCAGTCGGTCAAAAGTATAAAGTTTTAGCGCAAGCACCGCCGAGCA
>CAZXFE010000228.1:3584-6370 GCA_964639795.1 uncultured Enterobacteriaceae bacterium | reverse complement strand
TGCTTGAGGGCGACGATGGGATAGCCAACCAATTGCCCCGGCCCATGAAAAGTAACATCTCCGCCCCGGCTGACCCTCTGGACGGGTATTTGCCCAGGGTTAAGCAGGTGTTTTACGTCTCCGCCTCGACCTAAGGTAAACACGGGTGGATGTTCGAGCAGTAAGAGCGTATCGGGAATTTCGTCTGCATAGCGCTGTGCGACAAGCGTGTGCTGCAACTCCAAAACGGCGGAGTAGTCAAAGATACCAAGATCAGCACAGACCAGCTTCATACAGTGCTCTCAGACTCAAATATCCCAAAAAAAGAGCTAGAAATTTATTCCTCGCCCTTCTGCATCCAACGCAGCCTCCATAATGGCCTCGGACAACGTTGGATGGGCATGAACGGTTTCCCGCAGTTCGGCAGTCGTCGCTTCGAGCGTCCGTGCCAGCCCAATCTCGGCAATGAGATCGGTCGCTCCTCGACCTATGATATGACACCCAAGAATCTCGCCATACTCTTTATCAACAACCAATTTGACCATACCTTCATCATGACCGGAGGCCAGCGCCTTGCCCAACGCACGAAACGGGAATTTACCGATTTTGACATCATGCCCTTGCGCTTGGGCTTGCTCTTCGCTCAGCCCGAGAACTGCCACTTGAGGCTGACAATAAATACACGCCGGGATGCGGGCCGGATCAAGACCTTTCTCCCTCTCGCCCGTCATGAACTCGACCGCGGCTATACCTTCTTCCGTAGCGGCGTGGGCCAAAAGGGGTGGGCCATTTACATCGCCTACGGCATAAATCGCTGAGTTGCTCGTCTGCAATTGCTCGTTGACCTGAATATAGCCTCGATCTAAGACAACCCCGGCGTCTTCAAGACCCAGATCTGCACTCAGTGGAGCCCGACCCACGGCAACCAGCACTTTATTAGCCGTGCGCTTCTTCTGATCGGTCCCATTATCCAAGAGCACCTCAACCCGGCCCGGATATTTTTCCAGACTGTTGAATTTAGTGTTAGTCAAGATCTCGACACCCTTTTTCTTAAACGACCTTTCAAGCTCGCGTGCTATCTCGCTATCAACGCCGGGCAGCAGCTGTTTTTCCATCTCAACAACAGTCACCCGACTGCCAAACGTGCTGTAGATATAGGCGAATTCAACCCCAATAGCACCACCGCCAATAATAACAATTGCCACTGGTACTTCCTGTTCTGTCAGAGCTTCATAACTCGTCAGAACTTGCTTCCCATCGATCTCGAGCCCGGGCAGGGTCCGTTCGCGTGATCCCGTTGCGATTAAGATCCGATCGGCTTCGACCTGTTGCGCGTCCTGCTCATTTTGTCCGCTCGGCTCAATAATAACCCGATTTGTATTCTCAATGCGGCCCGCTCCCCGGAGCAACGGCACCTTGTTCTTTTTGAGAAGGTATTCAACACCTTTGGCCAACCGCCCGGCGACGTCACGCGAACGCTTGATGACCTGAGCATAGTCAAAAGACAATCCGCTGACCCTGATGCCATACTGTTCACTGTGATTGAGGTCTTCATACATTTCGGCGGAAGTAAGAATCGCTTTTGACGGAATACAGCCCCAGTTGAGACATACTCCGCCGGGGCGGTCTCTTTCCACTACCGCAGTTTTGAGACCGAGCTGGGTTGCGCGAATGGCCGCCACATACCCTCCAGGACCAGCTCCTATCACCACCAAGTCGTATCGTTCCATTAATTCCCTTTACACCGTTGCACAGTTACATCATTAAGCCGACAGGATTCTCCAATAAATTTTTCAACTCTTCCAGAAACTGGGCTCCGGTTGCCCCGTCCAGAACCCTGTGGTCACACGAGAGGGTCACCATCATGGTCCGGGAGATAACGACCTGCCCATCTCGTACCACAGGACGCTCTTTAATCGCGCTGGTCGCAAGAATAGCCGCCTGGGGCGGATTAATCACCGCCGTAAAGTGCTCTACAGAATACATGCCAAGATTAGAAATCGTAAAGGTCCCACCGGATAAATCTTTCGAGGTCGGTTTGCCCATGCGTGCGCGGTCAACAAGGGCATGGGCCTGAGCCGCAACGTCGAGCAAGGACATCTTCTGACAGCCGTGCAGTACTGGGACAATCAGCCCATCCTCAAGCGCAACCGCAATCCCGATATTGATCTCACTCTTGAGCTCCCGCCCGTCGCCGGCAAATGCAGCGTTAACTCGTGGGCATCGTTCAAGCGCAACCGCCGTCGCTTTGACCAGCAGATGAGTATAGGTCACCTCGGCTTCAACCCGGTCACTCAGTTTAAGAGAGGTGCGTAGCCGGACGGATTCTGACATATCGATTTCAGTGGTGACATAAAAATGTGGCGCCTCGCGCATGCTCTCAGCCATCCGTTTGGCAATAGTCGCTCGCATGCGTGAAAACGGTTCAACTCTTGACTCAATCGGGCCTTTTGAAGCCGCTGTACCTGCTGCAGCTTGCACAGCCGTCGTCTGTTCTGCGCTCTCTGTCCTGTGTAGTTCAGTCGATGCCGCGGCAGCAGCCGTTTCCGGGAACTCCAGATCGTGCTTAACAATCCGCCCACCCGGACCGCTACCTTGGACCGTTGCCAGATCAATGCCTCGCTCTGCAGCGATCCTCCTCACAATGGGAGAGGCTAAGAGTCGTTGTTCCTTTTTACGAGCTGCCGATTTTCTTTTTGGTGTCGTGTCTCGCAGTTTTTGGACTTTTCTCTCTCGAAGAGACTCAGTCTGGCGCTTCGCCTTTTTTAACGATGGTGGGACAGCTGCCTCTGGTGGGACAGCTGCTC
>CAZXFE010000228.1:0-3574 GCA_964639795.1 uncultured Enterobacteriaceae bacterium | reverse complement strand
GCTGCTCCAACCTCAGCTTCGTCTCCCAGCAGCGCAATGACATCCCCAACCGGGACAGACTCACCTTCCTGGGCTCTGATTTCAGTCAGGAACCCAGCGTCAAGCGCCTCCATTTCCATATCTGCCTTATCGGTTTCGACCTCGGCGATAATATCACCCAGCTCTACCTGATCCCCGATCTTTTTGAGCCATTTGAGGATCTTGCCTTCCTCCATGGTGTCGCTCATACGGGGCATGAAGACTTCAATCGCCATACCATCCCTCCTCATCTCTGGATCAGTATATCCGTCTTAACGTCACGCTGAAAAGACATCTAGAGCAAACGGAATGAACGCCGGTGGGCGGGGCATGGCCCATGTCGACGTAAAGCTTCACGGTGGGCAGCCGTACCGTAGCCCTTGTGACGGGCAAAGCCATACTCCGGATATTTGCGATCAAGATCAATCATGAGACGATCACGATAGGTCTTTGCAATGATAGAAGCTGCCGCAATGGAGTAAACATGACGGTCGCCCTTCCTAAAGAATGACTGCGGCCAAGGACTATCGTCAAGTACGCGCCCGTCAATCAGAACATGTTCAGGCGGAATCGGCAGCTGCTCCAGGGCTAAACGCATAGCCTTGAGCCCTGCTTGATAAATATTGATGCGATCAATCTCTCTTTCATCCACTATACCAATACCAAGGCCGGTCACTATCCGACGAATTTCTATCTCAAGACGTGCGCGTGCTTTGGGAGTCAAGGTCTTGGAATCACGTACACCTTGGGGGAAGGTTTCAGGCAGACTGTCTTTCGCGCCTTCCATAATAGTCGGGGGGAAAACGGCTGCCGCAGCAACAACTGGACCCCCGAGCGGTCCCATCCCAACCTCATCGACCCCAGCAACAACGAGAAGGCCGTGTTGCCACAGGTCGTGCTCGACAACGATTTTTGGGTAGATCAAGCGAGAAGCCACGCGTCTTCTTTGTGTTAAGCCGCGGTGCCGGATCCCTGCCGCTTGCGCGCAAACACGGCAAACAGCGGGTCAGACGCTCCGGGGTTGGGACTCCAATCTTCGAAGACCGCTTCATCATATCCACCAGCCTGGTGGAAATACGCCTGGATGAGTTCAGCCCGCCCCTTATCTCGGAGCATTTGCCATACGCGCACGGCTTTGGTTGGAAACATGCGATTGGAGTACAGAACCAGAAAGGGGCAATCTGGCTTTAAGATCCGATTGGCTTCAGTAAAGACTTCAACCGGTTTGGTGATGTACTGGATCGAAACCGTCACCACTACGCCATCGAAATATGCGTCAGGAAACGGGAGCTGTGAGTCGGCATTCAGGTTGTGAACAATATACTCGTCTAAGTCAGGATTGTCTGCCATTTCCTCGGCGTTCAGTCCGAGTCCAAACAACTTTTGCTTCACAAATCCCTCAGGCAGATGAGACCGCCAGCTACTCATCAAGTCGAGCAAGAGGCCGTTCGGGGCGAAGGTTTTAGCCATACATTGACCGGCTGCGGCAATGGCTCCGTCGTCAATGTGCACCAGCTTACGTGGGACAGTATAGAAGAGTCCATCGTCGCTTTCGTCCAAGCGATCAAACATCTCGCGGGTCAAAGGCTGATTCAGCATTGCCATCGTGTACGGCTGCGTATTTGAAAATGAACGAGCGACGAGCATCCGACAGAGCGTGGCGGTGTCCGTTGTATGCCCGTTTCCTTACGCCTGAAAAAATTCTTCCACGTGCTGCGCCGTCTCTTCCGGCTTTTCAAACGGCGGAGCATGGCCACATTCAGGCAGCATGACGAGCTGTGAGCCGGCAATGCCGTCGTGATACGCCCGGCCATGCTCGACCGGGACCAGACGATCCGACTCTCCCCACACAATCACCGTCGGAACTGTAATGCGATACAATCGGCCCCGTAGCTTAGGATTGGATAGATAAGGATTCCAGCCTACCCGGGCAGTCGCCTCCCTGGCCCGAAGCGCATTTTCAAGTACTTCCTGAGACGGTTCGTCAGGGATAAACGTCTTGGACAGATCTGAGTCCGGGTCATGAAAAATCAGCTGACGAGTTTCCTGAGGGTTTGCCGCAAAAATATCGGCCATGGGGGAACCCGGGACGCGCAGTCCCACGGGATTGATCAAGGCTAATTTTTTAATGCGGTTCGCATAGCGAGTTGCCAATTCGGCAGCCAACCAACCACCCAACGACAAGCCCGTAACATAGGGTTGGTCGAGGCCGATTTGATCCATCAGGTCTGTGTAGTGGAAGACCAAATCTTCTATGCTATCGATTTGATCCAGTCCTTCAGATTGGCTGAATCCCGGGTGGCCGGGAACATAGACGGTGTAGTGCTGGGAAAGCTGTTCGAAAAAAGGTAGCCAGACAACTTCCCCCCCAGCGCTGTGCAAGTAGAGCAACGGGTCTCCGGAGCCGCCTGAGAGCATTTGAATCTTTTTTCCGCGTACGTCAAGGAATGCTTCCTGACAGGCCATATTATCTCTCCTTCTTCTACTTGTGGGATCACCAGTTTACGTGCCGCTCGTGTACCATATCCCCGACGACTTTCATACTAGTGATTATCTGCCGGAAGAATGACCTTCAGTGCCTGCGGAATCGCACGGAGCGTGACAGGTAACGGGCCGATCCGTTCACCGTCCGCATAGATATCACACGGGCTATCGGCACTAATCACCATTTCCCTTCCTCGCAAACTCTCAATACCCGTCAAGTAGACGTGCGTCCCACGAAACACACGCGGAAAGACGCGCAGCAAAAGCTCCAGTCGCCCCATACCATGCGCCAAACAAGCATCTAATATACCGTCATCCGCTCTCGCTCTGGGAACGAGTTTCATGCCCCCGCCAGAACTCCAGGTGTTGCCGACCGCAATAAGCCAGCTATAGCAGCGTTGCTCACGTCCATCACAGCTAATAATAAAGGCCCGTGGAGAAGAGAAAAAAACCGAAACAATAGTCAGTAGGGAGTAGATGGCATTTATCCGGAGCCGTCCCAGCCGATTCGCTCGACGATTAATTTCGGCCGCTAAACCGACCAAGGCCACCGAGAAGAAATAGGTGTCATGCGCCTGGCCGACATCAATCTCCTGTATCTGTTGTTGCGCTAATACCTGACACGCTGCAGGGATTTCCAGAGGAAGACCAAGGCCCCTCGCGAAGTCGTTACCCCGTCCTGCGGGAATAATCCCCAGGGCAGTCTCCGTGCCAACCAAGACGTTAGCTACCGCGCTCAGTAACCCATCACCACCAACGCCAACCACCAAGGAGCAGCCTTCTTCTACAGCCGAGCGCGCCAATAGCGATGGCTCAGTTGATGAGCGGCTATACACGACTTCGTGTTTCAGCTGGCGCTGATTTAGCTCTCGACTGACTTGCTGCGCAATAGCAACACCTTTTCCACCGCCGGCAGTGGGATTCACGATGAGACGCATGGGCGGGGTAGTCATATGAGGGTATTCGCTACTGGGCTGGTGCGCGAACCGCTCTACAAAAGCCAAGTCATTCTCGCAGCCCGCCGCGCTCAGAATGGGACTGCAGAAAATTACGACTGCCACCCGCGGCCATA
>CAZXFE010000227.1:0-6386 GCA_964639795.1 uncultured Enterobacteriaceae bacterium | reverse complement strand
CATGCCTGGGCTCGGACGGTTGAACGATATGCGCCTTCCGTCCATTTTTTGAGCTTGTCGTCTTTCTGCGCGTCTTGATAAGTTAGTGGTTCACCCGTCTGGGGGTGTTTCCACTCCACCGAGTCTATCGGCAGACTGTCACGCACAAAGGTGAGCATGGGATCGAGTTGGGCCGCATAGGTTTCGAACAAAAGTCGCATGCCGGACAGATACGACTCGCGGTGAGCCGAGGCCATCAGCGTCGGTTCTTTGTAGAACAGATAGTCGCCGTCCGCACCTTTTGTATCAAAGCGCACATAGCGCGTAGACTTCTCAAGTGGAGCGATGCCGATGCGGGCATCTTCAAGAATCTTGGCCGCAACGTTCGAAATGTTTTCACATGCAATATGTGCTCCGCCCAGCTGGGCGACGGAGTCATCGCCATAACCAATCAGGACGCGCTCATAGAACGCGCGTGCCTTGTGAACGGCCTCACTGCTCTCTGTTTCCGTCGCTGTGCCACCTGGCATCTGGGAGAACCGCAGGTCAGCGTTGCCAAGGAACTCGTCCAGAAAAATCTGACGCAGACTTTTTGCCGAGCGGCTGTACCGCGAAAAGAGAGCCCCGGCTACTTCTTGAGGCAGCTTGAGGCCAAATATGGGAGCAGTCAGGTTGGTGAAAAAGGGTGCCAGCTTCTGTCTGTCAGTAGGTGAGAGCATGCGTCTATTATTTACAGCGCGTTGTAGGCGCGATCCCGTGTGATCGGGCACACAAGGGCAGGCAGCCCTTACGGGCTAGGCCTCTTCAAGTTCTATGAGGAGTTGTCCGGATTCGACCGCTTGGCCTGCCTCAACATGGATGGCTTTGACGGTACTTGCAACCGCAGCGCGGATTTCATTTTCCATTTTCATGGCCTCGATAACGATCACGCTTTGATCCTTTTCGACCGGGTCACCCTCGTTCACGAGCACCTCAACAACCTTGCCTGGCATCATGGAGCGGACATCTTTTTCTTCGGCTCCGCCCAGACCCGCTTCTGCCCCCCCGCGGCGTGCTTTACGTTCATCCAGGACGTGAACGCGGAAGCTCTTGCCTTCATAGGCAACGGTGTATTCGTCGTCTTTTTCTGCCACATCAACGGTGAACGACTGATTCTCAACGAGCAAAGAGTATATGTGACCGGTGAGCTGTCTGCCATCGATCAGGTGCTCTTCATCGTCAATTACAATTTTATACTTGTGCTCGCCAAGTTCCTGCACGTCGATAGTGTAGGTTTGGTCCCCGAGCTTTGCTTTATAAGCCATAGGTGCTCTCGTCCTTGCTGTTAGCGCAACCCCTCACGCCAACCACTGGTGCGCCATGCGGACACTCCAGCGCTACTGCTAACACTGCCTGTTATCGACCGGGCCAATTCTTGATCTTTGTGATACGCTGCGAGCGCGGCCGCAGCCAAAATAATTTCATGGCGCAGGTGGTCTTCTTCTTCCGGCAACCCTGTGTATTCTTGTGGGATAAAGCCTGTGTCGATATCTCCGGCTAGAAAACGTGGATGGGTCAGCGCCCAGCGGTGGAAGGGAATATTGGTCACAATCCCCTCCACTGTGTATTCCTGTAGCGCGCGTAGCATGCGCTGGATGGCTTCGTCTCGGGTCCGGCCATAGGCACACAGCTTGGAGATCATAGGATCGTAATGGATCGGCACCTCCCAGCCTTCGTACACGCCGCTGTCATCCCGCACGCCGTACCCGCCCGGCGTGCGGAGAATTTGGATTTTGCCCGGCGAGGGGAAAAAGTCGCGATCCGGGTCTTCGGCGTAAATACGACACTCGATCGCCCAACCGCGTTGCCGTACATCTTGCTGTTTTATCGCCAACCGTTCTCCCGCAGCGATTTCAATCTGGGCTTTGACCAGATCGACCCCCGTGACAAGCTCCGTGATTGGATGTTCGACCTGGATGCGTGTATTCATTTCCAGGAAATAGAAATTCTGGTGAGTGTCTGTCAGAAATTCTACTGTTCCCGCGCCAACGTATGCCACTGCCTTGGCAGCCTCGACGGCAACTTGACCCATTTTCTCTCGGACATCTTGGTTGATGGCAAGTGAAGGCGATTCTTCGATTACTTTTTGATGCCGGCGCTGGAGGGAACACTCGCGCTCGTACAAATGGATAATATTCCCGTGCGTATCGCCTAAAACCTGGACTTCGACGTGCCGCGGTTTCTCGATAAATTTCTCTATATACATGCGGTCGTCGCCGAAAGAGGATTTTGCCTCAGAGCGAACGCTGCGTAAGGCGGCAATCACGTCTTCTTTTTTCTCGACCAGCCGCATGCCTTTCCCGCCACCGCCAGCCGAGGCTTTAAACATGACCGGAAAGCCGATGGTGTCCGCCGCAGCTATCACTTCGTCTTCGTCGCCTAAGACGTCTGTGCCCGGTACAATCGGTACATCGGCCTTTTGCATAATGGCCCGTGCGGTCACCTTGTCACCCATCTTTTCGATGGCGTCGGGCTGGGGACCGATAAAGACAATGCCCGTGTCAGTACATGCCTTGGCGAAAGAAGCGCGCTCGGACAGAAAACCATAACCGGGATGGATGGCCTCAGCCCCACTCTGCTTGGCGACAGCGAGAATTTTCTCAACAACCAGATAGCTTTCGGCCGATGGGGCAGGGCCAATTGGATAGGCGTAGTCGGCGTATTGGACATGCAGCGCGGGCCGATCAGCGTCCGAGTACACGGCGACGGTTTCAACCCCGAGTTCACGGCAGGCGCGAATAACCCGGACGGCGATTTCTCCCCGATTTGCAATTAAGACACGTTTAAACATAGTTGCACCAATCCCCAGTCCCTAAGCCCTACCCCCTAATCCTTACAAGGGGATATTTCCATGTTTCTTAGGTGGATTTTTCTCGCGCTTGTTCTGGAGCATATTGAGGGACTGAATCAGCCGAGGGCGCGTATCCGTTGGCATGATAATTTCATCAATATAGCCGAGCTCAGCCGCCTTGAATGGGTTGGCAAAGGTCTCGCCGTATTCAGTAACTAACTTTGTGCGCTCAGCATCTGGGTCCTTTGCTTCTTTTAGCGCATTGCGGTAAATAATATTGACGGCTCCGTCCGGTCCCATGACGGCAATTTCACCGGTCGGGTAGGACAAATTAATATCGCCTCGGATGGCCTTGCTCGACATCACTACGTAGGCACCGCCGTACGCTTTGCGGGTGATGACCGAAATCTTGGGCACGGTTGCTTCGCAGTACGCATACAGCAGCTTCGCACCATGGCGAATGATACCGCCGTACTCCTGGTCGGTGCCGGGTAGAAAGCCTGGAACGTCGATGAAGGTAATAATAGGGATATTAAAACAATCACAAAATCGAACGAATCGGGCGGCTTTGACTGAGGCGTCAATATCAAGCACGCCGGCCAAGAAGACCGGTTGGTTGGCCACAATGCCGACTGGCTTCCCACTGAGCCGGGCAAAACCGACTACGATGTTGCGGGCATAGTCTTTTTGCACTTCGAAGAAGTGGTTTTCATCGGCCACGGAGTGGATGATGTCTGTGATGTCATAGGGTTTATTAGGATTCTCCGGAATAAGATCGTTCAGTTTTTCGTCACGTCGATTTGAATCGTCCGTTGTGGGTTGAAACGGTGGATCTTCCATGTTGTTGCTAGGCAGATAGCTCAACAACTCGCGAATCGAGTGAAAACACTCATCCTCACCCGGGGAGGCAAAATGAGCTACGCCACTGGTCGCGTTATGGGTGGCCGCCCCGCCCAACTCCTGCATGCTGACTTCTTCATGTGTCACGGTACGAATCACATCTGGTCCCGTGATGAACATATAGCTAGAGTTGTCGACCATGAAGATAAAGTCCGTTATGGCCGGCGAGTATACCGCGCCACCCGCAGACGGTCCCATAATGGCCGATATTTGCGGTACGACGCCTGAGTTCATGACGTTGCGCAAGAATATTTCGCCGTAGCCGGCCAAGCTCGCTACGCCTTCCTGAATGCGTGCGCCTCCGGAGTCATTAATTCCGATGACCGGGCTGCCGGTTTTGGCCGCCAGGTCCATAACTTTACATATTTTCTCTGAAAAGGCGCTGGATAAACTTCCTCCAAAAACAGTAAAATCTTGAGAAAAGACAAAGACCTGGCGCCCATCTACGCTGCCATAGCCAGTCACAACCCCATCGCCTGGGATCTTGGTCTTATCCATATCAAAATCGGTGCAGCGATGGGTCTTGAGCCGGTCCAGTTCGACAAAGCTGCCTGGATCGAGCAGTGTCTCAACGCGTTCGCGTGCAGTCTTTTTTGCCTGCTCATGCCGGCGGGCGATACGTTTCGCGCCTCCGCCTTGCATTGCCAGCTCATTGAGGCTCTCAAGTCGGTCGATATTGTCCTTTAGGCCCATATTTTTATCCTGTTCTCCCGTGTTCGACGTCGGGGGATCCCGGTTTTGTATTATGCGAGACGAAAAAGATCAAGGAAGGCGCGGAGATGTGCACTGGAAAGAGAGATCCGTTTCGACTCAGAAATACATCCACCCTAAGACATACGCCCCGCTAGAGAGCTGCTGCTCTCTTATGCTGAAATAGGCGTGTCCATTCAATCGATCCGCGTTGAATCAATGTAGGCCAGAGCGAGGCTGGATTGGTATCAAAAAGTGTCTCAGCGTCACCAGGCAGAACGTGCCAATCCCCACGCGCCACTTCGCTATCCAGTTGGCCTGGAGACCAGCCGGCATAGCCGGCGTGGACGCGGAATTGAGATGCGGCCTCTTGGGCTAATAGGGCAATATGCTCTAAACCTGAAGTAGCCGAGATTTCTCCCGTAATGGCTAAGGTATTCTCAAGCGAGAGTGTGTTTGATCGAAACAGTACGATCATGCTGCTGCGTCCCACTGGACCGCCGGCATAGATAACATCTTGTGCATGCGGTTGTTCTTCTAAATGTGGCAATGCGCGTGCCAGGTGGACATCTGTGGGGCGATTTACGACGACGCCCATAGCGCCACGGGTGTTATTGGCGACGAGATAGATAACCGTCTCCGAAAAATTCGAATCGCGCAGATTACTGGCCGCAACGAGAAACTTGCCCTGTGCGAGTGTTTCTTCAGGCTCACCAAACGTCTTGGCTAGAAAATTCGGAATGAGAGATGTCAGCGATAGCAGCAATATCAGAAGGGTAAGCGCAGCGGTCCAAATGGCTGTCTTGGTCACTGTATTGATAGCTTTCTTGGCGGGAGGTCCGGGCAAGTCTGCAATCAGGTCTTGCCGGTCTTGTCTTCGTGCTTGCTTTTGGAACGAGGCAGCGTCGCTTGTCACGGTGGGGCAACCCTACCATTTTTTGCTTCTTCGTCCAAATTCTCATAAATTCTCGCAAACTATGCATGCAAACGATAATCTTTTTCTTCAAGTATGGTCTGCATTATCTACCTAATCGCTTCTACCGGATCATTTCTCGGTAAAGCAGATGGAGCATGTCTCTGACTTTAACGACGAGAAATTTTGCTCGGATTTTTGCCCGAATTTGAGTTTGTTGGGCCCTTCTCGACCTTTGCTATCCTCGTTAAAGCCATAGCAGAGAGCATTGACGAAGAGGTCTTTGATATTCTCCCCCCACTCCGCCCAGACACGGGCAAGTATGGACTTCCCGCCACCACCCGCAGTGAAGGCGACGAGGTTCGTGTCGCCGTTTCACGCGTCGTCCAGCAGTTTGAAGTCATTGCATCGCTCGAACAGGAGCTAAACCGTCTGCGGCATCCGGTGTAGATCGTGTGTGGCCATAGGCTCGTCGAGGGCCCTCGACGGCTTTGGTTGGAGCTTCCACGGCATCGCGAACCCGTCGTGCGAACTCGGTCACGAGGCGCTTCATTGCAAGGTCGTCGTACTGGCTCACCGCTTTGCCGTGTGGGCCACATCCGACCGCGTTGCAGCCATGGCTCATTGTCCCAGAGGAATGGCTCGGCGAAAAGCGGCAGGAGCTGGAGATCCCCGCGACGAGCCCGCTGGAGTAGAATCGGCACCTCTTCGTGGAGGCAGAGCATCGACCCAAGAAATGCGGGCGTGATGATCAGTATCGCTCCCTTCGGGTGATAGAGGCGGCCGGCGATCTCCGCGTATCAGTCTTTGCCTGTACTGATAAGTTGGTCGTGCCACAGTTCGATTTGCTCGCCGATCTTGAGCTGCCTGAGAAACAGCATGAGCTTCTTTTTCAGGCAGTCCTCATCCGCGTGCGCGCACGAAACAAAGACCAGCTTATTGTCGTCACCGTTCCTCGAGACCCCCAAATCGCCAAATCTTACAGGAAGAATACGTCCTGAGCAGTAAAGCTTCAAGCCTCGTATCACACATGGGGTAGGCTGTAGTTTCTTGCAGTCTACCACGGCGGTAACG
>CAZXFE010000226.1:0-6397 GCA_964639795.1 uncultured Enterobacteriaceae bacterium | reverse complement strand
GTTTGTCATAGCCGGTCAGTGGACGCTCGGAATCACCCAAGCCTCGCAGGTCGGGCGTGATGACGGTAAACTGTTCTGCCAGGGGACCTATGACTTTCCGCCATTCGTAGCAGCTCTGTGGCCAACCATGCAGCAACACGAGTGGATAGCCAGAACCGGCCATAACATAGTGCATCCGAAATCCATTTACTGTCGCCACATGATGCGTTTTAGAGTCAGACATGACCGCACTCCTTTTTCTCAGTTTTCTGGTTGTATCGGAAGCACGTATCAGACAGCAAGAGCGGCGGGACTTCTGTTGCCCGATGGCTGTATGATAAATTGGCCAGTAATGGAAACATCAGTTTTTCTTCGAGCGTGTCGCAGAGAGCCGACTCCCTACACACCCGTGTGGTTGATGCGTCAAGCCGGACGCTACATGGCCGAGTACCGGGCATTACGTGAACGTGTGCCGTTTTTGACGTTGTGTAAAACGCCAGATTTGGCTGCCCAGGTGACAATCGAGGCCGTTGAGCGCCTCGGTGTTGATGCCGCGATTCTGTTTTCTGATATCTTGCTCATCGTTGAGCCCATGGGTGTGGGTTTAGAATTCACTAAAGGTGATGGGCCGGTCATCCATCGTCCGGTGCGTTCAGGACAAGACATCGACCAGCTAGTTGAGCTTCCGCCCGAGGAGACGGTTGGCTTTGTCTTCGAGGCGGTGTCCCAAATTCGAAATGGATTGCCCGCCGATATCCCGTTGATAGGATTTTCCGGCGCACCGTTCACGCTAGCATCCTATCTGATCGAAGGTGGCGCCTCGCGTCAGTATCTCGAAACCAAACGCTTGATGTATCAGGACCCTGGAGCGTGGTACGCCCTGATGTCTCACCTCGTCCGCGTTATTACCGCCTATGTGAACGGCCAAATTGCTGCAGGCGCACAGGTGATCCAACTCTTTGATTCATGGGTAGGATGCGTGTCGCCGAGTGACTACCGTGCGTTTCTCCTGCCCCATATGCAGCAACTGATCCAAGGTATTACTCCTGGCACGCCCGTTATCCATTTTGGGACGGGTACGGCCGGACTACTCGAACTGCTCGCAGAAGCGGGGGGGGATGTGATCGGTGTCGATTGGCGGGTGGATCTCGACACAGCGCGGCAACGTATAGGGACTGAGCGGGCCGTGCAGGGCAATCTGGATCCCCTGGTGCTCCTTGCCCCCCGGAACGAATTACGCGTACAGATTGAACGCGTGCTCAAAGAGGCGCAGCAACGGCCAGGACATATCTTCAATATTGGGCATGGAATTTTGCCACAGACGCCGGTCGATAATGTCATTGCCCTGGTCGACATGGTGCACGAGCTGTCGGAGCGGGGAGTATAGAGTCCGTCGTCTAGAGTGGGCTGGGATGTAGTATGAAATGCGACTCGGTACTCCTGATTGCGTTTGGCGGGCCGGAAAAAATGGAAGATGTTCGGCCCTTTTTGGATAATGTACTTCGTGGCCGTCCGGTTCCGCCGGCTCGACTCGAAGAAGTTGTCCGGCATTACGAATGTTTCGGCGGCCTATCTCCGCTCAATGCGATTACCTTTCGACAGGCGGAGGCGCTCCGAAATCGCTTACAGCAAGAAGGCCCCCAATTGCCCGTCTATGTTGGTATGCGCAACTGGCATCCTTATCTTGCCGAGACGCTGGAACGCATGGGAGCCGACGGCGTTACGAACGCCATCGGCTGCATTCTTTCCGCCCAACAAAGCGAGGCAGGCTGGGAACGGTACAAAACAAATGTGGCAGACGCCCGGCAGGAAGTCGGCGCAGCTGCCCCAGCCGTAACGTTTACGGCTGGTTGGTCTCAGCATGCATTGTTTATCGAGGCGGTTGCTGACCTGACCACGATGGCGTTGGCCGAAGTACCAGCAGGGTGTCGTACTGCTACACCGTTGGTATTTACAGCTCACAGTATCCCGACCGCTATGCCTAGCATCAAGACGTATATTAGTCAGATAAAAACCGGCGCTGGCCTTGTGGCACAACGAATAGGGCATGGCCGCTGGACTATCGCGTACCAGAGTCGGAGCGGTCCGGCTTTGGTCCCTTGGCTGGAACCTGATATTGGAGAAGTCCTGAAGAAACTTGCATCGAACGGAGCCTCAAATGTGGTAGTCGTGCCCATAGGCTTTGTGTGTGACCACGTTGAGGTGTTATACGATCTGGACACGGAAGCGAAGCGCATCGCACAACGGTGCGGGCTCAATATGGTCCGCGCTCAGACGGTGAACGACCACCCGGTCTTTATTCAAATGATGGCTGACGTGGTGCTAAAAACTATGAAAGAGGGGTCTGAGTCGGCCCGATCATAGGTTGGGTTAGCGTAGCGTAACCCAACAAGAAACTCTCCTATTGTGAGCCGTCCTTCTTTACTCGCTGATAGACCCCCTCACGTTGTCATTGTCGGTGGCGGAATTGCCGGCCTTGCTGCTGCGCATCGTTTGGTCGAATTGAGCCGTGAGCGAGAGCGCCCGCTGCGCTTTACGCTGCTTGAAGCTGGTCAGCGGCTTGGTGGGGTGATTGAAACGGAGCGCCAAGAAGATTTCCTGCTTGAACTGGGGCCGGACTCGTTTATCTCGGAAAAACCGTGGGCGTTGGCCCTGTGTCGCCGGCTCGGTCTCGAATCTGAACTGATTAGAACCAAAGACGAGAACCGAGCGACGTTTGTGGTGCACAAAGGAAAGCTTGAACGCTTACCCCAAGGCTTTATGCTGCTGGCGCCAACCCAATTTGCTCCATTGATTCGGTCCCGAATTTTTTCCTGGCCCGGCAAACTGCGCATGGCGCTTGATTTGGTTCTCCCTCGGGCTAAGGAGCAAGAAGATGAGAGCCTGGGCTCGTTTGTCCGTCGTCGTCTAGGCCAGGAAACGCTCGAACGCATCGCTCAACCGCTTATCGGTGGGATTTATACTGCCGATCCCGATCAACTCAGCCTTGCCGCGACCATGCCGCGTTTCCTGCAAATGGAACGTGACTACCGGAGTGTGATTTATGCTCTGTGGCGGGCAGCCCGGCGGAATCCCCAGACTACACAAGACGCGAGTGGTGCACGTTGGAGTTTGTTTGTCACCTTGCGGGGCGGGATGCAACGCCTGGTCGCTGCCCTGACCGATCAACTTTCGCTCGGGACGATCCGTGAGACCTGTCCAGTTACGACGGTGCAGTATCAAACGGAAAAGAAAGGGGCTCAGCGTGCTCCCTGGCAAGTGGAGTGTGAGGACGGTTCAACTATCCAAGCCGATGGTCTGGTGCTTGCCACGCCGGCGTTCGCCACTGAGCGCATAGTCCGAGATCTGGACCAAGCCCTAAGCCGGCAATTATCGAGTATTGCGTATAGCTCCGCGGCAACCGTCAATCTTGCCTACCGGCGTGACCAGGTTCCGCACGCGCTCAACGGTTTCGGCTTCGTCGTCCCTTATGTAGAGAATCGTTCGATTATCGCGGGGACGTTCTCTAGTGTGAAGTTTGCCGGACGTGCACCGGCCGAGCATGTATTATTCCGAGCTTTTGTTGGTGGCGCACTTCAAGCTGAGCTGTTTGAGCGTGACGATGCCGACACAACGCATACGGTCCGTGACGAGTTGAGACAGTTGCTTGGAATTCAAGCCGCTCCCTTGTTTACGCGTATCGCCCGTTATCCGCGATCGATGCCGCAATATCGAGTAGGCCATCTTCAACTTGTCGATGGGATTGAAAAACAGGCCGCGCAGTATCCGGGGCTTGCCCTTGCCGGCAATGCGTATCGAGGTGTTGGCCTTGCCGATTGTGTGCGCAGTGGAGAAGCAGCGGCTGATGCTGTGTTCTCTGGGTGTTTAGAGCTATCAGACAAAAGGTGATGGCCTCTTCCCTATAAGTTTCTCGGGCATCACGACCTGCCGGTGAAGTATAGGAAAGGCTGGAGAGCGGATGGCGCGGTATTCCGCTACCCCCTTCTCAATGTCCTAACCGAGAGACTCCGACAAGGATCGGACAGTTTGGCCTATCTTCCGGGCTGGCACACTGGCCTTTTCTGCCTCCCGCTTGATGTCATTTAGAAAGATCAGTTTAGTGAGAGCGAGATAAGGAGCGCAGCCCTCTAGGTCTTCGGTCGACACAATGCGGCCGAATTCAGAGTGCATCTTGCCGAGTGCAACGCTACACTTGGTTCGTCGATAGGCGCTCAAACCGACGTCGATAGTGTGTTGAGTGAGGCGGGTGCAGGTAGTCTCGTCGGGCCACGTCCTCAAGCGCGTAGCTGCGAGGGGCTTCAATCCCATCGTGGACAGCGTGTGCAGCCGTAGGACTTCGCGCCAATCGTTGTCGCGGCAGCAGTTAAGTATTCCAGAAACGTACGATGGAAGAAGCTGTACAGGTGAGGTCCGCGCAGGCAGAGGTTTCAGTTCCGCTCACGAACACGTCGCGAAGGACCATCCGCCCTGGATTGTCTGCCTAAGGGGGCATCAGGTTTGCCAGATCGCTGGGCAAGATCTTCGTTAGCATCCGTTTCGAATATCTGTCCAGCGCCACCTGTACTTTGACGCGGCCCCGGCCGATCATTTCCTTAAGCAGTTGATTAACGTTCTTAGCCGTGAGAATTTCACGTAGAGGTTGCGCTAGGAACAAATGGTTAAGCGCTTGCTTACGATAGGCTATAGCCGTACCCTCATACCTCCTCATCTGGCAATTTTGGGCCGCCTGCAGCTTCTTGTGCGACGGCGCCGCCGGGTTATTTAGATCTTTGATTGAGTCGAAAAGGTTCGAGGCCATTTCTGGGTCCTTGATGAACTTCTCCAGCGACACAGGATACTGCGGTAGTTCTGATCGTTGTACGCCGTACGTTTCGATGTTACCCAGCAAGAATTCGTAGCACGTTTCACATGCCTGTTGCATTGCTCCCTCGTACGCGAGTTGAAGATTCTATTTGCTGCCCAGCTTCCTCTCTTTGGAGAACAATCCTTATGAGTTTGTCCTTCAGATGATCCTTGCAGGCATCCGGAAGCAACTCCCGGGCCAGATTGCCGAGAACAGAAATCGGTAATGGTGCCGCAATGGGATCCGTTGCGCCAATTATCCTCTGCCTAATACCGGCATATGTTGAAGGGACTATCGCAAGATTACAGATTCAGAACAACATTGTGAGGAAATGGGATGGGAATGGATCGTAGAAATGATGTAACAATCCACGCCATTCCTGATACTGCTCTGACTGTCTGAAACCGGCCGTACCGTATTCGAAAGTTTGCCACTTTACCAGGAGTATGTACTGGCTCGATTGTTCGATGCACTTTTGCAATTGATGGGAGACAAAGCCCTGCTGGCCTGAAATGGTTATCTGCGGTTTCCCAAGCGCAACTTCCAAATCTTTTTTCTGGTCCACGTTTAGATTAAGGATTGCAACTTCCAATATCAAGGAATTCTCCCCTGACTTGTCACCAATCCTGCGCTGTCTGTGACTTGGATTGTCGGGCGGACAGACGGTCGGCTACCGAGCCCGCTGTGTCGACAAGGAGGCAAACCCACCAAGCGCGCGGCCCGTGCCTCTGACGCAGGGGGGAGCGGATCTTCATGTGGCCGGACGGGTCGGCAATCAGTGTTGGGCAACGTACCGACCGGGTCGCCGTGTTGCGGCGAAGAAAACCGTGGGATTATGCTGGATATCCAGAACCCTGTCTATCCAGGATCCAAGGATTGTCCGGAGTGCCGGCCTCGAGCCAGAGCTCGCCATCGGGCTCTGGAAACCACACGTGGGTGGACCGAAGCGTGCCGGCTGGGGTACACGTCTCGATGACAGCGATGCCACTCGCTTTAAGCGCCCACGAGATGACGAGCCCGAATGCAGCGAGCGCTGACACCAAAGTAATGATTGCGACCTTCAACAATCTGCGTGGCCTCACCCGTAATAGGTTGTGCATCGAGTGTGGGTAACTCTTGGAACTTTCGTAACTTCCCCCCACTTCAATACGGGTTTTACGACGAGGAAAAATATCTGGTTTGGGAACGCTTATCAGAGAAATAGCGACCAAATAGATACAGGGGTGTTTACGGTAGAGAGGTAGGCAGCGCTGACTACAGTGATCCTCGGAGCCACGGCCAGGCTATACGGGCCATGAGAAACAGATGAAACAAGTCTGCTATGCGTGTTGAATTAAGAAAAGTATTATTTTGAGCCCTTCCGGTTGCTGCGTGTTGGCTGTTTGTCCCAGTTGCATCAGCGTGTGACGACCATAGGTTTCAGGAACGTCATATCTCTCACTATTCCCCCTGATATCATCAAAACGGTTCAGATAGAGGGAATCATTCAGCCCGAGTGCACTACTCCAGGAGAGGGGACGCTCTGACAGAGCGGAACGCCGCTTTCATCGCGATCTACGGTGGCTACACCACGAC
>CAZXFE010000225.1:0-6529 GCA_964639795.1 uncultured Enterobacteriaceae bacterium | reverse complement strand
CAAGTCTCAAACTGCTTTATTTCTTGACGGCTGGAGAACGTTGTAAACGACTCTGTGCGTGTACCTAATAGATTCATACCAACGTGACATGGGAGGATGGAGTGGCAAACGCGGAAGACCAGACAGATCAGACACTTATCAAAGAATTTCGCCTCAGTAAGCTTGCCGAAGAGTTTGAAATCCATAGCCAAGGAGAAATTGAACGCTTACGCAGCGACAACCCTGATTTTGACGAAAAACTCTACCAAGAAGCCGTTTCTCTCGTTTTTCGCAAGCTGAGCCGGAATGAGAAGGGTGAGGCGAGGCAGCGCTGATGATTATTACCGCTGTGCATGCGAAAAATATGCTTCGTTACGCTGAGCTGAAACTGACCAATATCCCCCGACGCGGCTTGATTGGGGTCAGTGGCTCGAATGAGTCCGGCAAAACGACTATCGCAGAGGCCATTTGTTTGGCCCTCTTTGGCCGGACGTTCTCTCTCGATGAGGAGGAGATTAGCAAGAATATTAAGTGGGGGGAGTTTGCTGGCTCTGTCACTATCGAGTGTATAGCAAAAGACGGACATGCGTATCATATTACGCGCTCCTTTGATGCGGAAGGAAATAATACCGCCCAGCTACGACGGAGCGGAGAACAAGAGCCCTTGGTCCGGGGCATTCAAGCGGTCAACCAGCAGGTTGTGCAACTCGGAGGTTTTACCTACCAACAATTTATTGACTCATTTTATTTAGCGCAGCGGAATTTGGCGGCGCCACAAGTTCTCCACCAAACAGTCAAGACGTTAGCTGGGGTGGAGACGTTCGAGCGCATTGCTGCGGAATGCGCGCAGGATATCCACAGGACACAAGAGGAGCTTGGATCGCTCAATGGGCAGGTTGCCGAGGCTCGACGTCAACGCAGCCATCTGAAGATCCAGGCGGATGTTTTGCCTCAGTTGACGGCTGAGAGGCAAGCACAACCGAAAGTGATTGCCGACCATGAAGCCGCGAATGATGAACGAAGAGTCAGAATCGATGCTTTACGTGACGCGACGGCGCAGACTGCTGAGTCGGTTGCCGAGATTCGCCAGGCCGGCCTCCATACGAGCTTTCAACAGTGGTCGCAATATGCGCTTCAACTCGACCAAGCCACCCAAAACCTCCAGACGGCGAGTGTTCGCGCGGAATCTGGATCAGCGCCGCGGCTGACTGGGGCTTTACAATCGTGGCTGGATGATCTTCGTAGTCGTTTGCAGGCCTTTCGTCCGGTACGCGACGAGGCCGGAGCACACCGTCACGCTCTTCGTTGGTTGGTTGGTGACGGGGATAGACCGGCTACGGTTGATCCGCTTGCGCTTACGCTGCCAGACCAACGCGTACTGGCGAAAAGTCAGTTAAGCGGAATGGAGAGTAGTCGGACTGGGCCTCTGGCGGGTTTTGTGGCGATGCTGTTGCTCATGGCTGGAGCATGTGGCGCCTTGTGGTTTATCAACCATGCGCCTGATCATGCCGTCGGAGAATGGCTCCTCCATGATTTTCAGCTCAGCCCCGGATTTAACACCCTCCTCTCTATCGCAGCGGTGGTGTGTAGTGGATTGTGTCTCTTCTGCCTTGTGGCCGTCTTTGTCTTGTCCGGACGAAGGCTGGCCGTGCAGCAAGAGACGGCGCGTTTACAAGATGAAGAGGAAGAGATCAAAACTAATATCCAAATGCTGGGTGATCTGCCTTTGCAGTCGCTGTCGGGAGAAATAGACGGTCTACGACGCTGTGATAATGCGCGGCTAAGCCAAGCGGTTAACTACTTTGCGGACGGACCTGGGGCCTCTCTCCTCGAGGTTGAGGCTCTCTCCGCATTTATCTCACCATTGCAGGCTGCTCTCAAGACTTGTCAGCAGGATGCTCAGGCTATTTACGAGTCTATCAATAGGGAGATGCACACTACAGTATTGATAATTTCGACAACCCAGCATGATCTGGTGCGATTAGACAAGGAGATTGAAAAGGAAGAGGCGCGACTCAATAAAGCCGCCCAACTCGATCAGCAGGTCACGGAACTTGAGGCCGACCTGAGTGTAAAAACGCGTCAAATCGAAGTCCGGCGCGTTGCGCAAATTCTTTTGGCCGGTTCCCATCGGCGGCTATTCGGCCGCTTTAATCTCGAAATGCGCCATGTTGTCAGCAAGATCATGCCACAACTGACGGATGGTCGTTATGAAACCGTGCAGATTGGTAAAGAACTAGATTTGCAGATATGGTCGAATGAGAAGGGAAATTTCGTTGGCTTAAATGAAATTTCAGGCGGTACCTATAATCAAGTTATGCTGGCGGTGCGTTTGTCTTTGTCTCAGGCGCTGATTGCTTCGTCGTTATGTGGAACTGAGTTTATCATCTTTGATGAACCCTTTGCCTTTTTTGACGCTCAGCGAACGAGAAAAACACTAGAAACTTTGCCGAAGGTCAGTACGGAAATAGACCAGACCTGGGTTATTTCCCAGCACTTTGATGATGATAGTCTTTTTGCCCTTCACCTACAATGCTCCCGGGAGTCTGATGTGCTTATTGCCTCTGGAATGTAGGTGTTCGCGCCCATAGGAGCGAGTATGGATTTTTCTCTAAGTCGAGAACAAGAGGCATTTCGAACAGAAATTCGAGAGTTTCTCTCGAGTGAAGTCCCGGCGGATATTTCCGTTGAAGATGGTTGGATTAGTGGATATTCTCCAGAATTCTCTCGTAAGTTGGGTCGCCAAGGTTGGATCGGACTCACGTGGCCGAAACAATATGGGGGGCAAGAGAAGTCCTATCTTGATCGTCTGATTCTCACCGAAGAACTGCTCCGGGCGGGTGCTCCGGTCGCTGCTCACTGGTTGGGAGACCGCCAAGTCGGACCCGCACTGTTGGCCCACGGTAGTGAAGACCAAAAGCAGGAAATCTTGCCCCAAGTCTGTAAGGGGGAGATCGTCTTTTGCCTTGGAATGAGTGAGCCGGATTCCGGCTCTGACCTAGCTTCCCTCCGAACCCGGGCCGAGGAAGAGGGGGACCACTATCGATTGAATGGGCAAAAGATTTGGACCAGCTTTGCCCATGTCGCTGATTATGCCTATCTGGTTGTTCGGACGGACCCGGATGCACCCAAGCATAAGGGCATTAGTGAATTTATGGTTGATATGAAGACGCCGGGTATCGATGTCCGACCGCTGATCGATGTGACGGGTGAACATCATTTCAACGAAGTCTTCTTCGAGAATGTGAAGGTCCCCAAAGATAGGATGATTGGCGAGAAAGATCGAGGCTGGTATCAGATTGCTTCGCAACTCGATTATGAACGGAGTGGGATTGAGCGGCTGCTAAGTAACTATCGGCTCTTTAAAGACGCGATTTGTTATGCCAAAGAGCAGGGGATGACTAAAGATCCCTTAGTCCGGGACACGCTGGCACAACTACAAATCGAGCTCGATCTTGGTCGTTCCATGGTCTATAAAGTTGCCTGGTATCTGACCCAAAAGATTGTCCCGAACTACGAAGCCGCCATGGCGAAATGCTTCTGCACGGAAGTCGAACAGCGCATCGCTAAGTTTGTGAGCGAATTGCTTGGTGATTATGCTGTGTTAATGCCCGATTCCCCACATGCACGACTGGCTGGCCGCGCTGCACGCGGATATCTGTATGCCCCGGCCTACACCATGCAAGGTGGAACGAGCAATATTCTGCGCAATATCATTGCAATTCGTGGTCTGGGTTTGCAGCCAGGTAGGTAGCATAGGCAGACTAGAAAACCGCGATGTAGTTTTTCCATAAGGATTAATCCCATGCTCTTAACCGATAAGGTCGCCGTCATCACCGGTTCTGTACGTGGCACTGGGGCTGGCATTGCCCGCGTTTTCGCCCGCGAAGGAGCGAAGGTCGTCATTAACCAAGTTCAGCACGAGGGCAATCCAAAACAGGTCCTGGAAGAGGTTCAGGCGGCCGGTGGACAGGTGCTCTTTATCAAAGCAGACATTACAAATGAGGCTCAAGTCCAAGGCTTGGTGCGCCAAGCCGAGGAGGAATTCGGCCAGGTTGATATCCTGGTCAGCAATTACGCCGGGGGCATTCCTCAGAAGTCCTTTCAAGACACGACATGGGCTGACTGGCAACATCAGCTTGATACAACAGTAAAGGCTGCCTTTCTGTGTTCACAAGCCGTGCTGCCCGGTATGAAGACGCGCCGCTGGGGCCGGATCATCAGCATCAATACGATAGGCATTCACCAGCCCGGATCCAACTATCATGCCTATACATCTGCCAAGACGGCCATGTTGGGTTTTACGCGTAACCTAGCAGTTGAGGTCGGTGCGTATAACATCACGGCCAATATTGTCTCTCCCGGGCTCACTTTGACTCAAGAGGTAAAAACCATGCTCACCCAAGAAGCGCAGGAAAAGCACGAAAACAGGGTCCCGTTGCGTCGAACTGGAACGGTGGAAGATACGGCCAACGCCGCGCTTTTCTTTGCCTCCGAATTGGGCAGCTTTGTCACCGGCCATTATATGCCAGTGTGTGGTGGCCAGATCTTGGAATAACATCCCTGTTGCAGGAGAATCGCTCTTGGCAAGAGATTTGTCCTAAGATAGAAAAAACTCTACACCTTTCATCTTATCTATCTGTTTTTTTTCTTTACAGTTTTTGGTGTATACTCATTTCGAGTCTGATAATATTTCTTCTGTCGAGGTTAAGGAGGAGCTATGCAACGCAAGGCTATTGCGCTTTTTACTCCCACGCTGAGTGACATGCTAGAGATTGCCACACTGGCGGACGAGGCGGGTTTTGATTCAGTCTGGAACGGCGAGTTTTTTAATCGCAATGGTCTTGTCACCCTGGCGGCCGTGGCGACATGTACAAAGCGCGCGAAGATCGCCACAGGTATTGCCTACGCTTATATGCGCAATCCAGTGCTGAACGCAGCCGGGGCAATGGATATCGATGAGCTGTCGAATGGTCGTATGATTCTTGGGCTGGGCAGTGGTACACGATCGATGAATGAAATGTGGTACGGCGAGCCATTCGAGCCTCGCTCTGCTGTCAAGATGAAAGAGTGCGTTGCGTTGATCCGGAAAATATGGGCCGCGCATAAGGGCGGGGGGATGCGTTTTGAGGGTGACTTCTATCGGCTGAATATCCCAGCCTATTCACGGCCAAATATTGTGCGCGACCGAATTCCGCTCTACCTGGCTGGAGTCCAGAAGGGGATGGTTCGGACGACTGGTGAAGTCGCGGATGGGCTCGTTGGACATCCCCTCTATAGCCGAAGATATTTGGCCGAATTCATTCAGCCCCAGCTTGATATTGGCGCCAAACGTGCCGGTCGGACACGTGAGGATATTGATGTTACTACACTGCTCATCACGGCCATAAGCCACAACCGAGATCAAGCCATACAAGAAGCCAAGAACCAAATAGCCTTTTACGCATCCGTGAAATCATACGAAAGCATACTCAATTTGCATGGCTGGGAGCAACAGAAGCTCGCTATCTGGGAGCATTTCAAAACCTTTAACCTGTCCAAGATGGCGGCGGCGGTCACTGACGATATGGTTGAACAAATCGCCATTGCCGGAACACCGGATGAATGCCGTGAGCAGATTGATAAGTGGAAAGACGTGGTTGATTTACCGATTCTCTATACACCAACCGCTGGAGTGAAAGCTGATCGGGTACGGGAAAACCATCGTCTGATTGTTGAGACGTTTGGTGAGTAAGAAGGCTATTTTTGTCTAGAATTGTAACGCTATTCATTCACGAGCTACGTCGTCAATAGTTTTTTCGCTGACGTTTAAGATTAAGTTCTGACTTGACCCACACAGAATGCAGGGCATCGTAAGCTTGTTCTAGAGAGGTGCTGGTGGCAATACACCTGGCTGCCTTGATTGCACTATCAAACGTCACCCGTGGGGATGTAGAAAGCGTCAACGTTGTCACCGGCGTGAGCCTCACCTGGCGCTCATTCGAGCGAATACCCGTATCGCCTGACAAGAGTCTGGGTGTGTTGGCGCAGAAATGTTTCGAAGGAAATTAGTAGAGTGTTCGTCAGGTAAAATGTTTGGCGTGAAACAAGTAAAGTAGAAGCTAAAAAAGATCAGTATTTATAACGTCATTTCCGCAGTGCGAAAGTTAAAAAATATCAAACAGTTAGATAGAAATTTAACAGATTTTCAAGTATAACATCACTTTTCGATATAGACTTGGGTGGATGGAAACGACAGTGGCTAGTTCGTGGATATCATCGTTAAACATGGAAATGCAGCCGAGAGGTCAGTTGAAGCCAACCCCATTAAAGAATTGCTTATCCGTCCTATGCAGGCCGATCGCACTCCCAGCTCCGGGGTAGCTGCCTCATCGTTTTTGGGCACGGCCTTCTGTAATTCCTATTCGGTGGCGGTGGAGGTCTGATGGTGATCGATAGTCTAAGGGCATAAAACGGGACCAACGCGGATGGTGTCGTTTGCCAATAATAATGTACAGGCCGGTTGGGGTACGTCTATCACCTTCGTATAATTTTTTGCCTGATTTCTGCC
>CAZXFE010000224.1:0-6632 GCA_964639795.1 uncultured Enterobacteriaceae bacterium | reverse complement strand
CCTCACCCCTTCGGCAAGCCCAATACCCGCTCGCCCATGATATTGCGCTGAATCTCACTCGTCCCCCCAGAGATCGTGTACTGTCGCGCGCTCAATACGCGATTGACCCAGCGCGGTGCGTCGGGCACGGCTTCTGACGGCAAGTCGACAATCGCATTGTGGCCGAGCAATTCGCTGGCAAACTCGGCAATCCGTACACCCAACTCAGAGCCGCACAGTTTCAGCATCGACCCTTCGGGACCCGGTGGCTGTCCCTTGAGCTGTTTGGTCAGCCCACGCAAACGAGTGTATTTGAGACTTTCATTTTCAATCGCCAATTGGGCGATGCGTTGACGTACCCAGGATTCATTCCAGGCTGGCTCACCATTGACCTCAACCTGACGGGCGAGTTGTGCCAAGCGTTTGATTTGATCGCCCTGGCTACCGCCACCGGCGATCCCACGCTCGAACATGAGCGTGGTAATAGTCACCTTCCAGCCCTCGTTCAGCGGTCCGACCAAATTTGCTTTAGGTACGCGGACGTCTTCAAAGAAAATCTCATTAAAATGGGCATGGCCGTTGACCAGGACCAGGGGCCGCACGGTCACGCCCAGGGTTTTCATATCAACCAACAGATAACTAATGCCTCTATGTTTGGGCGCTTCAGGATCGGTGCGGACGAGCATAAAAATCCAGTCCGCGTACTGCGCGCCCGAAGTCCAGACTTTCTGGCCGTTCACCACAAACTCGTCACCTTCCTCCACGGCTCGCGTTTGCAGACTGGCTAAGTCTGAGCCTGCGCCGGGCTCTGAATAGCCCTGACACCAGATATCGTCCCCGCGCAGTATGCGTTTCAGGAATTTTGCTTTTTGCACCTCCGTCCCCCACTGCATGAGGGTTGGGCCGCACAGTGCAATGCCCGAGAAGCCAGGCAAGATAGGCGCCCGCGCACGCGTATACTCCTCATCAAATACCACCTGTTCCATCAATCCCGCTCCGCGTCCACCGTACTCTGTGGGCCAGGGAATGCCGACCCAGCCGGCTTCATACATTTGGTGTTGCCAGCCGCGGCGTTTGTTAAACGTCACCCAGTCGGGTGCTACTCGTTCATCCATCGCATCCTCAACGCAAAGCTCTGATGGCAAATTAACTTCCAACCAGCTGTGCAAGTCGGCTCGGAATTGCTCTTGTTCAGGAGTGTATTGAAAATCCATTCCGCATTCCTCCATTGAGCTACGAGGCCGGGGTGTTGGCAGTCCCCCTGAGGGCCATTCGCAACGGTAGATGGGTCAAACCAACCAAACGATTATTATTCGTCCATTCACGATCACCCACGATCTCGAAGTTCTTGTACCGACCCAGGAGTTCTTCGAACACAACCCGAATCTCCAGCCGCGCCAGATTGGCTCCTAAGCAAAAGTGTGAGCCGAGACCAAAGCCAATATGAAAATTAGGGTTGCGACTAATATCGAAGCGGAACGGATCGGCAAACTCATCTTCATCTCGGTTGGCCGACATCTCCCAGATAGTGACCTTTTGCCCTTGGCGGATACATTGTCCACCCAGCTCTACGTTGCGCGTTGTTGTACGGCGTTTGTACACAGAAGGAGAGGTCCAGCGCACGATCTCTTCGACTGCGCCTTTCATGAGAGTCGGATTGCTCCGTAGCCGGTTAAGTTCGTGCGGATTCTCGATGAGCGCGACGAGGCCGCCGGCAATGGAGCTACGCGTCGTTTCAGCTCCAGCAGGAAAGAGCAGGGCAAAGAAAGCCCGCAATTCACGGTTGTCGAGCTGCTGCGAACCATCCTCCAATTGCGCGTGGACAATAACGGATAAGATATCATCAGTGGGATTGTGGCGCTTTTGTTCTACGATTGTATCCGCATACGCGCCGAGGCGTTTGAGATGCTCAATCGCTAAGGCTTCGCCCGTTCCTGCGCCAATGGCAAGATCAACGATATTTCCTAATTCTTCTCGATCTTCCTGCGGAATCCCGAGGATGATGCAAATGGCCTGAAGCGGCAGTTCACGTGCCACTGTTGGAACGAAATCGAACGTTTCTCCAGGTGAGATGGTATCAAGGATGTGGCCAGTCCGTTCCCGGAGCTGGTCCTCCAAGCGCCCGATCATGCGGGGTAGGAAACCAGTGTTGACCAATTCGCGGAGTCGACGATGCTTGGGGTCATCAGTCTGGTTCAGCTGATACCCGTGTCCCTTGCCGTCGAAAATCTGTGTCCCGCCCAGCTCAGACGAGAATGTCTCTGCATCCTTGAACACCGCAACAACATCATTATAACGGGTGACAACCCAGAATCCCTCACCGCCCGGGGTATGTTCGGTGGGCGCGTGCCACCAGACTGGTTCCTCTCGACGCAGCTGACAAAAGAACTCATGCGGAAACCCTTGGGAGAACGTACGACCATAAGATAGATCAACAGGCTCCATGCATGCCTCTTCCCAGCCCACCCCTATGAGCCCTTGCCTTTAACCCACGGCATCGTAAGCTGCCTGCTTTGGCGCCGCCATCTCTTCGTTAAAATGAGCTTGGGTCCACGGCCAGCTTGCCGGCACGCCATTTTTGTCGAGATACCAACTATTACAGCCCGTTGCCCAGATAGACTTCTTTGCCGCTTGCACGCGCGATTGCTCGAATTCGGCAGTGGCTGACTGGCTGGCACTGATTTCTCGGCACTCACCCTTGCGTATTTTATCCATGAGCTGAATCACATAGCCAAGCTGGAGTTCAGCAATACCGATCAAAGAAAAGTTACCAACCGGACCGTTTGGGCCATTTAACATAAAAAAATTGGGGAATTCAGGAACTGAAATCGACAAATAGGCGACCGGATGCTCGGCCCAAACATCGTCGAGGTCGACACCACCCCGTCCGCGCACTGTCGTCGGTCGAATGAAACGATCTGCGCGAAAGCCGGTCGCCCGCACTAAGACATCTAATTCGTGCAGTTCGCCGTCCTGGGTCCGGATACCTTTTGGTTCAATAGTTTCGATGCCAGAAACGACGACATCAGCATTCGGATGTTGGACAGACTCGTAGAAATTGGGCGAGAGAATCAGACGCTTACACGCTGCCCGATAGTTGGGCCGCAGCTTCTCGCGGAGTTCCGGGTCTTTCACCGTCTCCTCGAGGTTGGCGAGGCAGATGGCTTCAATCTCCTTCATCTGTGGAGAGTCGGCATCAATGACTGCCGCGCTGAAAAGCTCAAAAAATCCATTCTGTTCTTCGCGCAGCGCATAAATTTTCTCAAGGTCATTGGCAAACACCGCGCGCTCCTCAGCTGCATAGGGAGCGTTCTCCATTTTGAATACCCACTGGGCCGTGCGCTGGAAGAGCTTGTAGCGCGCAACACGGTCAACCAGGGCAGTGGTAATTTGGATTGCTGTCGAGCCGGTCCCAATCACGCCAACGCGCTTCCCATCCAACGGGACACTGTGATCCCATTCTGAACTGTGGAAAGAAGCACCTTCGAACGTGTCGAGGCCGGGGATGCTCGGCTTGTTCGGATGGTGCAGGACGCCAGTCGCAGCAATGATAAAATCAGCCTGGTCTTCACGGCCACTGCTGGTTTTAATGTGCCAGCGCCCGTCAAGGAATTCACACGCGATAATCTCTTCTCCGAAGCGAACCCGCTCTAGCACGTTGTATTTCTTCGCCACATTCTCGAAGTAGCTCCGTATCTCAGGACCTTCAGCAAAGACACTGCTCCAGTCCGGGTTGGGTTCAAACGAATAAGTATAGGAGTGTGAGGGAACATCGCAAGCGAGGCCGGGATAAGTATTCGCTCGCCACGTGCCGCCTATGGAGTCAGCTTTTTCATAGATGACGAAGTCGTCATAGCCAGCCTCGCGCAGCTTAATCGCAGACAGGACGCCAGCCATGCCTGCACCGATGATAATAACCCGCAGGTCTTGCCGATCTTGAGAGTCCTGTAGATTCATGTTGGGTTCAGTCATGTACCTTCTTTCCTTTCTTATACAAAGCGTGGGGTCGTATACACAGGCAGACCAAACGCCCGCCGGCCGAGTAGCGCCTTGCCTTCCATTCCGGCAAAGGGTTGGTGGATAATTGCAGCTCGCGCATCGCGATACATCTGTTCCATTGGGTTTTTCTTGAACAGACCCGCGCCGCCGACTATGCGCATGGCTTTATCCACAACTTGGAAGCAGGAGTCCATGACAAACTGAAAACACGAAATCAGATTGACGAGATCTTCTTGAATCCGCATGTTGATATCATCATGTGAAGCAATAGTCTGATGCAGCATTGCGCGCGCGGAGCGCAGGCCGATTTCCATTTCCGCGGCGAGCAATTGATTGCCAGGGTAGTGGGTCATCGGTTGGTCAAATGGCTCTTGGGTGCGTCCGGCGACCCAGTCTATGGCAAAATCACGCGCAGCCTGGGCAAGACCGATATAACACGCCGGGCCGGAAGCGACCCAGATAGAGGCAATAATATTGGCTACGGCGTCCCAGGTTTGCACTGGACGTGGAATAACCGCATCTTCAGACAGAAACACGTTGTTCCAGACGACATCATTACTCTGCGACGAACGTATACTCATCGTGTCCCAGTTACTCTGAATTTCCACGCCATCCGCGTTCGATGGGAAAAAGCACAATAGACACTGGGGGCCATTATCCGGGTCCTCATAGCGAGCGGTGGTCAGCAAGTAGTCAGCACCGGCGGACATGGTTCCGAACCCGCTTTTCCCTTTGAGCAAATATCCACCGTCCGCCTTGGTGGCCAGGCGAGTCGTATCATTGACACCGGCAAAGCCGACCGAACTATTCATTTTGGGATCACTGACCGGTGCCCCGAAAATAACCTTGTCATCGAGCGTCGCCTTAAGCATAGGCTCGATGGCGTCTAGCTTTGGACCTTTGCCTTGTTGATTCAGCCGCCACAGGTCAGCAAGGATGGAGACGACGATGTGATGCATATTGACGGCAATGGCCATGGGCAGATCTCCGTAAGCCAAGCGCTCTTGGGCCATCGCAATTTCAAGCGGCGTAGCTCCGGGTCCGCCCAATTCTTCTGGGACGACGAGCGCGGTATAGCCCGACGCCTTCATGGCATCCACGTTTTCATGTGGGAAGCTGCTCTCCGTGTCGTGCTGAGCCACTCGCGTCTTGAAATCGTCGGCATGGGTTGCAGCCATATCGATGAAGCGTTGCTGTCGGTCAGTCCGGTCTGTCATTGTCACAGTCTCCTCGATTTCGTTCTCGGCCTCATTGTCTCCAATTGACGTTACGACTTGCGCAGAATCTGACTGACATCATCTGGATTAATCAGGTCTGGCACGGTCCAACCATCAACGTCGTATTCGGACATACATTGATCTACGAATCCTTTGAGTGCATCTGCCCGACCCATAGCTATGGCGGCGGGTAGGTTCTCAAGTTTAATGTTCTCGTAATTGCCGGCGTAGTTGCGCTCGTACAGTTCATGCCGTCCGCCGAATTCTGATCCAACCGCATCCCAGAGAATCTTGAGCAACTTGACCCGTTCCAGCGCGTCATAGTCGTTCGAGCCACGCAAATATTTGTCTAGATACGGCCGCAACTCTGGTGTTTTAAAATCAATGGAATGCGAATTGAGATAAATGAGGCCGCTCGAAATAGTTTGTTCGATAATCTCTTTGATCCGCGGATAAGCAACCGGAGCCAACGCGCGGTAAGCCAGGCCATATTCGGTGTTCGGCTGCAACGCACCATTGACCCATTGGTCCGGTGTCTTCGTCATTGCCTCAGTCAGGCCCCAGAATGTATGCCGCCAGGCGAGCACTTCTCCGACCTGCACCTGAGCACTACGCTGATCCTGTGAACCCACCGCTTCGATGGCCTTTAGCAGGAGTCCGGCTAGAAAGTCGAGTTTTACCGCAAAGCGGGTGCAGCCGTGCAGGGTAAAGCGCGGGATAAAACCTGAGCCAGGGAAGAAGGCGTTAGCCTTTTCCAGGTCGCGATAAAGAAAAATATTCTCCCAGGGGATAAGGACTTTGTCCAATATGAGAATGGCGTCATTCTCATCCAAACGAGAAGACAAAGGATAGTCAAACGGACTACCCATCGTAGCCGCATGCAGTTCGTAAGACGGCCGGCAGATCAGCTTCACTCCAGCGCTATCCATAGGAATCATGGCAAATATTGCCATCTCCGGTTTGCCCAATGGCGTGGGACCGTAAAAACCGATGAAGTTATGATGGGTCAAGGCTGAGCCGGTTGCCACTACCTTAGCACCACTGACAACCACACCCGCATCGGTTTCTTTCTCTACCTGCACATAGACATCTTGCACTTCGTCAGGAGATTTGTTTTTATCGATTGGAGGGTTCACCAGCGCGTGATTGAGGAACAAGCAGCGTTCTTGGGTCTGACGATACCAACGCTGTGCGTTCTCCTGATACGGCTCGTAGAATTCGGCATTTGCTCCTAGGGTCCCAGTTAAACTGGCTTTATAGTCCGGCGAACGCCCCATCCAGCCGTAGGAGATGCGCGCCCATTCAGCAATCGCGTCGCGACTGCCTACCAGGTCTTCCGTACTCTTGGGAACCTTGTAGAACTTGTGCGTAAAACTACCGTTTCCCGTGTCCGTCTGTGTCGTCAGGACTGATGCTTTCTGAGGGTCGTACAGTGCA
>CAZXFE010000223.1:0-6746 GCA_964639795.1 uncultured Enterobacteriaceae bacterium | reverse complement strand
GTTTAGCCGTTCGGGCATTGCCAATGACACTACGGTTATCGCTTATAGCGACCATAATGCGCTTGCGCCGTGGGCGTTTTGGTTTCTCAAATCAATAGGCCACTCGGATGTTCGTGTTTTGAACGGTGGTCGTAAAAAATGGATCGCTGGCGGCCATGCGCTCTCGACAGATAAACCGACTGTCGCCACTGCGACGTATACTGCTCAAGACCCGAATCCAGACTTGCGTGCGCTCCAAGAGAAAGTCTTGGCTGCTGTTGGCCAAGACAACCAGGTCTTATTGGATGTGCGGACGCCTGAGGAATATCGGGGGGAGTTATTTGTGCTGAAACCAGCGCAAGGCACAGAGCGAGCCGGGCATATACCAGGAGCAATCCATCTGTATTATGAGGAGGCACTAAACGAAGACGACACGTTTAAGTCTACTGACGAATTGGCCACTCTCTTCGCGCATCAGGGCGTCACTGCCGACAAAGAAACGATTACCTACTGCGCGGTTGGTATGCGCTCTGCCCATACCTGGTTCGTGTTGACGCAATTGTTGGGCTACCCACAGGTCCGTAGCTTCGACGCTTCGTGGAATGTCTGGGGCCGTCTGCCGGATACGCCTGTTGAGAAATAAGGAGACCGGCATGCGACTCAAAGACAAGGTGGCGCTCATAACGGGCGCCGGCTGTGGAATAGATTAGGCAACGGCAAAGACCTTTGCCCGCGAAGGGGCGACCATTGTAGTCGTCGATATCGATGAGGAAGGTGGAAACGGGGTTGTTGCCGACATTCGCACAGCGCAGGGGACGGCAGAGTTTTGTCGTGCCGACTGTGGTGAGCCGGCCGAAATCGAACGGATGATCGCGTTTGCGACTGACCGTTTCGGCCGTCTCGATGTCTTGCATAATAATGCGCTCGTCACGGTTGTCGATCGTATCGGGGATATCACGCTCGAAGGCTGAAAAAAACGCTGGATGTTAGCCTGACTGCTTACTGGTACGCGATCAAGATCGCGCTCGGACCTATGCTCAAGCAGGCCAAGGGTGCCATTATCAACACAGCCTCAGTCTCCGGATTGGCGGGTGACTATACCTTAGGTGCGTACAATGCCGTCAAGGCTGGTATGGTCAATATCTCGCGGGTGACCGGCATGGAGTATGCGCGCAAAGGTATACGCTGCAACGCTATCTGTCCCGGCCCGATCTTAACCCCGCCGCTCAAGCAGCTCGGCGAGACCAAGCCGGAAGTTTTCGCGCGTATCGGCGAAGCGATACCCATGGACCGTTATGGCAAGCCGCAAGAGATTGCCAACGTGGCACTGTTTCTGGCTTCTGACGAGGCCTCGTTTGTGACAGGTGCGTATTTTGTTGTCGACGGCAGTCTGTGGGCGCATTCAGGCATACCGAGTCTAAGCTGGGAAGGACCGGATTCGTAGGCCGAGCACGCGTGTTCAGTCGTGCTCGAATTTTCCGTACTGGGTAAAGTTCTGCTCCAAATACCAGCGAAGATATTCCTGGACCGTGATCGGCTCCTCACGCGGAGGATTATCCGGCTCATGACAGGTCGGCAGGCATTCGATGACAGTGTCCGGACTTGGTAGGACGAAGTACGGGATGGAATAGCGATCCCGGCCAGACAGGTTACGCACCCGGTGCGGTGTTGAGAGGACTTTGCCGTTTGACCAACGAGTCAGCACATCGCCAGAATTGACGAGGAAGGCTTCCGGCCAGGCTGGTGCGCGGATCCAGTCCTGATCCTTTGGTTTGATCTCCAGTCCCGGCACGTCTGTCGTTGCCAAGAGCGTAAAGAACGTGCCGTCGGTATGCGGTGAGGAATTATACTGATCCTCCTCTAAAGGGTCCGGCGGATAATGGGAAAGTCGTTGGAAGGCGATATTCTGATATTTAAGGAAGAGCGGCTCGAAAAAATCTGGAGGAAGATCAAGTGCCGTGGCGAACAGCGGGAGGAGTGAGAGAGACAGCTCCTCCATTGTCTCGAAAAACTCGACCAAGGTTTCCCGAAAGCCCGGAAGTCCCTGCGGCCACTGATTCGGAAATGGCAGTTTGAACGGTGCCCGGTCCCGTTGCATGAAGAATGCTTCAACCCGGTCGGGTTTGGTATGGCCCTCATAATACTCCGAAGTACGCCCTAGCTGTTGCCGATCTCCCATATAGCCGACGAAGACGTCGTTGAGTTTAATCGTATTCTTCTGCTCCAAAGGCAAGGCATGGAACCGCTCGCCTTCTTGACATACGTCGTCAAGGACCGACCGCGGAACGCCGTGACCAATAAGGTAGAAAAAGCCGACCTCGGTCAACGCTTGGTAGAGGACTGGCGCAAGTTTTTCCCGCGCACCAGAGACACCGGTAAGATAGTCCCCCACATCAAGAACAGGAATATCCGTACCGCTTTGTGTATCGTCGATGAGACTAGCCTGTAATGTTCCTGCGCTTCTCTCTTCGGCTACCGTCGTCATGGTCTTACCCTCCGGCTGAGATCGGTAGGGTGGGTCATTGAGACCCACCGTTATTCGGTGGGTTCCGCTCTGCTAACTCACCCTTATGATAGTTTGGTTCAAGTGCTCATGTGAGTCGGGCATACAAGAAGCTTTCACTCAGAACTGATACGTTACGCGCAAAACAGTTTCATCGCGTTTGCGGTATAATCCGCCTAAGCCCCAATTCTCGTCCACCTGACCGCCAAAGCCGGGTACGAAGAAGTAGTTCTGGGCCAGCCGGACTATCAGACGCGGCGTTACGTAATAATCCACTACCCAGCCGAGCTGTGAACTGTAGTGATTCATTGGGTCAACGACAAAAAAAGCGACCGGCAAGAGCTTGCCTCGCAGGTAGGTCGTACTTGCGGCTATAGTCCCTACGGCTTCCCAATTCCGGACTTTGTCTGTAGCCGAAATCTGGCCCTGAAAACGCGAGGTGCTAGTCGGGATATATTGCCAGAATATCTGAGAGGTCAGAAAGAACGTGGAGCGCTTATTTAACGTTCTAATCCAGGTTGGCCGATCAAAGCCGATAAACGCTTGCCAAACATCGCTCTTCTTAATCCCAAGGTAACCGCTTTCTATGGGAGAGTCGTCCCCATCCAAAATCATAATCGGCTTACGTTTATCTGCGAACGGCTTGCCGAATTCGTAGATGGTTTCCATTCGCCATACGCCTTCGGTGTACTCGTCGTCCGCGTAGCTCGCGGAGACGCCTACCGCATGGGTATACGGGTAATACGCTTCGGCGGGTAGGATACCACGATCAATCAGATCGCTATTACTGCGCGCGACATCGGTCAGCGACTCGCAACCCAACGCTCCAAGCTGGCATTGGTTGAGGCCGCGTAGACCAGAGGTGTTCACGCCGTCATCGTGGGCTGTGCGTTGATACAGATAGTTGAGCGTGAAGGTGATGCCGTGCGGGGTCGTCGCGCCTACGCGAAAGCCGACTTGGCTATTCTCGTCAATCGTCTTGCTATAGTCGCCTCGGCGGCCTAGGGCGGTTCGATTGAGCAGCTTGAAATTGCCTCCGGTCGGACTCCCGACAAACGGGTTCGAGCTGGGCGAACTCCAGGGACGGCCTGGCGAGAAGCCAAATTTGAGTGGCATCCACAGTCCAGGCACCCAATACGCTTCGGTATACACATCACTCAAATTCCCAATCCGGCCAAAATTATAGGTGCCACGTATCATCCAATACGGAATACGTAGGTCGTCCCAGGTTTCCTGGCCGACTCCTCCGCCGTGCCAGGTGGTATCAAGCGCATTGGTGCGATCGAGCATACGCAGGTTGTCAGACTCTCCCCACACCACCATTTGGCGTCCGATCCGCAAGGACAGTGGCATCTTGGCTAGTTCGATGTCTGTGAATACTTCGCGGAACGTACTCTCAAAGCGCAGGGCGTGGGCTGCGTCGTGTGACAGATCGGATAGTTTTCCATCACGCCCTGCTTGGCCGCGATAGGGAAACACATCTTGGCGCGGACCAGGTTTGAAATCGTAGACGCTGTCATATGCGCCTCGGTACAAGCCAACAAAGTGGGCATAGTCTAGACCCGGTAGAGAGAAACGGCTGAACGCTTGGCCGTTTTTGATCCAGTCATATTCTAAACGTAGTCTCACGGTGTTGCGCTGCTGGATAATCGACCATTTATCCGGTTCCGGGTGACGAAAGATCTGCTGTGTTTGCAGATTGCCGGAAAGGGAAAGATCGCCGTATGTGAAATCAGCAGAAGCCGAGGAAGCGGATATGGCTAGGACCAGTAGACAAAGAAAACCGACAGTACGGTGAGACGATAACGTAGTCTTTTGATGATTCTTATCCATGAGGGAGAAATAGTAACTTTTCCCCTCTTGAGAGGGGTGCCGCGTAGCGGCGGGGTATGTTTCGTAACGCCGGGAACCCACCCCGGCCTGCGGCCGCGCCTCCTGAGGAGGGGATGAGATTTAACGTCCTCTCGCCACAATTTTATTCAGATTAAAAAAGTTAGCAGGCATGGGTTCATTATAGATCACTTTGTTCACTTCGGTGACCGCGCCAGAAGCGTTCTCGTGGTCGACCATGGTCTCACCTGTCCACACCGGTACGCGGATGTGCTCGTTGCCTGGGTTGTATTTTGGGTTCCCGTACATCTCAAACATCGTCTTGGTATGGACACCCTCGCGGTCATACATCAGCGCATACACCGGAACAAACATCTGACGGTCGATATATAAGACGCGTTTGCTATAGGGATGATCGTTGTCCTGCGGTATTCCTTCGAGCACAAACACCTCACGCAGTTCCCAGGGATCAACCGGATACCACCCCCCACGTCCGCCAAAGGTCGTTTTTGCCGCCCGGATGCCAACTGGTGCAAGGAGCTGACGGGACCCGGCGAGTTTCCATGTATAGTTACGAATATACCCGGAGAAGCAAAAGTAATCATCGTTCAGGATGCCCGAGTCGAATGCGGCGTCCTCATGTTTCACAATAATTTTACGGACCTTACGGCCGGCCGGAGAGTAGACCCAGTCCTCGTCCCTGGCCTGGTCACGCACTGAGCGATGTTTCAGACTGATTGTATTTTTTAAGTCAAATGGCGCAGTAATATGAAAATACTCTTTGTACAGAATATTGTCCTCTTTCCAAAGATTCGGATCGTCTACGCTGGTTTGAGGACGATGCATGCCGTAGGCGACAACATAATAGTTTTCAATCTCACGATCCGACGAACCGGACTCCGTGACGAGGCGAAAGGTGTTCCAGACCTGGACGATATTCCCAAAATCACGATGACGTAGATTCCACGCCGCTTTGAGCCCGGCTTGATCATCGGCAGGATCGAGGACAGGGAAGGGGAGACCGGCAACATAGCCGTCGAGTTCACCGTCGGCGCCGAGTTGGACCCGTTCCGAGTGATTGTGTGTCGCGTTGATGTAGGCTTCACTCACCGGCAGGTCGGTTGTTTCTTGCACCTCAAACGCCAGTTCACCGGCTTTAATTTTGTCGAGGATTCCAGCTGGCAGGTAGTCTTGGGCTGCTTGCCACGAATCTTGCCCAATCTTTGTACCTGGAGGCAAGCCCTCCACTGACGGCTTGCCATCCGCATAGGGACGAAACATTGCCTGCAGAGTAGAGTTAGGCATCTCTGCCCAGGCTAGGTGCCAGGACATCCAGAACAGACCGACTACGACGCTAAGCAGTTGTCTTATCATATTCCCCTCCTTACCGACGAATGAGGCTGCCTTATACCAGCTCACTCAGTCTACAGCAATGATTCTGCCGCTGGACGAGAGTTGTGTAGAGTGAGTTCCGCCGGAAAAGTGACCAATTCGAAGAAGTTAAGGAAGGGTGACTTTTTGGGCGGATTGTATTTGGTAGGATAACAGGCTACATGCGTATTTAGCTACGTTTGGAGTGGTGGCCTGGTGGGCTATCTGTATTTGCAGGACAAGAATGAAACGCGATGCCTAGCGACGTTGCGTAAAACGACGAGGACTTCTTGCTTGAGTATGGGTGGCAGTGAGGGGGAAACACGATGCGTTTAAAAAAAGGATTGTTGATTGCGCCGGAATTCCCCGCGGACTCCTTCTGGAGTTTTAAATATGTTATGAAGTATATCCGTCGCAAGGCCCCGTTTCCTCCGCTGGGTCTTTTGACTGTTGCTGCTTTGATGCCGCAGGACGAGTGGGAGTTTGAACTCGTTGACCTGAACGTCCAAAAGCCCTCACAACAGACCATGCGCAAGAAAATCCAGGAGAGTGATGCCGTCTTCACTGGTGCGATGAATGTGCAACGAGACTCATTAGTAAACCTGCTCAAGGGTCCCGCTCAGGAAACAGACACCCCGTGGGTCCTTGGCGGACCTTTGGCCTCAACGTATCGCAGCTCTATTCTGGACCCTCAAAACGACATGGATGCCGTCCTGTTTCGGGGCCTCGACTATTTGGTATGGGGTGAGGCTGGTCCGTGGATCGTCGATCTCAATCGGCGCCTTGGAGAGGCGCCAAAACATAACGACACTGCTCCCTTTCTATTCATCGCCGAACGGGTACTCAGCGAGCCTGAGGCCTCACGCAAATATCTTTTAGATCGGTCAATTTTCGAACCCTTTGACGGACTGGCCAATCCACGTTGGGATCTGGTTGATGTGAGCGCCTACCGGGCCTTGATGTTGCAAACCACAGCAGGCTGTCGTTTTCGCTGCAATTTTTGCGACATCATTCAGTTCAATGGTGGGTTTCCCCGCGCAAAAGGCGAGGCGGATGTCACCAA
>CAZXFE010000222.1:0-6854 GCA_964639795.1 uncultured Enterobacteriaceae bacterium | reverse complement strand
CCCAAGGGTTTGCCAATGCGGCTCGACCAATGACCAGCCCAGCACAGCCGGTTTCCTCGAGCATGCGCTTCGCGCTTTCAGTGTCACCTATATCGCCGTTCCCCAGCACGGGCATCGCCCGGACTGACTTGACCACAGCTCGCACCCCGGCAAGATCCACACTTCCTGCGAACCCACCGGCTCTAGTACGACCGTGTATTGTGAGCGCGGCGACACCCACGTCTTCAAGAAGCGGGGCCAAGACAGCGGCATCCAGCCGAGTCCGGTCCCAACCGAGTCGCGTTTTCACGGTCACCGGTATTGTGACCGCGCGTGTCACCTTTTGGACAAATGCAGCAGTCTTTTTGGGGTCTTTCAACATGGCAGCGCCCGCACCGATTTTGATAACTTTCTCAACAGGACAGCCCATATTTATATCAATGGCATCCGCACCCTGCTCCTCAAGCCACACAGCCGCGTCTCGGACTTCTTCCGCAACCGGACCGAACAGCTGGATGCTGAGAGGAGAATCTTCCGGACACGTTTCGATCAGCTCGAAAGCCTTGCGATTATTTTCCAACAAGGAACGAGCATGCACAAGTTCTGTTGTGGCCAGTCCGAATCCACCGACCTCACGCATGCACCAGCGAAACGGGAGGGTGGTGTAACCGGCAAGCGGGGCCAGGAACAGATTTGTTGAAAGGGCGAGGTTACCAATGTGCACGAGTCACCGAAAAATGGGAAATTACATATCCTCAGAAATTTTCTTTATTATCAACGTTGGCATAGCCAGCGTGAGCCTAGACGAGGCGGTTCGCATCAATGACAATCATCGAATTCTTCTCCTTCACCCACAGCAAGAGTTTCGCCAACATTGTCTAGACTCCCTATCAGGCACCTTCCTAAAAAACTGTAGAGGTGCTGTACCGAGTTGAACATTTGTCTGGCTTCGCCATTTGGCTGAGTCCCGCACGGAGCGCTTCATTTACGATCTCCTTCAGCTTCCTTTTTCTTCCATCCCATATCGGCTGTAAGAGAACAGCAACATCGTCATCAAGAGTGATAGTCATTGGCGTCCACCAAAGCATAAAAATTTTGACGTCTTGATGCAATACGAGGAAGCAAGAACCTGCCTGATCTTTCGTTCTACTACCGCCGGTCGAACTGAGATTCCAACTGACGCACGGAGAAACGGACCATCGTCGGCCGACCGTGCGGACATGCAAAGGGAGACGTGCAGTCGAGCAGGGTTTTGACCAGGGCTTGCATAGCCGGTCGTGTCAGCGTCTGGCCGCCTTTAATTGATTTCACCTTACAGGCTATGCGTGCAGCTAAGTCTTCTTGCTTGGCTTCGATCGAGTTGTCCGATCGTCCCTCTGATCGCGCCTCTGCAAGTTCGAGAATAAGGTCTGGCGTATCAGCCGGGCGGAAGTATGCCGGTGCCGCTTGAACCTGAAAAGTGTTGCCACCAAACGGCTGAATATCAAAACCAACGCGGGAAAGATATTCTTGCAGTTCTTCCAACACACTGCACGCGGCAGGAGATAAATCGAACGTAAGCGGCATCAACAAGGGTTGTACGTCGCCGTGTTTCTTTCGCAGCGATTCCAGCACCTGCTCATACATGATGCGTTCATGCGCAGCGTGTTGATCGATGACCCAGAGCTCGCCCTCCACCTCCACTAAGACAAACAGCTCATGGCTTTGGCCAACCACCCGAAATTCGGTTCCGCCCGGCCGCTGCCACAAGCTCGCCTGCGAGCCGGCAGGACCGAGCAGTTGCTGTGTAGCCGCCTCTTTCACCACCGGCTTTGGGATCATGCGTAATCGTGATTCAGGACGGTACGTATAGGATGTCGGGGAAGCTGAGGAAGATGACGTTTTCCGATGGACGGGATAATCACCAGGATAGGGTACAGGCACATCGCTGCTTAATGCACGGCTTTCGGCCCGGCTTGTGCGATACGGTGCAGCAGGTGTCTCCAGCTCAATCTTTTTAAAAAGATTCGCTTGGTCAAGGGTGTGCCGTATCGTGTGGACCACAACCTGGAGGATGCCGCGTTCTTCTTTGAATTTCACCTCACGCTTTGTGGGATGAATATTCACATCAACATGGTCAGTCCGAACAGTAAGAAAGACTATCCCCAAGGGAAATCGGCCCGAAGGAAGAAGTTCTCCGTAGCCCCGACTCAGAGCAAAAGATAGAGGCTGACTTTTCACCAAACGATCGTTCACAAAGAAATATTGTCCGGTTCGTGTATTTCTATTCCGACTAGGCGGGCTGATCAGCCCGGTGACTCCAATGCCTTCCTCAGCCAAGGTTTCTGCCGCACTTGGCAGTCGTAAAAGGTCTTGAGTCCAGTCTTTGCCGAAGGTGGCTCGTGCGCGGAGCAGGAGGTCGCCTTGAGGCGGGGCATTAAAAACCTCTCGTTCATCTGAAAAGAAGCGGAAATGGATTCCGGGCCTGGAAAGCGCTAACCCAACAAGGATCTCGTGTACCTGATGGCTTTCCGCCGTCGGCGATTTGAGAAAGGCTCGGCGCGGCGGCGTGTTAAAAAACAAATGCCGCGTTGTTACCGTCGTCCCTTGTGGGCAGCCAACAGGCGTTGTCTCAATGGGCTCACTGCCGGCAGCCCGCACTCGGACGCCCTCAATAGCGTCAGGTGGGCGCGACAGCAGCTCAATATGAGTCACGGCCGCAATACTCGCCAGGGCCTCACCTCGGAAACCCAGCGTCGTCAGCGAGAACAGTTCGTCACTTCTCTTGATCTTACTCGTTGCATGCCGCTGCAGGGCAAGCTGCGCATCGTCAGGTTGCAAGCCCGCGCCGTCGTCCTGCACCACGATCTCATCGACACCACCTTTGACTATCCTCACGCTGATAGAACCAGCCCCAGCGTCTATCGCGTTCTCTACCAGTTCTTTTACAATCGAGGCGGGCCGCTCAATGACTTCACCCGCACGAATCTGCTCAATGGTATGCGTGTCGAGAAGGTGTACAAGTCCCATAGTTACGAATCTCGTGCGCGGCCGAAGAGGCCGAGTTGGGCGATGTTTTCTTTTACAACGGTACGTGCCTTAGCCCGAGAGCGCTGTTTGGCAGGCCTCACCAGCTCTACACCGCCTTCCAGATCTTTGAGGATTTCTTCTGCCCGCTCAGTCACCGAGTGTGGCAAGCCTGCCAATTTTGCCACGTGAATGCCGTACGATTGGTCTGAAGCACCAGCAATGACCTTATAAAGAAACACGACCTCGTCCTGCCATTCACGCACGGCAAAGGTATAATTGGCAATGCCGGGCAGCAGGCGCTGGAGATCGGTCAGCTCATGAAAATGGGTCGCAAACAGCGTCCGCGGACGTGGCCCGTCCGCATCGACCAAGAACTCAATAATCGATCGCGCAATAGACAGGCCGTCAGAGGTGGAGGTGCCGCGTCCAATTTCATCCAGGATCAATAAACTCCGCGTTGTGGCGGCATTCAGAATCTGGGCTGTCTCAATCATCTCCACCGCAAACGTACTTTCTCCCAATGCAAGATTGTCTGACGCGCCGATGCGGGTAAAAATACGATCAACAATCCCAATCCGCGCCTGCTTGGCAGGCACAAACGAGCCCATTTGGGCTAAGAGCACGATCAGCGCCGTCTGCCTCAGATAGACGGACTTGCCACTCATATTCGGCGCAGTCAAGAGAAAGAGCTGCTGATCCGTACGGTTGAGTAGAACGTCATTATCGACAAAAGCCTTCCGTCCCAACATGGATTCAACAACGGGATGTCGGCCACCGACAATACGCAGCTCGGCCTCCTGTGTCATGACCGGCCGAATGAACTGCCGGTCGAGTGCCGTCCAAGCAAATCCGGCTAACACGTCAACGTGGCCACCGGCCCTGGCCACCGTCTGAATCTGGGACAAATACTGCAGCACCTGCGCACATAGCTCGGCGAACAGTTCTTGCTCTAATGCCACGGACCGCTCTTGGGCGTGTAGGATTTGTTCCTCGTATTCCTTCAGTTCTGGAGTAACAAATCGTTCCGCATTTGAGAGCGTCTGCTTACGGATATAGTCATCCGGGACTTTCCCCAGAGAGGTTTTCGAGACCTCAAGATAATAGCCAAACACCCGGTTATAACCAATCTTGAGCGAAGAGATGCCGGTCCGTTCACTTTCCCGTGCTTGCAGGGCCGCCAGCCACTGCTTAGCGTCCGCTGCCAGCGATTGTAGCCGGTCCAACTCCTCATGATAGCCAGCGGCAAAAACCCCGCCCTCGCGCAGGTGAACCGGCGGAGCCTCAACCAGGGCGCGTTGCAAGGTGTCCTGCAGCGAATCCAGATCAGCCCTAAGTTCTGTACGCTGCGTACTCAGCAAACGACTCTGTGCGGGATCCAGTGCCCGGATGACACCCGGGAATTGAGACAGCGAGACACGCAAGGCCGCGGCATCTTTGGGGGTAGCGACCCGACAGCTGAATCGTGCCGCAAGTCGCTCTAAGTCCCGGACTGGAGAGAGGGCTGCTCGAACGGCCTCTAGCATGGCGGGTGCGTTGACGAATTCTTCCACCGCGGCATGGCGTGCTTCAATTGCAGAAATGGATAAGAGGGGACTGCGCAGCCAATGCTGCAAGAGTCGCCCGCCCATCGGCGTGACAGCTTCATTCAGGACGTCGAGCAAAGTCTTGCCACGCACATCTGGATTGGCCGGACGAAAGAGTTCCAGGCTGCGCTCAACAACGGGACCTAACAGCATAACTTCGCCGCTTTGCAGCCGTTTCGGCAAGCCGATATGCGGCAACGCGACCTGCATATGCTCTTGCAGGAAACGCAGCACCAGGCCAACGGCGATTGTCGTCGGTCGGTCTAATTCCAGTGCGCGTAAGGAGTCTAAGCCGAAGAATGTCCGAATGCACTCCACGCTGGCATCATACCCGCCATGCCAGTCTTCAAGGGCCGTGATAGCCGTCTGGGAACCACTCTCACCATAGGCTGCGAGGACGGCCGCTCGGGCAAGCCCCTTCGTCGCAACGATCTCGCTTGGGGCGATCTGCCCAAGTATATCCGTAATCGCACGCTCGGGTTCGTTCCAGAACTGAAAGCGGCCCGAGGTCGGCTCTAGCAGTGCCAGCCCCCACTCTTCGCTCGTAGCAAACATCCCCAACAGGGTCGGACTCGCCGTTTCGGCGTCATTTTCAACATAGGTCGACGGAGTAATCACCCGCGTGACTGCCCGTTTCACCAATCCCTTTGCCGTTTTTGGATCTTCGACTTGTTCACACAGGGCGACTTTTTTCCCCGCTTTTACGAGACGTGCGATATAGCCCTGCACGGCATGATACGGCACGCCACACATAGGCACCTTTTCCCCCCCACCGCCGCGTGAGGTCAATGTCAAATCAAGCAGGTCCGCGGCAATAGGCGCGTCATCAAGAAAGATTTCGTAAAAGTCACCCAACCGAAAGAAGACAATGGCGTCCGGATGCTGTTTCTTCACCGCAGTGTATTGTTGCATCAGAGGGGTTAAGGCCATAGTCTTCTTCTGCTCTCAGAGGGAATGTTCGAACGTCTTTTTCTTATATGCTTTGCGCCCATCTAGCCAGCATGTCCCTGCTAGCACTGTCCAGCCCTCGCTCTCATGAGTTAAAGCTGGAGAATTGACGCATGAACAGCAACAAGGCACCTTAGCACCTGGGTCTCGACCACAGGCAAGAAAGGATACCATCCATGACGACGCTGGACGAAGAGCAGCAACAAATCATGTCCACCATCAACCGTTTCGTTGAACGCGAGGTCAAACCCGTCGCCAGCGAGATGGAACATCGGGACGAATATCCGCATGCCCTGGTTGAAAGAATGAAAGAACTTGGGCTGTTCGGCGCGATCATCCCGACTGAGTATGGCGGCCTGGGCCTGTCGTTTACGACGTACGCCATGATCATCGAAGAAATCTGTCGAGGCTGGATGAGCCTCACCGGTATTTTAAATTCTCATCTACTCTTCGCCCACATTTTAGTCCTATTTGGAACAGAGGAACAAAAACAACAGCTCCTGCCGGCAATGGCCAGCGGTGAAAAACGGGGCGGTCTCGCTCTCACCGAACCACATGCGGGCAGCGATGTGCAGCGCATTCGGACAACGGCCAAAAAGCACGGTGATAATTATTTAATCAACGGCTCTAAAATGTTCATCACCAATGCCCGTCACGGCAATATTCTTGCCGTCGCAACGAAGACAAATCCTGAAGCCGCTCCAGCCTACACCGGCATCAGCTTGTTTGCCGTTGAGAAAGGGGCACCCGGACTGACCGTGAGCCGGGACATCAAGAAGCTGGGTTATAAAGGCCTCGATACGTGCGAGCTCGCCTTTGAGGATTTCCCAACTCCAGCCAGCAGTTTGATTGGCGGCGAAGAAGGTCTGGGCTTTAAGCAGGTCATGGGGGGATTAGAGGTCGGACGAATCAATGTCGCGGCTCGGGCAGTCGGAGTGGCCCAAGCCGCATTCGAAGAAGCCATCCGCTACTCCCAGCAGCGCGAGACCTTTGGCAAGCCGATTTGTGAGCACCAGGCTATTCAGATCAAGCTGGCGGACATGGCAACGAAAATCGAAGCCTCGCGGCTCCTTGTCCACCAGGCCGCAAACAAGAAAGACAATGGTGAACGCTGCGATCTCGAAGCCGGTATGGCCAAATTGTTTGCGTCGGAAACGTGCCAAGAAGTCGCGCTGGAAGCCATGCGTGTCTTGGGTGGTTATGGCTATACCCAAGAGTTTCCAGTCGAGCGCTTTTATCGGGATGCACCGCTTATGATTATCGGTGAAGGCACGAGCGAGATTCAGAAGATTGTAATCGCCCGGAATTTAATCAAGCGCTACAAGATATAAGCAG
>CAZXFE010000221.1:0-6910 GCA_964639795.1 uncultured Enterobacteriaceae bacterium | reverse complement strand
CATAGGCTTCGTAGGTGTAGGCTGCAAGGTCATCCCCCTGGATACGCGCTTCCCAAAATGCTTCCACTCGTTGTTCTAGCGACTGCACACTCGGCGTGGCCTGCTCAGACTGGCACGACCCGAGGAGCACGGCCAGTATAACGAATCCACATACGGAACCTCGCCCGGCGGACTGATAACACAAGGACACCCCCATCAACGCCTGCTCTCTTCCCACCCTTTGATGGATTGGAAATCATTGTAGTTTATGGCCGGACAAGGTGTCAAGTCTAAATTCCTTATAGTTTCTCGATGGTAACGCAGACCGGAGGTGCTCCACACATCGCTAGCCCAGCATACAGTTCGCTCATCGTCAATGGTCGGCGGACCAGGTGGCTTGAGTCATGCATCTGGCTCAGGAAATCTATTTGTGACATTCACAAGCGTGAAGAGATACTTCCAGCCAAAACGGTATTCTGAATATGAACTTGAGGCTTATATACTTGGCAATGCACACCAAGAAAGGCAAGTACCCCGCCCGTCCTAAAAAAGGGGACCGATCCGGCAGGCAGCCCAGTCGGCACATGCCCATCCCAGGCCGGCAGGCTGGTGCCAGGCACGATTTTCCTCTGATTAAACCAGCCGGCGAATTCCGTAGCGCCAGCACAGCTTGGGCTTGGCGAGCCCCGTGAGACTCAAAATAAAGCGGATGCCGCTCTTGCGCCGCGGCGCAAGAGTTACTCGAGAGTCCTCGCCCTTCACCCAAAGTGAAGAGCCCGCCTGCTTGGGAGACATTGGTTTGGACCGCGGCCATAGCATCAGCCATACTCAGGGCATTGGCATCCGCGACCGCGGACCCGAACGTGTTATGTCGAATATAGCCGGCTGTATCCCACACCGTGCCATTCAACGCCAATCTGCCCAGACCACCGCTGGCGGTATAAAAAGGCCCCACGTTAACAGGTACGCCGAGGGGTGTACTGCCATCCCAGCTGGGAATGTGAGCGGAATCGATCACGCCGGTCGGGTCATCCAGCCCGAACCAATTAGGCACATTTGTCCCATGCGCGACTTGGTCCGCGGGGATTCCCTGCTGAGGAATATCTACGTCATACGCGTAGATGTCCGACCATACCCCGTTTCCATACGGCAGGTCAGGCGGCTGGCTACTCGGCGCCGGAACCGAAGGAACGTCCGGGGAAGAGGCGACGCTCGGCTAGCTGGGAGGCGTCCGGCCAGCAGGTGCAATAGTTGCTGCGGGGGCAGTTGGATTGGCGCCAGAGGAGTTTGCGCCTGCTTGGGCATCCTCGATGAGGTCTTGTACCAGTGCGGTCAGCATCTCCACAAAGTCTTTTTGCGATTCATCCAGAAACGGTGGCAGCGCTTTTTCTATATCTTGACTCGGAATCGACACGGCAGGGTTCACGTCAATTGGGCTGGTCAGACTTAGCATACGACCTCCCACAGCCATCGCTCGGCCCTATTCCAAATAGGGGGGCAAAAGGAGTGCCAGAGAAAAGGGCGGTTTCGCGGACTAAAGCGGCTTTGCTCTGGCTCGTGCCGTGTATGCGCCTGTCTGCCCAGGAAAATTTTTCCGGGCATAAGCTTCCGTCTTGGTCCCAGCTTGGCTCCAGCTCGATCAGCGCATACCAGAGGAATCCGTTGACTGTGCAACTTGCTCTCGCATGACCTCAACTTTTTGGCGGTAGAAGTCAGCCTCCGGCGCCAGCTGGAGGCCCTTCTGATAGGCGGCAAGCGCTTGTGCGTACTGGCCCTGCATCTCATGCATTATCCCCAGGTTGGCATACACGGCCAGATCTTGGCCGGCAGAAAGCTGCTCGGCCTTTTGCAAGGCTTCGTGGGCTTGCGCGAATTCACCGGTCTCAATGTATAAAAATCCGAGATTATTCCAGGAGACGCTACTATTGGGCTGGAGCCGGAGTGCCTCCTGGTAGGCCTGCTTCGCCGGGCGTAACATTTTCAGTTTTTGGTATGCGGCGCCAACGTTGGTATGCAGGCGTGGATCACCGGGACACAGCCGGATCCCGCGCCGATAATGAGCGATCGCCATGCGCGCCAGTCCACTGCGATCCGCGACGTAGCCCAATCCAAGCCGGGCCCGACATGAGATTGGGTTATCTTCGACCATTTTAGCATAGAAGCTCAGATCATCGCGCCAGTCTCGATTCCGTGTGACAGTGCGAACTGTATAAAATGCGAGGAGTACGGCAAGCGCGCTCGCCCCAAGCGCACCGAACACAATCGGCCCACGTTTCTCTCTCCTCCAGTTTGTCAGCCAGACTCCGCCGACAATGACCACAAGATAAAAACCAAGCGCATACACACTGAGGGCAAGCTCCCGCTTGAGTGCCGCCGTCGTCTCGCCATACGACATCACCGCGACGTACAGGCCAGCCAAGACCAGGACGCTGAAGGTTCCGTACCCAAGCATGGAAATCCAGCGATTTTCGGTTTGGTTTTGTGTAACATGCGCAAACCCGAGTCCAACGAGAAGACAGAACCCCACAGACGGCAAATATAAATAATGCTCAGCCATCACTTCGGGATGGGGAATGATATGCGACACAGGCAGGAGGGTCATCGCGACCCAGGCAAGTGCAAAGGCCACTACTGAGGAAAACCGCAGTGCGACGAGCACCATCAGTCCAAGGGACAGCAGAAAACCGACAGCCAGCCAAGACAACGGGTCAAACGCTGACAGGGTTATCGGGAAAGCCCCCGTATAGTCCGCCAGCAGATGAATCGGAGCACACAACAAAAAGAGGTAATACACCCAAATGCGAGCGACAGTCAGGAAGTTCGTAACAACCCCTCCACCGTACCACGGAATAGCCCAGGTCGGCAGAATCACGAACGCCGCATACCACGCAAAGTATACACCCAGGAGGAGAAGCGGCCCATAGAGAAATTTGTGCTGACCGATTCCCCGTCCTATGCCTCGTACGACTTCTCCCATATAGCGTGGACCGAAAGACACGCCCTGCACCTGGCTGGCGCGCAACCCATCATAGCCCAGCATCACCAGCGGCAGGGTGAGCGCCATCTCTTTACTTGCCACCCCGAGAACATAACTCAGCACAATGGCAAGAAAGCACGCTATCCGTTTCCCGACCGTCCGTTGCTCGCGCCAGCCAAGAAAGGCCCAGAAACCGCACAGAAAGAACAGCGTGGTCAATATATCCCGCCGACCGGATATATAGGTCACCGTTTCGACTTGGAGGGGATGCAGCGCCCACAGCAACGCGGTGAAGACAGCCGGCTGCCAGCGCATCCCCTCCTCGCCCTCAGCCTGTGTTCCGCCCACATGTGTGCGAATATTGGTCAAGCGCAAAGCAATTAAAAAAACAACACAGGCTGTGAGCCAATGATAGACGATATTGTTCAAGTGGAAGAACCAGGCGTCGAGCTGACCACCTTGCACTCCGCTAAGATGATAGTCCACCACGTAGGACAGTGTCCGCACGGGTCGATATCCGAGTGCTTTGGGTGTCAGCACAAGGCTCGGATCGGCGGCAATGCGAGGCAGAGCGGCATTGTTCACTACGAGAGAGAAATCGTCAAAAACAAAACCATTCTCCAGCGCATTCGCGTATGCACCGGCAATTGCGATTGCCAATAAACAAAAGACTCCGAACCTTCGCATCCCCTTCACCCTTCCAGAATCGTCCTGCTCCCTACCGTTTTCATGTTATTTTGCCAAGGCTCTTCACCCTCACACACAGTCGCTCCGCTCCCGTTTCACCGTCTTCGACCTGGCTCAAGCCCGGCTTCTTGAGAGGGCAAGGGGGGGGATCTCCGAGTCTGGACCCTGTACACTCGCAACTGCAAATTGCTCTAACGTGTTTCTTCTTGCGCTGACGCGGACGGCGACGTATTCAGACTGGGCTGGCGTGCACTGTCGATCATCTTTTTGAGTTTTTGGATCCGGCTCGTAAACTCTTGCGTCATCCACTGTGCCTCGTTCCTGTCACGAATCACGTATGGCGTAATCAGAATAACCAGTTCAGTACGCTCACGCTTGTCTTGTTCCATCCGAAACAGACGACCAAGCACGGGAACGTCCATGAGAAAGGGAACTCCGCTACGGGTGCGCTCGACCCGCTCGTCAATAATGCCGCCAATGAGGATAGACTCACGATCGCGCACCACCACCGTCGTTTCCGCTACACGCGAAGTGAAACTCGGCGTATTGGTATCACCGAACGACGTCACCCCGACATTACTGACTTCCTGTTTGATCTCCATATTGACCAAGCCTGCGGAGTTGACCTGGGGCAGGATGGTCAGAATCGTACCTGTGTCTCGATACTGAATGCTCGAGACAATATTGGAAAGCGCTAAGGTACTCTGCTGGGTTGACGTCAAGATGGGGATTTCTTCACCGATCAGGATAGTGGCCTCTCGATTATCCACAGCAAGGACATGCGGAGTGGCCAGGATATTCACATTAGACTTTGTGCTCGCAGCAGTCAGGATAGCAAAAAATTTGTCTCGGTCGGTAATAAACGAAACCAACCCTGTGCTGCCGAGACCCGCCGCACGTTTCGCCCCTGTCAGGGCGGCATTAGGTAAAGGGAAGACGTTACCCCTACCCGTCGCACCACCCGCTGCATCAGTGCTACCCCCACTGCTTAGTGCGCCACTGGCAAGGGCCCATTCAATACCAAATTGGAGGTCGTCATCAAGCGTCACCTCGGCAATGATGGCTTCGATCAAAACCTGCCGGGGAACCATATCGAGCTTGACCAAAACCCCTCGGATTTTCTCGTAATCGCGTGGCGTGGCCAAAACAATTAACGAGTTCGAACCTTCATCCGCCACAATCCGGACTGCTTCTTTAAAAATGGACGGCTCGCCTTCTTTGGGCTCAATCAAAATATTCTGAGTTCCACTTCTGCGTGAGCTTCCGCTACCGCCCCGGCCGCTTCGACCCCGGCCACCTAGAGACCCGCCTGACCCCAAACCACTACCGCTCGAAGAGCGCGCGCTACCGCTTTCCCGGTTGCTGCCTTCTCCTCTTGTCCCCCGCTCTTCACCCCTCCGACTGCTTCGACTGCTTCGACTGCTTCGACCGCCCCCACCACCATATAAATCGCCCAGCACATCGGCCAGATCCGCTGACTTTGAATTCTCCACCGCATAGACGTGCACGGTGCGGCCACCGCCTTTTTCGGGCGGCACATCAAGGAGCTTAATCCACGTTTCTACTTGGCTAAAAATTTCGTTATTAAACCCAATCACTACGAGCGAGTTCAGCCGAGGAAGCGGAATAATGTACACCCCACGTTCTTCTGCGCTCTGCGCTGTGACGCCATACGGTTGCAAGACACTCGCCAGCTCCTTACCGATATCATCAACACCGGCATGTTCAATCCGGTAGACCTGGGCATGGAGTTCCCGAAACGTATCTGTATCAAAAGCGGCAACCAGCTCTTTCAAACGCTCAACATTCGAAGCCAAATCGGTCAGGATAACCAGGTTGCCGCGCGGATAGGCCACCACATCACCCCCTGGCGAGACAAAGGGCTGAATGATCTCAGCCATTTCTCCAGCTGCCAGATATTCGACCTTGACTAGTTCAATGACAAATTCATCCTGAGCCGCCGCTACTCGTCGCTCAGCCCGTTGTGTTAGCAGCGGAACACGGGTTTTGGCCTCTCCAACCGGGGCAATATGGTAGACTTCGCCCGCCTTCACTGCGGCTATGCCATTCGTCCGCAGGATCTGATGGAAGAGCGGAAACAGGTCCTGGCCACTCAGCTTACTCGCGGTACGAATGGTCACCGTGCCTTGGACACGTGGATCAATCGAATAGTGGATACACAGCCCAGCTGCCAGCCCCTGGATCACTTCCCGGATATCCGCACCTTCAAAATTAAACTCAATGAGTGCGGTATCACTAACGGGAACACAGCCCTCTGTATTGTCGTTCTCCGTTGGCGGAGAACTTGCGGCGTCTTGGGCCAGCCCCTGGCGTGGCGCAACCAGTAGGAGCGTGCATAAAAGAACCGCGCTCAAGCACCAGGTCCGTACCATTCCCACCTCACTTGTCCTCACTTCTTCCCCACTCTCTAACAATATTCTCTAGCGTCCGTCTGGAGTGGTACCACCTTCACGAGCAGCTTGACGGCGGATCTCACGCAGGCGCACTTGCATTTGTAGGATTTTCTTCCGAATCTCGACCGAATCGTCGGATGCTGACTCTTTAGGTTTACGACTTACCTGTGTCCTGTTTGTCCGTCCATCCCTGGACCGCACTTGTGACTTCTCAGGTAGGAGTCTAGGTGCCTTTTTTGCACCCGGACTGTCAAGCAGTTGCAATGGGAGATCCACCTCTCCACCGTCCGGCCCATACGACAGGGTTACTTTGGAAGACGTGACCTTCGCCAGGCGATACCGATCAATCAGCTCGCCTTTTGGCACCCGAGTCACCTTGTTCGCCTGTGAAGAGTCAGCTAAAAAGGCTTCCTCTCGTCCTGGTGCAAGAAACACACCGACGAGCGTGAGGTGAGCCGGGGGAGGGACAGGTTCAACCGGAGCGCTCTGTGGAACTACCTCTAATCGTTGTCGCTCCGGAGCAAAGAGATCTTTGTCGGCAATCTGTTTCGCCAAGCCTTCCCCGACCCGGACAGGTCGATCTGGAAGAGACATCAGCACTCCGTCCTCATCACCGTCACGACCCGGAGCGGAATGGGCAACGGGCGGAGTACGGTTCCAGGTCGTCACAATCTGCCACACCAGGCATAAGGCCGTGACTCCAAGGATAAGTTGTAGAAAGCGCCGAATTCGCATACTTTCACCTTACTGCTCATTCGACGCGGGAATCCCTTGCATGATTCCGTCAACTTCAAGCGTAATGGTCAGTGGCGGACGTTTCCGCGGAGTAGATCGGGCCCGTGGACTGGGCACA
>CAZXFE010000220.1:0-6942 GCA_964639795.1 uncultured Enterobacteriaceae bacterium | reverse complement strand
GATCCGGCACCTGGAGCGAAAAGCGCGGAAACGCCACAGTGGCTATCACCCCCGGAGTCTGGCCGTGACGGCCTTCTTCCGCTACAAGACCATCTTCGCAGAACGGTTGCAGACGCGTACCATTGAGAACCAGCTCGGCGAAATGCTCCTCAAATGTGCCGTCTTCAATCGGATGACACTTCTTGGCCTGCCTGACAGTTACAAGGTTGGTGCTTGAAGCAAAGCTCCACGGTAAAAAACCCAGATTTATGCAACAAAGCCTCTCGATAGAAAAAATGTACAGGCTGCGGCAGCAGATCCCGTAGCTCAGATCAACGTAGCGTAACCCAACACAACTGCAGGCTTGAGCGGGCTTCCCCGCCCCTCTACGCCGCAGTCGGTTGCCATGTCTCCCGAATCATCCGCAGCGCTTCGTTAATATCACGCTGCGATATGCCGTAGTGGGTCACGGCCCGCAGACGACCGTCGCCGATATCGCCGATCTTGACTCCAGCCTCGCCTAGCACCTCGGCAAACGAGCTACCATTTTCATGCGGGGTGGATACACGGAAAATGACGAGATTGGTCTGCACCGTTTCAAGATCAATCGTAACGCTCGGCAGTTGCGCCAACCCATCAGCGAGCTGTCGTGCGGTTGCGTGGTCCTCAGCTAAGCGCTCAACCATTTCATTCAGCGCAACAATCCCAGCCGCAGCAATAATGCCGGCCTGGCGCATCCCGCCGCCAACCATTTTACGACAACGCCTGGCTCGTTCCACAAAGCGCTTGCTGCCACAGACTAAGGAACCAATAGGTGCAGACAGTCCCTTGGACAGACAAAACTGCACGGTATCAACCGGTCGTGTCAATTCGCGCACGTCACAGCCCAAGGCAACTGCCGCGTTGAAGATACGCGATCCATCGAGGTGGACGGGAATACAGGCTTTATCTGCTAAAGCCCGAACAGATTGCAGATAGTCTGCTTTGAGAATCGTGCCACCACAACGGTTATGCGTATTCTCCAGACAAATGATTCCAGGCGGTGCGTAGTGCATATCAGGTGGATGTAGGGCGTGGTCTAAATCGACAATGTCCAATTCGCCCAATCGGCCGGTCGGAACAGTATGATACGCAATTCCACCGAGAGCGGATGCACCACCGGCCTCATAATTGAAGATATGACACTCATCACCAAGAATGACCTCCTGTCCTCGGCTACAGTGGGCGAGTAAGGCAACCAGATTGCCCATCGTTCCACTGCTGACCAACAGCGCAGCCTCTTTACCGACCTTTTCTGCAGCCAGTTCTTGTAAGCGGTTGACAGTCGGATCTTCGCCCATGACGTCATCCCCGAGTTCGGCCTTGGCAATGGCTGCGCGCATAGCTGGACTCGGCAATGTTACAGTGTCGCTACGTAAGTCTATCATGCCATTCTTGTTTCCCTTCTCATCGGCCTCGTAACCATTCGGTCTCTCGGCGTTGGCGTTTGGTAGGTCGTCCCTGCCCCTGTAGTCGTGACGACGGTTGTTGAAAGAAATCAAACCGTTCTTCACGTGGCGGTGGGGGCGGGGAATTGTCTTCGTACAACAGCCGGGCCTCAGCGGCTGGACCACGCTTTTCTGACACAGCGAGAACTCTGAGTTTCTTTGTTCCATGCGGGTGCATAAACTCCACGGTGTCATTCACTCGAACCAACTTATGCGGCTTCGCCTTATGTCCGTTGACTTCCACCTTTCCGCCGTCACAGACCTCGCCGGCTAAGGAGCGGCTTTTATAAAACCTGGCTGCCCACAGCCAACGGTCCGCCCGTACGGTATTATCACTCGCCTCACTCGGAACGTTTGTCTTTTTCTTTCCCCTCATATTTTGTGCTCTTCGCCCATCAGGGGAAAGGAAACAGTCATCTGAGCAACCTTCACCCTCGTCCGCTTACACGGCCCTCGCCCTCTCCCTGAGAGGGCGAGGGAAACACATCCTTCTATCCCCCAAACGCATCGAGTACAGCGTGCACGCCTTTATCGTAATCTCCGTCTATTGCAGTGGGATAGAGAATAACATAAGAAGCTCCAGCTTTTTCAAACTCTTCAACTTTCTTCTGACACTCCTGCACAGTGCCCATAGCGGCGACTTTTTCAGCCATTTCTTCGGAAACGGCTTCAGCTGCAGCAGCCATATCATTATTACTTGCGGCTTCCATGATGCCTGCGGCTTCTTTCTCAAAGCCTTGTCGAGCAAAGAGACGATTGTAGTACGGCATGCGCCCGTACAAGGATAACGTCTGCCGGACCGAGCGCATGGCAACGCCTTTATCCGTACAGACACAGCAGTGCATAATCAGGCCAATCTGTACATGCGATGCTGAACGCCCCACCTCTTGCGCACCAGTCGCAATGCCGTCTACCACTTCATGCAGCCCATGCGGGGCGTAATTCAGAGGCAGGCTGCCATCGGCGAGTTCCCCGGTTAAGTGGATACTCTTGGGTGAAATGCCAGCCAGATAAATAGGAATCTTGTTATCCGCTTTCATCGTAGGCAGCCCAAGTTCTGCCGCCGCCTCATCTTTGCCATCCAAGATGTTCCGAACGGCAGTGACATATTCACGTAACGCGGTCAGCGGTTTGGCCATGTCAATGCCGAACATGCTGTTCAAAGGCACATGGCTCGTACCCAGGCCAAGCAGTAAACGTCCTGGGGCAGCGCGATCTATCGTCATGGCATGCAGAGCAGCAATGAGCGGATTTCGAAGGTAGAGATTGGTAATGCCGGTGCCGACCTGAATCTTCGACGTGACGGAGGCCAGATGCTGCGCCAACGCCAAGGAATCAGTAAAGGACTCAGTGACCAAAAAGTTTCGCAAGCCGCGTTCTTCAGCCTTTTTGACATAATCGACGTATTGGTCCAGGGAGCCTGGGGTCATACTGCTCATAATCAACATACCTGGGGTTGCCATACGGAGTCCTCCTTTTCGTTGCTCCAGTCTTCAAATCACACGCTGACTAAAGCTGCAACGGAAGGTAGTAGGTCAGGTTAGTAGACGTAGCCTGCCACCCTGCTCCATCTCGCTTCTGGTACGCAGGGCGCAAACTACTGGCGTGTCTACGGTGAAGTGGTGCGTTCTATTGCTACCGTTCCCTCTTCGGCAGGCTCATGGCGACGGGAGGAGCGGCGGTGGATCAGACTCGTTCATGCTGAGCCCGTCAAAGTATGAACGCGTACTAATACACAACTTCGATATAGACACAGCACTATTAGAAGCTTCCACTCAACGCGTAGGAGAGAATTTATATTGGAGACTCCTAATCTCTTCCTTCACTGCGACTCCACTGAGCTGAATTTGTCGAAATTGCTCAGCGATACGTAGAATACGCTCCGCTGCTGTGTCAGGAGCCACTCCACGTGCATGAATGTTAGAGATCAAATTCCGCTCTGCATCCGTGTGGCTGTTTCTTGGACGATAGGCCATATAGGCCGATAGGCTGTCTGCCTTGGCAAGGCCGGGCCGTTCACCGATTAACAACACGACCACCGTGGGATCAAGCAATTCTCCAAGGCCGTTCAGCACGCCGACTCTGCAGTAGCGAATGAAGAAGGCTCGGCCGAAACGCCAGCCTCTCTGCTTCGCACCTTGAGCTAAGAGCGGCAGTAATCGCGGGACCTGTTTGACGACTGCAGCAGCCGATAGTCCGTCTCCGATGACAACCTGAAGGTCAGCGCTCGTCGGGCATCGCTCGCCCACGGAGGCTTTCGCCTTGGCAGACAACAGTCGGCCAAGGTCTGGTCGCACGAGGTATTCCGCTTTGCTCTTAGCCTGGCTCGCAACTTCGAATATCCGCCATTCGGCGAGAAAGGCAGGTTCGAAATCACCTTCCAAGTTGGTTTCGGAATGGACAGCGTCTCTGGCTGCTGCGTGAGCGAAACGTAAGGCCAGCTGTGTCTGAGTACGATAGGCAGGACCGGATCGGCCAACAAAAATGCGTGCAGACGTGCGAGCACGGATGACGGCTAGTGGATCGACTGCATCACAAGACTGCGAGATTGCTGAAGGACGTTTCGATTTCACAGGAGTCGCCATCATATTACCTCTTGAGCAGCATCGTAGCCTAGATGGAATGTAATGGAATCCGGGAGTCCCTGGATTTCGCGGGACTACCTTCAGACTACACAACTACATTGGTACGTTCTCAATCATCCTGACCCCGTCTTCCAACTTTTTACGAGCCTGTTCATTGGAAGAAACGAGCTGCCCATTCCGAAAGATGTCCATCTGCTCCAGCCATTCCAAAAACTCAGGTGCAGGCTGCAAACCGAAAAGTTGCCGAGCCCCAACCGCATCATGGAAGCTGGTTGACTGATAACTCAGCATGACATCATCGGCACACGGCACACCCATAAAATAATTGCAGCCGGCAGCAGTGAGCAGCAACAACAAATTGTCCGCAGAGTTCTGGTCGGCCTCAGCGTGGTTGGTGTAACAAACGTCACAGCCCATGGGCAGACCTAGCAGCTTACCCATAAAATGGTCTTCCAACCCAGCTCGAATAATCTGACGCTCATTATACAAATATTCGGGGCCAATAAAACCGACGACAGTATTGACGAGAAAAGGATCAAACGCGAGAGCGACACCATAGGCGCGCGCTTCGAGAGTGAGTTGGTCTATGCCATGGTGTGCATTGGCCGACAACGCACTGCCCTGCCCAGTCTCAAAATACATCACATTATCCCCAACCCATTTCACATCCCGATTCCGGTGCTGCTCCAGCACCCGCTCGCGTCCTTCGCCCAAGATGCTCAGATTGACCCCGAAGCTCGCATTTGCGGCCTGCGTGCCGGCAATAGACTGAAACAGTAAGTCGACTGGCGCACCGGACGCCAAACTGTCCAACTGCGTACTTATATGGGCGAGGCAGCACGACTGCGTAGGAATAGAATAGGCTTCAATCAAATGGTTGAGGCCGTGCAGAATCCGGCTCACGGTTTCCACTGACTCCGTAGCCGGGTTTACGCCAATCACGGCATCACCACAACCAAACAATAAACCATCGATTGTCGATAATAAAATTCCACCGAGATCATCTACTGGATGATTAGGTTGCAGACGAAGGCCCAGCACACCACGCTGGCCCAGAGTATTGCGACATCTCGTCACCGTACGGATCTTATTTGCGGCGAGCACCAAGTCTTTGTTGCTCATCAGCTTGGTCACCGCGGCCGCCACTTCGGGGGTAATAGCGCGCTGTAGTGTCCTGAGAGTATCGCCATCCTGGGCCTCATCGAGCAGGTACTCACGAAACTCACCAACCGTTACTCCAGCAATTGCATGAAATTTCTCGCGATCGAGGTTGTCTAGTATGAGCCGGCTGACCTCATCTTGGTCAGGATCGCTCAACGGGTTGTCTACAATTTCCGAGAGGCAAACATCTGCGAGTACAAGTTTTGCAGCAACACGCTCTTGTTCAGACCCCGCGGCAATGCCAGCCAGTTGATCGCCCGACTTCTCTTCGTTCGCCTTCGCAAACACTACACTCAGGTTGTCAAAAGCAAAGCGTTCATTTCGGACGGTTGTGGCGTACGGCATGGATTTACTCCAAACCCAGCGTTCGTAAGCGTAGTGAGTTCGTCAGTACGGATACAGAGCTTAACGCCATCGCCATCGCGGCGAACATGGGGTCAAGCAAGATGGCAAAGACCGGATATAGCACTCCCGCAGCCAGAGGAATGCCTGCGGCATTATACGCGAACGCCCAGAATAAATTCTGACGAATGATCTGCATGGTTCTACGCGACAAGGCTATCGCGGCACTCACACCACTCAGGTCACCACGCAGCAAGGTAATATCGGCCGCCTGGATTGCCACGTCGGTCCCCGTCCCAAGCGCGATACCGACATCGGCTTGCGCCAGGGCAGGCGCATCATTAATCCCGTCACCGACCATACCAACGCTGGCCCCAGCCTGTTGTAGGCGGACGACCTCGGCAGCTTTATCTTCCGGCAGGACTTCTGCCAGGATACGTGAGATACCCGCCTGCTGGGCAATAGCTTGCGCCGTGTATTGGTTATCGCCCGTTACCATGACAACATCGAGGCCCAGGCGGCAAAGTTGTTGTACCTCTTTCGCCGCCTGGGGTTTGAGTACATCGGCAACGGCAATCAGCCCGACAACATGCCTGTTCACCATGACATACAGCGGCGTCTTACCCACGCGGGCAAGTCTCCCAGACTGCACTTGAAAGTCTTTCAGCTGGACACCGTGTTTCGCTACCAGTCTCTGACTTCCGATCAAGACGGCTTTGCCTTCCAGCCGGGCTTCGACACCGTGCCCGGCAAGCGCTGAGAACGCCTCAACGGACATGAGTCTTAGTCCTCTGTCTTTAGCATGTTGCACGATAGCTTGTCCTAGCGGATGTTCACTTTGCCATTCCACACTGGCAGCTACCCGCAGAAGTTCTTCTTCGGTAAGACGCTCACACCCAGTCACCGCCTCAGAGCAAATGATATCAGTGACTGCAGGCTTACCGGTCGTGAGCGTCCCGGTTTTGTCAAACACGATAGTGGTCAGTTTACCTGCACGCTCTAATATCTCGCCGCCTTTAATCAACACGCCCTGCTCCGCACCACGGCCCGTTCCCACCATAATGGCCGTGGGTGTTGCCAGCCCCAGCGCACATGGGCAGGCGATAATTAACACAGCCACAAAATTCATGATAGCAAAGTTGAGTCCAGGTTCTGGCCCGGCAACGAACCAGACAGCAAAGGTCAGGACTGCAGTCACAATCACAGCCGGCACAAAATATGATGCTACCGTATCGGCCAAACGCTGAATCGGCGCCTTCGACCCCTGTGCTTGGCGGACCAAATTGACAATTCTGGCCAGAGCCGTCTCTGAGCCAACTTTAGTCGCGCGAAAGGTGAATGCACCGGTGGTGTTGATGGTTGCACCCGTAACAGGGTCACCCGTCTGC
>CAZXFE010000219.1:0-6956 GCA_964639795.1 uncultured Enterobacteriaceae bacterium | reverse complement strand
GGCGTATTTGCCGAGCCGATCCCGGAGCCACATCTTTCTGATGAACTTCATTTCCTTGAACACGTGCGCCTTAGAGAACGGTTTGCCTGGCTGCACTTTTGCCGTCCCCGGGTCAGCGCCAGCGGGGTACAGTTTGCCGACCTCTACACCTATCGTTTCATACGTCCATCCGCGGCAATACAAACTTGAGATCAAAGCACGATCCCGGTCTTTCTCGATCTTTGAGCGTTCACGACCAGTTCGTTTGGACATGGTTCAATCTCCTACATAAGGCAGTTCAAACCCCCTTGTCCTGCACCGTACCGTTTGTGTCCTCTCCCGATTTCGGCCCCACCCTGGCAGAGTCGAGCGTGCCTGCCCACATGCCCGGACGGGTGCCAGTCACTAAACACTCGCCCCAGGTGCTCCAGGACTGCCGCCTGAAACCGGGTATAGCTACGCACCACGGCGGCAGGCACGATCACTTCGCTGCTTTCGCATGACGTTACATGACAACATTTCACACTGTGCTGTCATAGAAAAAGTCATTATTTTACCTGCAATTATAGAAAAATATAACAGGACGCATAGAGACTCGTCATACAAAGATTCTTCAATGTTTCTCATGGGGTGACTTACTTTTATCGCTCTTGTATGACGGGACTTACCGAAAAGTTTTACTTGAGGCTTTCATTCCAACATAAAAATAAAATTTCAAAAATAGCCTATACATTTCATCACGCAGCTGCGTTTTCGATCCTAAATATATAGAAATTCACGACATTTTTTGTGACATTACTTATCAATAGTACCGTCATAGACTGTCATAAAATGGCCGTAATCTCATAAAAATGATCCTTCCTCGGCACGAGAGCCCAAACGCCGCCTGTCATCCTTTCAAGCCAAATGTTTTTCTCACTAGGACGTTATTTTGTTTTCTTTACGATAACTTTTCGCAAACCGGGTGGTTTACGCAGGATATGCAGGCATCGTTGACAGGTGATTCTGCGTCTGACGCTTGTGTATCTCGTGTCGAGAAAAGGTCGGGCATACGTGCCACAGAGCATTGAGATTAGAGAATTCTTATTCAATTCATGTTCCGGCCAATGTATTTTGTTTTTTTGATGTGCTGTTGTACGCGCTTAACCTCTCCGCCACAGCGTTATGAGCCATCAGCAACCGCGACATTTCCTGCCGCGTGACATACTCCCCCTGCATATCCCGCACCTATTTTTTGAACGCATCGAGGCCAATATAGATTTTGCCGTTGGAATGGACGAACGGCATCAGCGTCCCAAACGCCTTGAGCGTATCCATCCGCCGCTGCTCACGGGCTACGAGATAGTTTTCAACCCAGACGTGTAGCCCGCCCTGTTCCGTCGCCTCCACCCCTGACTCACGCTCTTCCACGATGTGCAGCATCCCCTGCGCAATCGAAGCCCAGTCACCCGCCTTCATGGGCCGCAAATAGTATCCGCTGTGCTCGGCAATCAGATCCCGCAGCTTTGTCTGGGTGATCAGCTCGTGTGCCCGGCCCACCAGAAAGCTGCCCTTCTCCGTGGTGACGGTATAGGTATAGCTGGGCGGGTCGCTGAGAATTTTGATAATCTGCACCACCCGCAGCCCAAAGATTACCGAAATATCGTCGAGCGTTTCCTTGCGCTCCCGGCCTGCCTTGAGATCGTCCGGCGGACTTGCAGCCGCGCCCCCCGTGGGGGTGGCATCGACTACCCAGCTCCCGCTATCCCCGCCCCCAAATCGACCTGCCAGCCGCTGCTGAGCCTGCGCTTTGACGGTCCAGGTTTTTGCTTTCGCAATCGTTTTGCGGTAATAATCCGCTCGCAGTATTCCCTTTTTTTCGTCCTGCCACTTGGGCTTGTCGGTGTGTGGTCGCTGCCGCCGGGCGGTGATAAGGTCCGCAATCATCTGATCGTCACAGCCTGCAATAAGCACCGCCGCAAGGAACAGGGGAGGAGTCCACAGACGATAAAGCTGGAACTAGCCTGCCTTAAGGCGATGTATAATAAAGCGATCTTGTGGAAGAGGGCACGTGAGAACCCAGTGCGCGAGGTGCAGTTGCCAAGAGTGGACAACGCTCGGATCCGTTTTCTTGAACCGGACGAGGAGCGGCGACTGCTCGCAGCATGTGACCAGCAATTGGTCGAACTCGTAATCACCGGCTTGCATACGGACTTCAGGCGCAACGAACTCTTTAGCTTGGCAGCGTCCGGTATCGACTTTCCTAGACGCCTCGTTTGGGTCCGGGCAGCATACGCCAAGAATGCGACGGCTAGGTCAGTGCCAATGACAAAGACGTTGGAAGACTTATTGCGCCCAAGAGTATTGGACTCGTTGCGAAAGAACTCTGCGCGGTTGTTCTTGAATCAGCGCGGGCAACCCTATACATCGTGTCACAGAGCTTTTAATCGCGCTGCTAAGCAGGCAGACATTCATGACCTACGCCATACTTTCGCGAGCCGCTTGGTGATGTCAGGCGCGGACATCCGGACAGTGCAGGAGTTAATGGGACACAAGACCATAAGCATGACGTTACGCTACGCGCATTTGTCCACAGGCCATAAACAGCGTGCGATGGATACGATGGACGCAGAGTTTTCCAAGAAAAGTCCCGCGATTTCTCACAACACGGCCCATTGGGAGTACTTGCCTCAAATCCTAAAAGCTGTGTAATATCAACGACGTGGAGGGGTGGCCGAGTGGTCGATGGCGCCGGTCTTGAAAATCGGTAGAGTCTTATAGGCTCTCGTGGGTTCGAATCCCACCCCCTCCGTATGTTGCATTTGCCGCATCACACACATTGCAGAAATTCTTACGAGGACGTCTTATCGGCGAGGGCAGGGGGCGGCGTAGACGGATTCTTTAGAGAACGCCAAGCGGCGGCATAAGCACGAGCTCATCAGTATGAATGCTTGCTGGCTGGACAATGACGTTCAGCATAGCGTTTGCGACATCGTCCGCAGAAAGCATTTTGCCCCGATCAAGATCCCCACCATTTTTATCCCACAGTGGCGTATTCACCGCACCGGGAATGACCGCCGTGACTTTCACGCCCTCTGATCTGACTTCTGCAGCAATGACTTTGGTCAAACCCAACGCACCAAACTTAGAAGCCGTATACGCGGACGATCCCGGCAGAATCATTTGGCTCGCAATCGACAATACATTGAGGATATGACCGCTCTTCCGTGCCAACATGTGGGTGAGTGCATGCCTGCAGCACAAATATGTCCCGCGCAGGTTGACGTTCATCAGCAGATCCCAGTCTTCCGTCCGAGATTCCATTATCGGCCCAAAGGTGGCTCCGCCGGCGCTGGTGACGAGAATATCGAGCCGTCCAAAGCGTTCGACTGTCTTAGACATGAGGGCCTGAATGTCAGCCTCGTTGCATACGTCTGTCGGAATTGCGAGTGCTTTAGCGCCGCTAGGTAAGCAATCGTGTGCGACGGCTTCCAAAGTGGATCGCGTGCGGGCGGCTAAAACGACATGTGCCCCGGCTCGAGACAGTGCCCGTGCCGTGGCTCCGCCGATTCCTGAATTTGCGCCGGTGATGACGGCAACCTGCCCGGAGAGATTTGCGGCTGTCATTGTGTCTCCTAACTCACAGTTAAAATTACGCAGCCTCTTGCCCGTAATACTCAAAGAAGTTCTTGGGTGTCTCCCAGAGACCGACGCGAGTCAGATGGGTTCCCAGACGAGGGTGCAAAAGGTCCCAAATGATCTTGACGATATTCTCTCCGGTCGGATTCAGGCTGCGAAATTCTTCCGTATCGAGATTGAGATGCTTATGGTCGAAACGGTCGAGGACTTCTTCTTGAACGATCTGCATAAGCTTAGCAAGATCCATGATCATTCCGGTCTGGGGATCAATTGATCCATGGATGCTCACTTCAAGTTCATAATTATGTCCATGGCCATTGATATTATTACATTTGCCAAAGAGCTCTTGATTCTCTTCATCGGATAGTTCCGGGCTGTGTAAGCGGTGCGCGGCGCTAAATCCAAAGGATTTGGTGAGTGAGGCCATATTTCTTCCTTCTCCGGCTGAGACATCCGCCCAGAGTGTAGGCTCTTCGTACAGCCGTACGCGAAAAACTTGAGCAGCGGCACTTTCGGGGTGAAACTTTGCAGAGGGAGAATTTGGGGAGCGCAACGTTGTTTGCAGTTCGTCTCGCATATAGGCGGCGAGGTTTTCGGTCGTTGGGATACGGGTTTGAAAAGCAGGGTGGTCTAGATTTATGAACTTGTGGTCGAACTGGCTTGTGATGTTTCTCAGCAGACTGTCGAGGTCCTTGATATTGATGACCATACCTGTTTTGGGATCGCTCTGACCGCAAACGGTCACGCGCAGAATATAGTTGTGGCCATGGCCGTAAGGACTGACACATTTGCCAAAGATGTGAAGGTTCTTGTCGTGAGAGAAAACGGGGTTCCAGTACCGATGAGAAGCCTCAAATTCCACAGATCGAGTGAGATGGTGCATTGTTTCCCCGGCGTGTGGATACGGACGTTAGGATGCAGGAATGGTCTGATAGGGTCAAGTAGGCGAAGCTTTACAAAATTCTTCGGAGCAAACGTTATTTTTCTGAGCGGGAGTTCATGGCGCCGCGGGACTTATGGTCTACCACAGGTCAGGAGGGCTATTTCGCGGGGCGTAAAAAGGCGGATCCGTTGGCCTGCAACACCGAGGCCGCGGTTGACGTACAGAAAACAATTATTGTGCTCATATTGGCCACGGGGAAAGCTAGTAATAAAACGAGCGAGGTTCAAGCGCTGGGCAGCAAAGGGCAGAGCGAATTGGCCGCCGTGGGTATGGCCAGATAGTGTGAGATCAATACCTAGCTCTGCTGCAAAAGGAAATATATCTGGACGATGTGACAGTAAAATACAGGGTTCATTTGGAGGGACTGATGCTTTCAGGCTTGTAAGGACAGCGTCAGAATCAGGGCCGCGCGTCCAGTCTTTCCCGCGGTCGTCTAATCCAATGAGGTGTATCCTTGTTGCCTGGATCGAGAGATGGGCGATCCGATCACGTAGCAGAGTAATATCCGTGTAACGGACGAGACCATCGGCAACGGCTTCTGAGCCGGCGTAGCCGTCGTGATTGCCTAGACAGGCAAATACGCCATAGCGTGCGCGTAAATTATTGAGGTGAGGAAAGAAGTCTGGAATGTGGGCCGGATTGGCGTCGAGGATATCTCCAGTCAAAATGATCAGATCTGGATCGAGCGTGTTCGCCTTTTGCACAAACGTTTGTAACTCCTGCTGGGTAAGGTTCGTGCCGATATGGATATCGCTCAGATGGACAATATTGAGCGGCGGACCGGTAGGCGGCCAATTGGCTAGGGCAAGAGTGATGCGCGATATTTGGAGCTGTTTTTCCCCCAGGAGATAGCCGTACAGTAGTAGAGCGCTGAGGAGGAGTAGCCCGCTCGTGGCAGTGGCTCTAAACGTGAGCCACAAGAGAGGCGGGATAGATGTCTGTAGAGGAGAAGCAGCGGACACTACGGTGAGGATGAGGATGGGAATAAGGGAGAGAACTGTCCACACAGCTCCAAGCAACACAAGAAACACGAGACAGAAGACGGTTATGAAACCGAAGGAGAAATAGATACGAAGAAGAAGTCGGATAGGGGCCGGGAGATTGACCGAGCGGAATGAGGATCGGATGAGCGTTATATTGAGACCAAAGAAGATGAGAGGGAGGAGGAGTGCGGTGTTTGGAGAAGGCGCAGGGAGGAGAGGTAGAAAAAGGGTGAACAGCCAAACCGGGATACAGTATTGAGCGACACTCATACACACGACTAAAAGGTTGAAGAAGTTGGCGAAGAAGAGCCGTGTAATCGGGTTGGGCATATTTTAAGATGATGGGTGTTTCTTTGCCGCTGCGTGCGCTATTGCCACGCTATAGTCGACCCAATCCTCTGTGTGCCGACAGAGAATAAAGAGTAGAGGAGAGAGGACTGCAAGTATATAGACGGGCGACTATTCAATGGGGCCAACAAGGGCCTGAACGATACGCATAACACCTTGGATCTCTTCAGGCGTCACATCTTCGGGTAATTCTACAATTGCAGGCCGCGCCGCGCCGAGCGGAATCTCCTGTCGGCACAATAAGGTTGTAGAAGACAGAAGGAGGGTTGCGTTTTGTGGTGAAACTGGAGGCGGGGGAATAAATGTCTCCGGTGAGGGCGCGGGTGGAGGAGAGAGCATGGGGGCCCGGGCCTGGGTGCGCAGGATACCAAGGCCTGACAATCGAGAAGAATCAGGAAAGGCACGCCAGACAATCTCCGTATTTTTATTAGTAAGCCGATGTTTAATTATTTGTTAGTTAATAAGATCGATAACAGAAGGTAAGCCCGTCTGTTCGTACTGAGTCAAAAGGCGTTGGAATATGGTGGGGCGTCAGAGCGCCTCACGCAGCGCGCGACGACGTTCCGTTTCATCATGCGCGTGCTCAATCCGCAGGAAAAGATCGCCTATGCGGAGATATTTTCGTATCGCTTCGAGGAGCCCATATTCACGTAAGCTGCTGAGTTTTTGATTCAAAAACCCGGATTGAGGGGCCAGGCTCAGATGCTCTGATGTTGACTCTCGGCAGGTGGCCACTTGATCTTCTACACGAGAGACCTTGGAGGCACCTTCCAGGCATTCTTGGAGGCTACAGGTCGCGGCATTGGGACTTCTGTGTGGGGATGTTTTGGCTACAAGTGGCAGAACATCCGTGGCTAACCTCTCTATTTATGATTATCCATAGGTAAAAAGCCATGCGGATAGAGTAATGCGTTATTAAAAAATGGCTTTTACCGAAGTGATTATAGTAAACATTGCTAAATATCTATTATTCATACAGGCTTTAAAAGGCTCGAAAGAAAGAGAACTCCTCCTGCAGCCAGAACTCACTTCCCCCGAAATCAATAATTTCAAAAAAAAACACAAAAACACGTGTTTTTCATAAA
>CAZXFE010000218.1:0-6991 GCA_964639795.1 uncultured Enterobacteriaceae bacterium | reverse complement strand
TTCGCGCAAGCCCTCATCCAGGTCCCGGGTTCGGTCGCCCGTGTAGCGGGCAATCTGAGTAACCACAAAGGCCGTAGCTTCCGGTTTCTGCCAGTCGCTCTTAAGTAGCCGCTCGACCCAGCGCGAGGCTTTTTCTTTTCGCACTACACCGTTGGCAGGACCGTAGATCAACGCTCGCGCGCCGAGCCGCGCGAGCGCCCACAGCTCTTGGTCTGAGACCTTAGATTTTCCTACCAGCCGGACTAATGCTTCACCCAGACTGTTTTTTGCCTCGACATTCAGTCGCTCACAGCTGCCGGCAACCTGCCACATCTCACGTATTTCTTGCGGGCCGACTTTTCGACCGCCGAATTTCTTTTGATTCTTTGCCTGTAGCAGAACACTCGGGGCAATTTCACTATACAGGACCGTCTGCTGCTGTCGGCTCAGACCCCCAGACACCCGCTTCCACATATTCCACCATTCCGCCCGACACTGAGTCGCCTTTGTATGTCTGAGCCCCCAGCCGTAGATCGTCCATAACTGCTGCATACGCCATTCGTCAGTCGGGTGGCCGAACCCCGGTCTGAGTAAAAAGCCGGCTAAGTTAAGCCAGCGGGCCTCATGTTCAGGGCCGTGTCCACGCCCGTTTTGATCTTCCCACAGGACGTCCCACAAGCGCCGAATTGCGCTCAGCGACCAACTGTCGCGGGTGGTGCCGAGCGCGGTTTCAAGCTGACGGGCCAACGTCTGCGGCTCAACTTTGTCGCCCGCATCTGCGCTCTTGGCAAATACCGCATGAATGAGGTGAATGGCTTCGTCCAAACGGATCTCATCTATCACCTGTTCTTCACCCACAACGGCTGAAGAAGAGTCGGCGGGCACGGAGGTAGACTGGCCTTCGCCACGCAATTGAAACTGTAGCCGCCAGCGGTGGTCAGTTTGCCGGGCTTCACACCACAGTTCGAGAGTGCCGACTTCGGTAAAGCGGGCGGATACTTGGACCGGAATTTTCGTCAGACCCGCTTTGTTACCGAAGCGTAAGACCGTCCGTATCGGAGGCAAGAGAGAAATCTGCTCAGTTTCGAGCGTGAGGAGTTCGCCAGGCTGATCAGCGCTTCTTGTACTTGAGGCGTAGAGCGGAAAGCTGACCGGCCGATTGGCCAGCACCTCAAATTCCTGCTCTGTCAGATAGACCTCTTCGCCCTCTTCCATCCCTCTCCGTACGAGACACACAACCGACATCAAGCCAGCTGGTTGCTCAGGCGATTCCCTATTCATATTTTTCTGTGTACCGCCAACGCCAATATAGTATGAATGGGCGCTGCCTCCGCCAATGCGTACCCCTTGGCCACGGCGAACCATCCCGTAGTAAGCGGCCCCATGCGCAACGGCCAGATCAAGATTCGTATGAGACAGAACTGCCGGCTGCCAGTCTTCTTGTCCGTCAGTCTGAAACCAGGCTGCCACCGTTTTGGCAATGCGTTCGCGAATTACGAGCGGAGTCAGGGCACCACCATTAAAGAGTATCGCATCAGGCTGAGCTAATCCGTGTGACACACGCACGGCATCGTCGACATGTCGGCTCAGAAAGAGGCAGACATGGCGCAAAATTTCAGGCTCCGTTTCGTAAGGAAGTCCGAACTCTTGGAGGCTAGCCTCGTGGAGTTTATACTCACGGAGTCCAGCCTGACCTTCCCGCCGTGGCCGTGCCTCGGCTTCAACGCTAGGGAAAAATCCATCGAGTATCACCTGGTCAACATCTTGTCGGGAGAGTCTGTCCGTTAAGGTTCCACCAATAACGGAACTCCCTCTTCCAGGCAGGGTCAGCGTCGCCTTTTCCTGTGACGCGTCGGCAAAGAGATCTTCCTTGGCCATACGACACAACTGACACAACAGATGCCAGCGCTGAGTGTCCAGACGCTCGCCCGGGCTGATGCGCCCCTCTACCCTACGTGCCAGCGCTACGTCCATATTGTCACCGCCCAGCAACAGATGGTCGCCAACGGCTATACGTTCTAAACCAAGCTGAGTCATGCCTTGCGTGACTGTGATCAAACTGAGATCCGTTGTCCCGCCGCCGACATCACAAACTAAGATCACGTTGCCTGGTTTGAGCTGGGTCTGCCATGTGTCAGCGTGGGCGGCCAGCCAGGCATACAAGGCAGCCTGGGGTTCTTCTAGGAGCGTAATCTGTGACAAGCCTGCCTGTTCTGCAGCTTGCACCGTGAGTTCGCGGGCAACCTCGTCATACGAGGCAGGAACGGTGAGAACGATTTGCTGTAATTCAAGCGGATGGGCCTTGCCCATTTCTTGCCGCCAGGCATTACGTAGGTGCTGGAGATAACGCGCAGCCACCGCAACCGGAGACAGCTTTTTCACCTCCGAAAGGCCATCCCAAGGCAAGATATCAGCTTCGCGATCTACCCCGGCGTGACACAGCCACGACTTTGCCGAAGAGACCAACCGGCTCGGAATACGTGCACCTTGGATACGGGCGAATTGGCCAACAGAAAAGACCTGCTCACCATCCCACGGCAAAGCGAGACTGCCTTGGGGTAAATCATGCGGGCCAGGCAAATACAGAAACGACGGCAGCGTCGAGTGGTACCCAACCGTAGCTTCGTTGACAAGTTGGGGGATAGAGAAGTGCTGCACTTCAGTAGAGCGAGTGGTATCGATATAGGCAACGGCACAGTTTGTTGTACCGAGATCAATACCGACGATATACCGAGGTGGTGATGACGACGCAGTTGTCATAGGCATAGTGTGTATCGAAGGAGGGGGGTTATCGCAGCGGTGCCATGGTAAGGTGAGGTCACCTCGCCAGGACAATTCAGGAATCGCCCCTACCTTTCGTAATCAGACGTCGCCCCCGAAGACTGAACGTCTATTCTGGAATTTCCACTTCCGCTGGGGCAATGACTTGTGGGTTCTGCCCCGCGGGCTGCTCGGGCAGTTTAACAGATGCAGCCAGCCAACCGGCATGTCGCAATTCACCCCGAAACGGCGCTTCTCCACTGACGTTGCCGGTCAGACGAATTGTGGAGGGGTCAAAGTCCTCAGGAACTGTGACCATGTCACCTTCCGAGCCGCCGAACATCGGCTCGATGTTGAAATGCTCGGTCAACACCTGGCGACACGATGCATGGATGGTGCGGACCGCTGCCCCTATCTGGGCGTCATCATACGAGCCGATATCTTCGCGCAGAAAATCTACCAGCCGCCCTTCCCGTTGCAATAAAGCCAGCAGCCGAATAGCGGCATCAGAATTTGGCCGGGCTGGTGCCACGGGTTTCTTCGGCGGCACATGCTCCTCCGTCAGATGAGGTGTCGGAGCCTCCGTCTCCGAGTCCGCTCCAGCTGTCACACAACGCGGAAGAATCAGTAACAACAGCAGACCCACCACAAGCGGGGCCCCAACTAAATAAAGCAGGGAAGTGGCTGATCCGTCGCCGCTCAAGGCGCTGAGTTGGCCAAGGATAGTCTGACCAAGAGGCCCAGCTTGAAGAACAAGATAATTCCCAACCGCCAATACTCCCATCAGGAGAAAAATGACGATAAAGGCGCCTGGCGTCAGTGTCGGTCTCATCGGTTTTCGTACTCCACTGCCTAGTCCACAACGCACGCCTGCACGAGATCGGAAAATAAGGCCCAACGTTCAATGCTGCGCGGTTCTTCGATCAAGCCGCTTGTTAAGCCCACAAATGTTAGTTCACGAGCGGGATCGGCCCAAGCCATAATGCTGCTTGCACCAGCATGTCCAAAGGTGCGCGCTGAAGCCAGCGCGCCAAAATACGTAGGGAAGATTCCAGTCCCGCGTATCCAATAGCCCAGACCACGGTTAGCCGGCGCAACCGGCCATTGTTTGGCCAAACGTATGGGTTCGATCAAACGGTCTTCCATATCGCCAGTATGGATCGTGGTCGCTAAATCAACCAGGGCTGGACTTAACAGCCGGACTCCATTAAGCTCGCCGCCGTTCAGCCACATCTGGTAAAAGCGGGCAAGATCGAAGATGGTCGAATATGCTCCGCCGCCTGGAATGGCCGCCGCCTGCACCTCCGGGGCGTTGAAAGCTTCTAGAAACGTCATGGGAAACGGTACGCCGCCTTCATCCAGGGCCTGGACTGGAACTCGCCGTTCCTGCATATCGGGCCGCACCCCCATATGGGAATCCTTCATCCCTAAGGGGCCATACAGGTCTTCAGCGCACATCTGGGCAAAACTGCGCTGCCCACCACCAACGCGGCGCGCTATCTCAGCCAGAATCCACGATCCTGTCAGGGCGTGATAATGCACGGCTGTGCCGGGTTCGAACTCCAGCGGCTGAGCGCAGATCCGGGCTATGGTTGCATCCCAGTCATCCCATTTGGACATCGGCCAGTCCAAGGCCATGTTCGGAAACCCGGCGGTATGGGTTAGCACTTGGGAAACGGTCACGCTACTTTTTCCAGCAGCAGCAAACTCAGGAATATAGTCGGCGACTTTATTGAACAGCTGAACGTCACCCTGATCGACTTTCATCAACAGCATCGTGGCCGTGATGGGCTTCGAAGTGGAGAACAGGCAAAAAATATCGTCTGTTTTGGCCGCCCGCCCCTTTTGCGGCTCGGCCTGGCCGAGTGCACGCGCGGCTATAATTTTGCCACGCCGGGCAATGAGAAACGTCCCACCGAACAACCAGCCCTGGGTGATCTTGTCTTCAATGACGGAAAAGAGATGATCAACTCGGGCCGTATCGAGACCGACTTCTCTGGGATCAACTGTCTGCATTATGTTTATTCCTTTTTCAACGAGTTTCTGAGTGGCTTCTCGGCCTCTCTTGCTCGGCTGTCTAGCCCATGCCCTCGGGCGGCTTAATCGTCATGCCCATAATATTATAGCCGCCGTCAATGTGAACGATTTCGCCCGTGATTTTCTCGGCCAAGGGGCTGCAGAGAAAGAGCGCGGCCTTGCCGGCGTCGGTGTTCAGAATTTCCTCGCGCAACGGTGCATATTCACGCATGTGATTCTGCATGATCGCGAAACCAGGGATACTAGTTCCGGCCCTGGTTGAGGTCGGACCAGGGGAAAGGCCATTCACCCGGATGCGATGCGGAGCCAAATCGAAGGCTAGATTCTTGATAATATTATCCAGCGCGGCCTTGGTAATACTCATGAGCTGATAGCCAGGAATGACCTTCTCGCCCGCGTAGTAGGTCATGGCCAGAATGCATCCCCCACGGTCCTTCATCAGCGGGAACGCACCGTTCGCCAAAGTGATAAGGGAATACGCGCTGACCTCCATGGCCAACGCAAAATCCGAACGCGAAATGTTAATGAACCGTTGCCCAAACGAGGACGGAGGAGCGTAAGCAATGGAATGAATAAGATAGTCCAGGTGACCAAACTCCTGCTCGACCTGCGAGAAGAGATGTTCAACCTGATCGTCTTTGCCCACATCGCATTCAGCAATTAGGGGATTATTGAGTTGATCCGGGATGCTGCCCATCATCCGACGGACAGCCTTCCGCTGGATTGACAGCGCAATGCGGGCGCCGCCATCGTTGAGCATCTTCGCAATGGGCCAGCCTATGGAATTTTCGTCCAGTACGCCGGCCACCAGTGCGGTTTTTCCAGTGAAATCAAGTAGATTTAGAATATTTTCATGTTGATCAGTCATTTTTCCTCCGTCCGCCCCTTACTATCTTCTCGCTGTCTTGGCGTCGCGCAAATTTCTTTCGGTGCGGAAATGTCAGAACAAGCAGCATTACGAGTATCACCGCATAAAAAAGACCAAAGCCACCAATCGGATCAAATTGGTCTGACCCGTTTGATCCGTCCGATCCATGATAAGCCAGCGCCCATATCGTGTATGAGACAACCATATACCCGACCGTAAACAGGACCAACTGCCACCCCAAGCGCTGCATCTTCCACAGACGAAACGCCATACTAAGTGCAACCATAAGCTGCAACGCGTGCATAAGTTGCGCCGAAAGTCCGAACACTCGAACCCCTAAAACGACACTCACCGGGCCTTCGGCATATGGACGCTCAAACGGGGCAACGATGTCCCAGACAATAAACATGGCAGCGTAGCCCACTACCAGGCATGCAGCAATTGCCACACTCAGCGGGCGTAGAGCAGGAGAAGCCGTAGTCGCCATGAATATCTAGCGGTTTATTCCCCGGTAAATTTGGGTTCGCGCTTTTCCACAAAAGACCGGAGCGCTTCTTTATGATCCTCAGTGTGAAAACACTGCTTCTCAATGGCTAAGGAAGTGTCGAGGACCAGATTTACCGTATCGCGCAAGATTTTATTCACCGAGGCTTTGGTCCCGCGAATGGCCATACGTGGACCATTCGCCATACGCGTAGCAAACGCCGTGGCTTTTTCCATGAGCTGATCGGCCGGGACAACATGATTTACTAGGCCTATGCGCTCGGCTTCGTCAGCTTTCACCAAGTCGCCCGTCATCAAGAACTCTTTGGCTTTAGCCGTACCAATCAACCACGGCCAAATAATCGCCCCGCCGTCTCCAGCTACGACACCAACGCGCACATGCGGGTCGCCAATCTTGGCGTTATCAGCCGCATAGATGACATCGGAAAATAATGCCAGCGTGGCTCCTAATCCAGTAGCCGGCCCATTCACTGCTGCAATAATAGGCTGTTCGACTTCCAGCATGTGGATGATTATCTTACGCGCCTCGCTGAAGAGATCGTCCAACTGAGTTGACGTCATGTCCTGGAACCATTTAATGTCGCCCCCAGCGCAAAACGCCCGCCCCTTGCCGGTCAAGACGACGGCCTCCGTTTCATGATCCTGAGCAATATCAGCAAAGATATGCGACAACTCCGTATGCAATTGCGCGTTGATTGCGTTAAGGGCTTGCGGCCGGTTGAACGACACTGTCAAAACTTTTCCTTCGCGCTGGGTGCTCAGACACTCATAACGGCTATAGTCCATGCTATCCCTCCTTTTCTTCCGAACCAAGGCGACCTATTATCAGGGCGGCCTATTATT
>CAZXFE010000217.1:0-6993 GCA_964639795.1 uncultured Enterobacteriaceae bacterium | reverse complement strand
AGCCGAGTGTTCGGCGCAAGCGAAAAGCGATTGCCGCGAGAAAACGTGCTTTGCGGCGTGCAAGCCGATCAATGTATTAGAGCGATGCTTGTTTCTAGTGCCTAATTGATGTCCGTTCATGTACAAACACCCACCTCCTGGAGGTGGGTGTTTTCTTTTACACAGTCGAGATTACTCCGCCTAGAGAGGGAGGGCTGACGACGGGTATGGCACCCAGAATACCTGAGGACACCCTCACCGAGATTCGCACTCGCACGAGCATTGTCGAGGTTATTTCGGCCTATGTCACCCTCCGGAAAGCAGGCAAAAATTATACAGGGCTGTGTCCTTTTCATGAGGAAAAGACGCCATCGTTTAGCGTCAATGAAGAGCGCGGGTTTTTTCACTGTTTTGGGTGTGCAGCCAGCGGAAATGCCTTCACGTTTCTGTGCCGTCTTGAGGGAATCTCCTTTCCCGAGGTGGTGAGACAGCTGGCGTCAAAAGCAGGCATTGCCCTGCCTCAGGCGGCCGATGATCCACACGCCCGGGAGCAGGCGCGGCTGTACCGTCTCAATATATTGGCTAAAACCTATTTTCGTCACTGTCTCCTTGGGAACGCTGGGACAGGGGCACGGCGCTATATGGAAGAGCGCGGCCTCAATGCGGAAGTCGCTGAGCAGTTCCAGCTTGGTTATGCCCCTGCGGAACGTGGAGGATTGGTGCGCTTCCTGTCTGCGCAGCGAGCGCCTCTGGCTGAGGCTGCCTCGCTGGGCCTTATCGGCGAGCGAGAGGGGGGTGGTTGGTATGATAGATTTCGACATCGGATTATGTTTCCCATCACTGACGTGACTGGTCGACCAGTGGGATTTGGCGGTCGACTGATTCCGGATTCTCAACCGAACACTGCAGGAACACGGCCGTTACCCAAATACCTCAATTCACCGGATTCGGCGTTGTATAAAAAAGGCTCCCTCTTGTACGGTCTGTATCAAGCCAAAGAGACGATTCGGGACAAAGGGCGTGTGCTCATTGTGGAGGGGTATACGGACCTACTCTCTCTGGTGCAACGGGGTTTTGACGAGACGGTTGCCGTGCTGGGAACCGCACTCACGCTTGGGCAACTGAAGCTACTCAAGCGTTTTACGACTGATATATGTATTTTCTTCGATGGCGATGAGGCCGGTCGCCGAGCCGCAACCCGGGCCTTTCCGCTGTGCGTCGAATCCGGATTGACGGGGAAAGGCATTTTCCTGCCTCAAGGCGAGGATCCGGACTCCTTCGGGCAAGCGCATGGGAAGGCGGGTCTCGAAGAACTGATCAACACGGCCCCACCTCTTGAGGAATTCTATTTTGCGCAACATGCTCCGGCTCTTGGGGCATCGGCTTTTCAACGTGCCCAAGCGGCAAAAGAGGCGGTCGCCGTCTTAGAACCAATGACTGACACCTTAGCCCGTGGAGCCCTGCTCACCCAGATTGCCCAGCGCTTTGGGGTGAATGAGGAAGAACTCCGTCGTATCCGGCCGGAACGGGACCGTTCAGGTAAAGCCCGGGACCGGGGGATACGCTCTCCTGTCCAACCGCCGCCTGTGCCGAATGGCTATCGTTCCTCGGCTGAAGCTGAATTAATCCAGCTTATGCTTGTTAACCCTCAGGTGGTCTCTTGTGTGGTCGAACGAGACCTGATTCCTATGTTCCAAGAGTGGGGTGAAGTGGCTGCGGATGTTGTTGCTGCCTGGCAGCAGCTAGAAGGCCCAGGAAGCATCGATGTTGGAATATTTTTAGAACTTTTACCGAAAACCATGGCTGATCGCATCTCAAAAGTGATGCTGGAAGAAGAGTCAGATGAGGCCCAGGCGGTGCAAGAACAGCTGATGTGGGATTGCATTGAAAAGATCCAGCATGTCCAACGAAAAGCGGAACGGGTTCTCCTGCAGCGGGAAATCCGGGAGGCGGAGCAGCGGGGAGATGAAGCCGGAGTGCGCCGTCGGCTTCAGGTACTTCATGAATTAGGGAGGTCGTAGGAAAAATATAGGGAGCATGGTATATCAAAGTCCGCTGAGACAGGGTGCATGGGCCCATAGCTCAGTTGGTTAGAGCGACCGGCTCATAACCGGTTGGTCCCAGGTTCGAGTCCTGGTGGGCCCACTCATGACAGAAGGGCTTTGTCTCTGAATGGAAACTGGATGCGAAAGGAGGTCATCGTTGGCCACGCAGATTACCCAGCTACTCAGCCTACAAGATCTTGATCAGCGGCTTCTGCGCAAAGAACAGCAACTAGAGAAACTCCATCAACAGGTCGCTGTAATTGTGTCAGAAAAAGAAGCTCGGGAAAGAGAGGCGGAGGAACGGCAACAACGTATAGCTACACTGGAAAGCCAACATCGCGAGGCAGATGGACAACTCAAACTGGAAGAAGAGAAAATAAAAGAAAAACGCGTTCGGCTGAATCGCGTTCGGAACGAACGCGAACTCCTTGTCCTGCAACGCGAGATTGAGCTGATGAAAGAGTCCAACGGCGAGTTGGAAGACAATATCCTCAAGGTGCTGGGACAGCTCGAAGAACAACAACAACAACAGACCGACACCCAAACGCGCATAGAAGAACTCCAAGCCCAGCTTGCTCAAGAAACGGCGGATGTAGAATCACAAATAGGAACCTTGGAAAAGGAGACTCCGGTCGAACGGAAAAAGCGTGACCAGATTGCCGCTGATCTGGATGCGAGCCTGTGCGCTCGCTACGAGCGGGTTTTCGGTAGTCGTGGTGGTTGGGCCGTGGTAGCAGTGCGTGACGGGACTTGCCAAGGCTGCCATATGCACGTGCCCCCGCATATGTGTAACCAGATCCAGAGTAGCCAAATACAGGCGGATGGCTCGATTTTTTACTGTCCCCAACCGTCTTGCGGACGGATTCTCTATTTTGGCTTGGATTCAGAAGAGGTCTCGGAGGCCTAAAGTGAGGGGAGGAGATTAAACGGTCGCGGTCCTGCGTGAGCAGGAGCGAGGAAAGTCCGGACTCCTTGGGGCAGGATGGCTGCTAACGGCAGCCTGTCGTGAGGCAGGGAAAGTGCCACAGAAAAGAGACCGCCAGCGACAGGCCGAGTCTGGGTGCTGGTAAGGGTGAAAAGGTGAGGTAAGAGCTCACCAAGTCCCTGAGAGATCAGGGAAGTTGGGTAAACCCCATCCGGAGCAAGATCAAATAAGAGGGGCCCGTTTTGCAGGCAAGAGTTGCTTCACTCTCCCTCTGGGTTCGATCGCTTGAGCGTGTTGGTAACGGCACGCCTAGAGGAATGACCGTTGCCCTTCCGTGTTAGGGAAGGGAACAGGATCCGGCTTACCGATCTCCTCCCCTTTTCCTTTTGTCGTCTATTCTATATTGGCAGACTGGGCGTGTGCCCGCTGAAATACTACATTGTTGCGGAGCTATACATGAGATCGCTTCACATGGGACCGCTTCCTCTTCATATGGGAAGCTGTGGCTGGCTCTTCTGTATCCTCCTCGCTTTGCCAGTAACAGCGGCCCAGGCTGAAACCGTATCGGTAATTCAGGCCGTAGACACTGCCGCTGAGCATGTCACCATTCGCATGTCAGCACCTTCCGTCTTCACCCAAGCGGCGTTACCAAAGGACATTGCCAACCAGCGGGCTGATCGTTGCTATATCGATATGTCTCCGGCGGTATTGGGGCGGATGGTCACACGTTTGTATGCGGTCAACTCACAGCGTATCCAGCAAGTTCGGGCGGCCCAATTTCAGCCGGGTATAGTTCGGGTAGTCCTCGATTTAGCAGCAGCTCGCCCCTGTCAGGTGAAAAAATTGTCTAGTCCCGATCGGTTGCACATTACGGTAGGGCGTCTTGATCATGAGCGAGAGCACGAGACTGGCGTGAGCGAAACGCTTGCACCGTCAACTCTTCGACCGGTTCAAGCACTTCAGACCGCCGAAACCCACCCTGCCGCAAATACTCCACTTGAATACTTAGACCTGCGCACCCCTTGGGCTACTGAGGCAGAGCAATCGACGCTGTTCAGCCTTTTTGGCGGGTCGCCTGCAGATACTGCTGCGCCGCTCAGTCTCTTGGGCAGGCCACCAGTAGGTAACCCGGCTCCGCGTTGATGTTTTTCTCCTGGTATACTGTTGCGCGTTGTAAACATTTCGGATAGTCGCTTAGCCATCGTTTGTGAGCCTTCGACATATGGGTGAAACAGGCCGTTGGTCTGTTTATATGGAGCCACTGATGCCCAGCATTGAAGCGAGCAAACGGCCTGTGAAATCTGACTGGATGAGGGATCCTCTGGTGTGGAATAGCTCCTGCGTACCTGCCTCCTGTCGCTATATGCCGCACTGGCTTGTGTTCATCGTATTGGTCACAGCCTCGGTTGCCGCAGCCTCTCAACCTGTCGTGCGTTCGATATCAGCCGAGGAAAACCGGGTTATGATTACCCTGTCAGCATCGGCGTCATTTACGCAGGCTGCTCTTCCTAGCGACTCGGGGCGCAATCTGGGTGATCGGTGTTACGTCGATATTTCCCCGGCCGTGCTGGACATAACGGCTCCACGGTATGTGGTGGTCGACTCTGGATCCATTCAACTAGTGCGCGCAGCACAGTTCCGATCGAACACAACGCGCGTCGTGCTCGATCTCGCTGCGGCCCAACCGTGCCATGTGGAGCTACTTACAGATCCCGATCGTTTGCAGATTGTAGTCACGGACGCAGGTGGTGGAGAGATGAGTGCCTCTACAACTCTTGAAATAACTCCGGAGGCGGAGACGGTACTGCCTGCAGACGCCCCATCGCATCGAGAAGCATCAAAAACAGATTCTGAACCTGACAAGGAGAGGCTGAAGTTCGTCTTTGAGGCGCGGCGCCCACAAAATTCTCGTCCAATCCAAGAACCTGGCCAAAAATCTCCCCAAGAATATGGACAAGAGATTCCGAGTCGCACGGTTCCTCTGGAGGAAGCCTACCAACTTGCCGTTGTAAACGAAGAGCAGGTCGCGATTGCCGCCCGCGAGCTGGCGAAAGCACAACTGCTGCCCTGGCGTGCGATTGCACTCATGACGCCACGTGGCGAAATTGGGGGAGCGTATGGTCACAACAAAGATTCCATTGCCTTTAATGCCCCAGCCGAAGCGCAAAGTCTGTTTGGCGGTTCGTCGGTTATCCGCCCTCAAGATACTTGGCGTGCGACCTTCAGTGTGACCCAACCGCTTTTTGAACCCTCATTCTTCCCCTCCTGGCGATTAGGGAAAGATGCTGTCCGTGAGGGCGAGCAGCGGTATGAATTCATTGTCCGCGAAGTCCTATTCGGGGTTGCTCAGGCCTACTATGAAGTCTTACGATTTCGGGCGCAGGTAACAATCGCTCAAGATACGTTAAACCTATCCAGTGAGGAACTCAGACGTGCCAAAGTGCGCTTCCGTGTCGGCGAGGTGACGAAGACCGACGTTTTAAGGGCAGAGGTTTCGGTCGAGCGGGCTGAGCGCGCGCTTGTCGTAGACCAGAACCGTCTCAAACTCGCTCGAACCGTTTTGGCCAGAAGCATTGGACTCTCCGAGGTGGTTGGGGTTATGGAGCCCGCCGCATCGGCTTTCGCCAGCCAGGAATATGCGCAATTGCTTGAGCAAGCATATAGTCAGCGTCAAGACCTGCGCGCCCAAAAGCTCGCCATCCAGGTGCATCAAGGGCGGAAGAATCAGGTCCTCGCTCGGTACTTCCCGAAGCTGGATGCTCAGTTCCAATACCCGCGGCTTGACCCAGAAACCTTTGCCGACCAAGATGAATATTGGACCTTATTAGTCAATTTGCGTTGGTCCATCTTCGATGGCGGCAACCGAGAGATAGACTTGCAAGAGGCGAATGAGAATTTATCGCAGGCTAAACTACGCGTTGGCGAGCTGGAGAAAAAAATCTGGGTTGAGGTACGCGAAGCGCTCCTCGCGGTCGAGACGCTGCAAACCACCTTGGAGACCCTGAAAAAAGAAGTGGCCTTAGCTCAGGAGAACTACGATATGACCTCGAAGCAGTATCGTGTCGGCCTGTCCACAAGTCTGGATATCAATACCTCGCTGAATGCCCTTAATCAGGTGCGCACCCAACTAGCTGACCAAACCTACGCATATCAGGTGGCGTTGCTCGGCCTCGACAATACCGTGGGGGTTTTCGCCCAGGACTATGTTTCCCAGCGCTAACGCCCGTGCACCAAGGTCATGAATTCTTCCCGGGTTTCCTGGTGGGTCCGGAACGCGCCTAACGTCGCGCTCGTCGTGACAATCGAGTTTTGTTTCTCCACCCCGCGCATGCGCATACACAGATGCTCTGCCGTAATGATCACCCCGACGCCCAATGGACTCAGTGCTTCCATCAGCGTATTGGCCACCTGGGTTGTCAGGCGTTCTTGGATTTGCAAGCGTCGCGCGTAGACCTCAACCAGTCGGGCGATTTTGCTGATGCCGACAATATGTTTGTTCGGGATATAGGCCACATGCGCACGACCAAAAAAGGGTAGGAGGTGGTGCTCGCACAAAGAATAGAAATCGATATCCTTGACCAAGATCATTTCTTGGTAGTCTTCCTCGGTGAATATCGCGCCATTAATGACTTCTTTTGGGTCCTGTGCGTACCCTTTGGTGTGATGTTCAAAGGCACGTGCGACACGATGCGGAGTTTTGAGTAAGCCTTCCCGATCCGGGTCTTCTCCTATTTGACGGAGAATTTGTCGGACGTTGTTTTCAATATCTTGCTGAGAATGCGACGCCGTTGTCGAGGTCAAGCTCGCCTTGCTTAGTTCGCGCGAAGTGCGTTGCGAGTTCATGCGAATACGCTGCTCCTTATTTTGTTTCGGTTCTGGGCCACTATATCGAGTATGACAAAAAGAGAGAAGTATGGGCCTACATACGGAATACGCCGACGCGGTGATCCGCTATGGGCGCATTCAACGACATGGCGATACTGAGTCCTAGTACGTCGCGCGTATCCTTAGGGTCAAGAATGCCGTCGTCCCACATCCGGGCGG
>CAZXFE010000216.1:0-7047 GCA_964639795.1 uncultured Enterobacteriaceae bacterium | reverse complement strand
AGAAGAAAAGAAGTGGAGCCGATGAGAATTGAACTCACGACCTCTTGAATGCCATACATTTTCAACCTTAATAAATTCAATGATTTAGCGGGGTTGGGTGTGCAGAATCGCGCAAAGTCGTGCAGAATACGTAACTAATCCGCAGCCAACAAGGGGTGATATTTACAGATCTCAGAGTCACGACAGCCCAGCTTTCTCTCCGTCCACAGTCCCATCAATAATCTCTTTCGGATCGGACGCCATCTGATGTAAGCAGCTCACTATCGCTTGTTCCGAGACAAAGCCTTTACGACCTGGCGAGAGGTGACAACAGGGCTGGCAGTAGGGTAAGTGAGCACCTCATTTGGCATCACATTGCGTGAACTTCGTGCGCTGTCCCGATAACTTGACAGAGCCAACTTGACAAAATCGCTGCGCGCGCCCGAAGTTCTGCGCATTCAAGGTTCAGCCCATAAGGGCTTCGACCGTATCGCCTACCCGGACAATGCCGGGCTCAAGAACTTGGGCATACACTGCAAAACCGGGAGCGGCATAGTCTGGCAATAGGCCATCGGGATGAATTACTTTCTCCCGATACCGCGTCAGAGTCCGCAGGACATTGAGATCGGGTGCACCTTCCTCGGGATTAAACCCCGGGATGACGCAGCGGGGGACGGGCGTACGCACTTTCAGGAGCGCCTTTCCGACACGAAGAGTCCGATCACGCCACCCGTCTTCTTCGTACTCGACTTCATTATTTAATACAAAGCTGGCTCTAAATCGTCTCGGGTCAACCGTGTCGCCGATTTCACGTTCTAATCGCCGAATGGAAGCGGTGGTGACTACGGTTATGGGAAGAATGTCGATTCCGCCACCCGTCGCGACACAGCGCACCAGACGGATTGGCCTTGCAGCAAACGACGATAAAACATCTTCCCACGGACCGTCCACTGGGGTCACGAGAATATTGCGCATGCCATAATAGTCAAAGGCAAACGAGGTGCCATTGCCTGCGGCGGGGCCCTCAACTATCCGACCATCAGGAAGAGAGAGCGTGAGCGCGTCCGAGCCGAAATCATAATCGAACACGAGGGGGAAAAACGTACCGTGATTGTTTGACGATATCGGCGCGCCGCTGCTCTCCAGCAGAAAAAAGTCCCGGTCGCCGCGTATGCCCGAGGCAAGCACTTCCACCGTCTCCGGATTCGTAAACCGTGTGGCTTTGACAAAGGTTCGCCCAATTTGGTGCACAGTAATCACACTTCCCTCCTAGATAAAGCAAAGCGAATCAACCCGCTCGGCAGATCCGCTTATCTCAATATTGCGTTTCTTCCCAGTCCCACGCCCCAGACCTCCCAAATCTTCCTTGCCCCCTCCCCTTAATCCATGCTGTCTAACAGTGCAAGATAACCCCTTTTATCTTGCATGGAGAACATTGCCGACGAAGATATTGTCAAGTTATTAGTCTCTTGTGAGGAGTCACTGTGAAGTGCAGTAGTCATGAGATGCCCTCACGTACCACAAACTCATACAAGAATCATCGGTTTCCGCCTGAGATCATTGCCCACGCCGTGTGGTTGTATCATCGCTTCTCGCTCAGCTTTCGAGAAGTTGAGGAATTGTTAGCGGAGCACGGGGTCACCGTCAGCTACGAAGCCGTGCGGTTGTGGTGTCTGAAGTTCGGGCAGGCCTTCGCCAAGAAACTCCACTACCGACAGGGCCAGCCAGGCGATACCTGGCACCTGGACGAGTTGTTCATCCGCATCAGAGGCAGGCGCTACTACTTGTGGCGGGCCATGGATCAGGATGGCCAAGTCCTTGATATTCTCGTGCAGAAACGGCGCAATACAAAGGCCGCCCAGTGCATGCCCAACTTCGATAACTTGACAGCACCAACTATACCTTTGGGGTGACGTTTACTTCAAGATGAGTCCGGCGAGATCTCCCTTTTCGCACCAGGCAGCGAGCATATTGAAGAAGGGCACCGCCCCTTCTGGATATTGATTGTCGAGAAACCCCTGGCCTGTGTTTTTGCCTTCTATGTTGTAATAGCCAGGCGTGCAGGCCGCCTGGTATTTGTGCATGGAGCCGAGGGTGGACACCAATTTCACATATTCAGCCTCGGCCTCCGGCGTTGTCTCTATCGTTTTGGCACCACGCCGAATCACCTCAGAGACGAGATAGGCAAGGTGTTCCGTCTGTCCACCTGCGGTGTAGGTGTAGTTGAAGGCAGCTCCCGTTTGGGTGAGCCCCATGTGAAAGCAGTTTGGAAAGTCGTGGGTCAGAAAGCCATGGAACGTTGTCATGCCTTTCGACCAATGGTCGCTCAGCGTCTTCCCATCACGTCCGTACACTTCGCACTGGGAGCGCCGGGTATAGGAGGTCCCTACTTCAAAGCCTGTTGCGAAGATCAGACAGTCGACTTCGTACGCGACGCCATTCACTATTACCGAATTTTCCGTGATGCGTTCAATCTCTTTTCCCTTGGTATCAACCAATTCGATATTCGGTCGGTTGAACGCTTGCAGATACTCGTCGTGGAAGGCCGGACGCTTGCACCATTGGCCATACCAGGGCTTGAGCCCTTCCGCAGTTTCGGCATCCGTCACTAAGCGGGAAACGCGTTCTCGGATCTCGTTTCCTTTCTGGTAGTCGGCGATCTCTCGGATAAGTGCCTTCCGCTCATCCGACGCGCTCGCCTCAGTGTCGGTGTCGAGGATCTTGTACGATAGTTTGAAAAAGTCTGTCCACTTGTCGTTGACCAGATCCTCTTCAACCGGGAGACCTGCCATGACCGAGCAGAAGTTTTTATCTCGTTCAGCTTGCCAGTCGGGTTTGAGTGACCGCGCCCAATCTCCATCCGTCGGTGTGTTGTTGCGCTCATCGACCGAAGCGGGAGTGCGCTGAAACAGGTAGAGCTGCTTTGCCCAGGGGCCAACACGCGGCACGACCTGGACGCCCGTGGCCCCCGTACCAATCACGCCAACGCTTTTGTCAGCGAGCTTGGTCAAGCCGCCGCTGCTGTCCCCACCGGTATACGCATAGTCCCACCGGCTGGTGTGAAATGTGTGGCCTTTGAAATTCGTGATTCCCGGGATTGCAGGAAGCTTCGGCCGATGCAGGGGTCCGCTCGACATGATGAGAAAACGCGCTCTGAAAATATCCCCACGATCGGTTTTTACCGTCCAGCGCCCGTCGGCCTCGGACCAGCGCGCCTCTTGCACCTGGGTCTGGAAACAGGCCCGGTCGTACAGCTTGAAATGCCTGCCTATTCGTTGCATATGCTCGAATATCTCGGGCTGATAGGCATATCGCTCTTTGGGCATGTAGCCGGTTTCTTCCAGGAGCGGCATATAGATATAGGCCTCTGTGTCGCACTGGGCGCCAGGGTAGCGATTCCAATACCAGACCCCACCGAAGTCTCCGGCTTTTTCGATGATGCGCACATCGGTGACGCCGACCTTTTGCAGCCGAACCGCAGCTAAGAGGCCGCCAATACCGCCGCCGAGGATCACCGCGTCGAGCTCCTCTTCGATCGCCTCGCGGCGAAAGCCCGGTTCTACGTGGGGGTCATCCTCATAGTGGGCGTACTCGCCTTCGACCTCGACATACTGATCATTACCTGCCGCACGCATACGCTTGTCACGTTCCTCCGCATACTTACGGCGTACGTCTGTAGGATCAAAGCCCAAGACTTCCGGGTCCAGACTATCGAGGCTATCAGGGCTGTCAGGTTTGGGATTTTCGGGTGTAATTTCGCTCATCGCATCGATCTCCCAATAAACGATTTCCCTACCCGAGCACGGATATTTTCGCCCGTCAAGTGAGAGTCATGGCCGATCAGGGTACTGTCAAGTTGTCGGTCCCTTGTGGGGAGTCACCATGGTGTACAGTAATCATCGATTGTCTGCACGTACCACAAACTCATATAAGAATCACCGCTTTCCATCCGAGATTATTTCCCATGCCGTCTGGCTGTATTATCGCTTTAGCCTCAGCTTCCGGTAGGTTCAGGAACTGTTGGCCGAACGCGGCGTGATCGTCAGCCATGAAGCCATCCGCCTGTGGTGTTTCACGTTTGGCCAAGCGTTCGCGAAGAAGCTGCGACATCGACGTGGCCACCCAGGTGACACGTGGCATTTGGATGAATTGTTCATCCGCATCAGAGGCGAGCGCTATTATCTCTGGCGCGCCGTCGACCAAGATGGAGACACACTTGATATTCTGGTGCAGAAACGCCGCAATACAGGGGCGGCCAAGCGCTTCTTTCGCAAATTGTTGAAGGGCTTACAGTACGTCCCCAACCGACTCGTCACCGACAAACTGCGCAGCTACGCCGCAGCCAAGCGGACCACCCTCCCCTCCGTCCATCATTGCACTCGTAAATATGCCAACAACCGCGCCGAAGTCTCTCACCAGCCCACCCGCCAGCGGGAACGCCACATGCGACGCTTCAAATCTTTGCGCCACGTCCAACGCTTTCTCTCCGTCCACAGCCCGATCAACAATCTCTTTCAGGTAGGTCGCCACCTCATGAGGGCGGCGCATTATCGGGTGTTTCGAGATCAAGCATTTGTGGCCTTGCGAAACGTGACAACCGGACCCTAGGGATTTCGGGGGTGTTCTGGATAGGCGCTAAGTCCTCGAAAATCAAAGTGGAGCCGATGAGAATTGAACTCACGACCTCTTGAATACCATTCTTGAGGCCTCACGTTCACTGAGTGTGACTGAGTGTGATAGAGAGCTATAGAGAAACAATGGAATTAGAGATTTACTAGCGTGTTATGTGCTTTCTGCTATCACTGAGTACGATGGGGCGTGATTAAGGGCGACGCCGTGTACTGGCAGCATGAATTCTCTTGATTCACTATCATCACTTTCTTTCGGGTGGGCTGCCACCTCATGAAGGCCTGCCACTATCGAGGGTTTCGAGACCAAGCCTTTGTGGACTGGCGAACGGGTACAGAGCAATTACCCGCTTCACGAATGCCTTGCTTCCGGCTTACTTGCCGAGCCGCATCATGTGTTTGATCGTGAACGCTCTGGGCTTCATCGGTTTGTTAATCTCAATCTTGTCCGCGCTCCAAACAGCTGCGGTATTACTCTTGTAGTCAATACACGAATTGCCTAAGTGGAGGTGCGTGCCCTTCACATCAGCGTTGGCCGGATCATCAGCTGGGTTCCCGAACGTATGGAACAAGGTACGCCAGTGATTTCCATCCCGATCATACATAAAAACGTAGAAGGCCGAATATGTTTGACGATCCAGGTAAAAGCGCCGCTTGCCATAAGGGTGGCCTGAATTGTTCGGCGTGGCTTCGAGCACCACAACCTTGCGCAATTCCCACGGGGACTGTGGATACCAGCCGCCCTTGCCGCCGTATTCCGGCGGCGTGCCTCCAATAAATCCGGGCACCAGGACAACCTGTTCGCCGATATAGGTCCACGTATGGTTATGCAAATAGCCTTGAAAGCCAGCGTGATCTTCAATGAGGTAGTTTGCCCCAAACGAGGCAGCTTGATGATTCACCACGATGCTGCGCGTCCTGCGACTCCGCGGATCGTACGCCCAACCTTTTTGGTCGGCCGTGTCTGCCGCGTAGTGAAAAGTGAGACTCTGGGCGCCTTCAAGATCTTGGGGACTCCTGACGATTGAGTGCTCCCGCCACCACGTTCCCTCCTTCGCCCATTTCTCTATATCGTTTTTAGGATTCGTGCGGTACATGCCATACATCCGCGTGTAGAACGTGTCTACGGCGCGTTCAATACCGCCAGAACTATTGACTATACGGAACACGCCTTGGGCCATCATCGTATAGCCTATATAGCGGAGACGAAAATTCCAGGCGGCTTTGAGCCCGGCTTGTGGGTCAGCAGGATCAATCAGGGGAAAAGGCTGGCCAACGGTGTAGTTCTGGAGTTCACCATCCACGTCGAGCTGGACTTGGCCCCCGTTCTTGATCGAGGCCTGCATATAGTCCTTAAGGATGGGAAAGTCGGTCGTTGCCTGCACGGTAATCTCAAAATCTCCGGCTTGGACAACGCGTACAATCTCCGGCGGCAAGACCTTTTCTGTGACCTGGACATTTTCTTTGGTAATGGTCATGCTGGGCGCGATCCCATCAACCTGCGGGCTCCCATTGCGGTAGGGAAGAAAACCGTCCAGCAGTTTCTGGTCGTCCTCCTGGGCGGAAACGCTCGGCGGCAGCACGGTCAGCATGCCCGCTATGCAAATGATAATGAGGACGCCTAGAAATTCGCGGTATCTCGTTCGCACTTTCTGATTCCCTCCCCTGTGTCGAATCTGCTGCATCTGCAAAATCTACAAAAATATAAATGAATGTTCGGTCTCTTTTAGAGCGTGGCCCCCTGACATACAAGAGGACGAAAGAGGCGGGAAGGGAGCCCTGTGACGAGGTGTCTGGTTATTTTAGGACACCCATTTGTCGGAGGGCATTGCGCACGTCCCAGTAATCCGTCTGAGAACGAATCGTTCCATCGTGGAGTTGCAGCACACTTACACCTCGGGTCGTAAATGTCGTGTTAGACACGTCAAAACCAAGAAACGTACGGTCAGGACCCCAGTCGGCCGTCCATTCCCACTCCACCGCACCACCCTCAGGTCCACCAGACCACGTTCGAAAGCGCAACGTCGTAACGCCCGAAAAAAAGAAGGCTGCAAAGGCCTTCCGCAACGAGGCTTTACCACGCACGCGTTCCCCAAAGATAGGATCCTCAAATTCGACATCGTCCGTGTAACACTCCATGCAACGGTCGAGGTTCCCGCTATTGTAGGTCTCGAGCCACTGTCGAACAAAAGTCTCACTCATACGCCGCCTCCCAAATCAATGACTAGGACAATTAGAGACCGAAGCTGCCGTGATAACCGACGGGTTCACAAACAAACAAGTACCCTGACAAAAACAATGTCGCAGCGAGGGGGTGAGCGATATTTGGCTGGTTAACCCATATCAGGAGCCACTGTCAACAACGTGGAGGGGGAGCCTCGCCCAAGCCGGGCAAATGGCGGCGCGTGGATATGTCATTGCACGTCATGGAGACGTTCCA
>CAZXFE010000215.1:0-7108 GCA_964639795.1 uncultured Enterobacteriaceae bacterium | reverse complement strand
TTGCAACGCTATCGGGGACCGTTTCCCCCGCTTCGACCGGGGGGCTGTTGCCATGTCTCCAGTCTACGAAGGAAAAGAGTCGCAAAACAAGACAAGAAAGAAAATTCTTCAGCTACAGGTGTCAGATCTTTACCTGAGCCCAGCTTCCAGTCTGCCAACTCCAAACAAACGTGGCCGATTGAAGGATACGGTAGGTCACATTGGCTATCCAAATGGCAAGCAAACCAAAGCTCCATAGTGATTGCATGCCAAAGGCAATGGGCAAGAAGAGGCACCACTGCATGCAAAGAGAGATCACCATCACACGCCGACTGTGTCCCGCCCCGTAGTGGGCGTTCAGCAGTACAACGCCGAGAGCTTCAAACGCCATTGTTGCTGCAGTGATTTGGAGTGGCAGCCGAGCAAGCGCAAGCGTCGCAGGGTCATGCAAGAAAAGCTTGAGGAAAAAGTCGGGCATGAGGAGTGCCGGTAGCGCAAGCGCGCCAACAACCAGCACTGCCATGCGCGCTACATGCCATGCCCACGAACGAGCATCTTGCGCGTCTCCCGCTCCGAGCGCCTGTCCGACAAATGATGCAGCAGTCAGTCCGAACGCATTCGACAGCAACAGCCAGAGCAGGAGGAGATTGGATAACACATGCCCTGCGGCGAGTTCCGCTGTCCCGATATTACCAAGAATCCAAAAGAACGCGGTCATCCCGGCAGCAAAGAACACGTGCTGAATACCTGCCGGAATAGATAGCCGTAGCAAGGCGACGAGCGTTGCCCAGTCTGGCCAACACGTCAGAAAACCACCCTCCCGAGCACGGCGAAAGGCGCTCATCAGATACGCGATTGATCCAAGATAGAGGGCGGCTGTTGTTCCGATCCCCGCACCCACGACTCCAAGACGTGGTGCACCCAGATTGCCGAAGATCAGCACCCAGTTGAGAAAGATATTGGTCAAATTCATCACAATGATCGTGCGCATATAGATCTTGGACAAATTAACGGCGTTCCAGTAGCCACGAAAGACAAAGGTCGTTCCCATGGCAATCAAACCAACAAGCCGGGCCTGGAGGTAGATGGTTCCCTGAGAGGCCACATCGGCATCGTGAGTAAGGAGAGGGAAGAAATCTGGAGCGAACACAATCAACGTCACGGAAAGAGGTAACCCGAGCAGCAAAACAAGCAGGAGTCCACCGTTCAAGGGAACGGCAATTTCACTTGTCCGCCCGGCTCCGAGCCAGCGCGCAGACATTGCCTGTACCCCGGTCGCAAGACCAATAATAAATGCCGCACTGGTGAAGGTGGTAAACTGGGCAAGCCCCACCGCCGCCAATGCACCATCCCCTAGCGAACCCAGCATAGCCGTATCCACCAGATTCATAATGTTTTGGGAAATCATCCCGCCCATAATGGGCAAGGCAAGGCTAAGCGTCCGGCGCCAACGGGATACCACGTGATTGTTTTGTGATGCCCAAAGGCAGGAGTAGAGTCAAGTACTTACAGGAGGTCAAGAGTGCGGGGGACAGTAGGCCAAGAAGAACTATGCTTTCTTTCAAAGGGAATCGCTCGGGGTGCTCAATCGTCTTCAGTCCGAAATCTATATCCAAATCAGGCCAGTAGAAGTTCTCTCGTGTTGGCTCTTCTACATTAACGATCTTGCTAATGGGCGCATCTCTGAACCATGGAAAATCGTCGTACGGCAGAAACAGTTCTCGGTCACCCACGAGGATCGATATCGCATGGGTTGATATATTAGGAACCTCAACCGTTGAAGTGCCGATGCCAACCGGTTCTGAATTCATCTTTTCGCCTCAGGATGATCTCTTCTTCTTCACGGAGCTGCGACTTAGGTAGCCGCTAATTTCGCGCAAGCCCGATGTCAGGTTCGAGCCAGAATTTAGCCTCTCCATCAGCGCAAGAGACATGCACCTGCATACGTGATTCTTCTCGCGGGAAGAAAAAATACCAGTAGCCATGTTCTGGGTAGATGAGGCACCATTTGCTGCCTCATCTACCCTTTAGCACAATCTTTTATCCCCGCCCAATAAACGGCATCTTAGTCGCCATAACGGTCATGAATTGGACATTAGCATCAAGCGGCAAATTTGCCATATACACAACGGCTTGCGCGACATGATCCACGTCAAATGTCGGTTCTGCCTCAATGGACCCATTAGGCTGAAGGACGCCTTTTTTCATGACTGCGGTCATTTCAGTCCCGGCGTTTCCGATATCAATCTGGCTACAGGCAATATCGTATTTACGCCCATCAAGTGACGTCGATTTGGTCAGCCCGGTTATGGCGTGCTTCGTTGCCGTATACGGCGCGGAGTTAGGACGCGGGACGTGGGCCGAGATGGAACCGTTGTTGATGATACGACCGCCACGTGGCTCTTGGTCTTTCATGATCTTGAATGCTTCCTGTGTACACACGAACGTACCGGTCAAATTGATATCCACAACGGCTTTCCATTGTTCATATGATAGATCTTCCAGAGGCGCAGGCGGTGCGCTGATGCCAGCGTTGTTGAACAATACGTCGAGTCGGCCAAAGGTCTCTTTCGTTTGGGCAAACAAGGCGCGAATAGAGCCAGGATCGCTCACATCAGTCGGCACGACGAGCGTCTTTGCATCTGTCCCGGCTTCTTTCACCGTTGCTGCTAATCGGCCTATACGGCGGCCAGCTAAAGTCACTGCATAGCCTTCTTGCAAAAGGGCGAGTGCGCTGCATCTACCAATGCCGGTGCCTGCGCCTGTTACGATAGCGACCTTTTTATGTCTACTCATGTGTTGGCTCTCCTCGTCTTGTGAATCAGAGATGGGAAACCCACCCCGGCCCTATGCGGCAGCCCTCCCAAGATGGGAATTGGGAACGGGTGCAGCCTTTCCTAGTCAGTAAACGCATCAAAATTTTTATTCCGATAATAATCGTGCTGCTCTGGCGTCGTGCCGCTATTCGGTACAGCGAGAATGGTGGTATCACACAGTCCCTCGCGTTCATTGATTCTGGCCTGGACCCGATCAATCGGCCAAACCGCACAAAAGGCCTCGACCATCTCGTTGGGAATCAGCTCAACGAGATGGTCTGTGTCTGGCGTGCGCTGCAGGAAGCTGACCTATTCAACCGTCTCGGAAAATCCATGGGCGACGAAGACCTTATCATGATTGCGTGCGCAGATGCTGGACATGATGGCAAGGCACTGGTCCAAGACTTCAATATACTCCCGCATTTGGCTCACAGGTTTGCCCTCGTCCCGTCCAGCGTACCAGTTTTTGTTCCGGTTCTGGTGCGCCACGTCGAGACCGAGAATGAACTTATCCTGGCTCGGAAAGTCGAGGTGCATGGCCAGGAACGCCAGCATCACCGGGTTGTGGTTAAAGGCCAGGGGAACGCCTGAGCCGATTTTGATACTACCAAGACCGGGAGCAAGCGTAGCCAGCTGAATGAGCGCCGAGTTGGTCAGCTCGGCTTGCCACAACGAGTCAAAACCTGCTGATTCGTACTTTAGTGCCCACGCTACCATTTCGTCGTATGGTCAGACGGCGAGAAACATGGCCTGTTTCACCGTGGGATTCCTTCGACAAAAAGGTAAGGGCACGGCAGACCGTAACCTTACAAAGAGACTGTAATATTAATGATCGCTACGCAGTCGGTTCCTGCTGTCCCCATCTATCAAAATATGTCACCTCAGGAGCAGGACGGCGCCTGACCGGCCCAAACTTTCCGGTAGGGAAGCCGATTGGGATGGTCGCAACTACACCATATTCGAGCGGAATACCCAAACGTTCTTGGAGCTCATCTTCAAACATCTGATGCATGGTCGTTAAGCTGGCACCCAGACCAAGCGCACGACAGGAGAGCAGAATATTTTGTACGCAAGGATAGAGCGAACCATAGGAGGGCGGCGCTTTTCCTTTGCGTTTTTCCGAAGGTATTGCAAACGGCCAATCCCGTTTGCCGCAGATCAGGAGTAAGACCGGAGCTTCATGCATGTGTTCAGCCAGATGTATCGCAGCCCGAGCGGTCTTGGCAAAGGATGATTTGTCATCTTCCTTTGGTTTAAGCCTATCACCAAAACGATCGACCATAGCTTTATAGTAGCGCTCCTGAAAAAACCTCTTGTTGTCCGCCTCCTGGAGAACTACAAAAGCCCAAGCTTGGAGATTCTGCCCGCTGGGCGCACGTATTCCCGCATCAATAATCTTGCGGATCATCTCAGTCGGCACAGGATCGGGCTTGAGCCGCCGCATTGCCCGCATAGAGTGCATGGTTTCAAACACACCGAGTTCTTCCGCCATGTTTTTCCTCCTTTTCAGTCTGTATGGGATTTTTGATTACAGTTCAAAACTCTCTATAATAAGGGTCGAACTGCTATCCGTAGGCCATTTTTCAAATCATCTCTGGCCGTCAGGCCAACCCATGGATACGCTGCAATTTTGGACCAGCGCTTCTTAGGGTTATTAAGGATATAGCTGGCCTTTTCATTCAGCTCTTGCTCATTCCGAATGACGCGATCAGAATTTTCATTCTGCCATAGGATACCATATCGTTCATACTCTCACTGAAAACAATTCGTTGTATATGATTTCTATGAGTGGATAACGTCCTGGAGACGAAACTCACCCAACGGTCTCACTAAGACATGTACATGTTCATTCATTACGACATAGGCTAGCAACTCCAATCGCTTGCTATCGCAATCGCGTAGGACGGATACCACAGATGTTCGTTCATCGGGAGTCAATTCGTTTTGTGTTTTATAAAGGCTCCAAGTTACAAAATAGAGTGCCCCATGAAGCCGCCAGTGAGGAAGTCTCCTTCTATAGATCGAAAAGGCCTTGTCATTCCCCTTTCCTTTATCTTCTGTGTTCTCCTTAGAAATCCGGCCAGAGAGGGCCCCTCCACTAAGTCGCCAAAACTATCTCGAAAAGTAGTGGGGCAGGCCTCTGGGCCTCCCCAAAGTTCAGAATCACACACCTTTCAACAGATGTTTGGCAATGACGACACGCTGGATCTGTGATGTGCCTTCATAAATCTGGAGCAGTTTCGCATCGCGCATGAGCTTCTCAACCGGATATTCGCTAAAGTAGCCATACCCACCAAAAATCTGGACAGCGTTGGTCGTGATCTGCATGGTCCGATCTGCGCCGAATGCCTTGGCGTAACTCGATACAATAGAAGACTGAGCGCCTCGGTCCAGCAACCACGCAGCTTTATAGGTCAGCAGCCGCATAGCCTCCAGCTCAATTGCCATATCCGCCAGCATGAACTGTATAGCCTGAAAATTGGAGATAGCCTGGCCGAACGCTTCGCGTTGTTGAGCATATTTGACGGATTCATCGAGCGCCCGCTGCGAAATCCCAATAGCAAACGCGCCGACCTCTGGACGACTACGGTCAAATGTGCGCATAGCGATTTTAAAGCCCTGACCCTCAGCACCAACAAGTCCGCTGCGAGGAACTACTGCATCTTCAAAGACGATCTCGGCGGTGTCCGACGCACGCTGACCCATTTTGTTATGCATCCGGTTGGCGGTGATGCCCGGCGTGGCGGCAGGCAGCACAAAACACGATACAGCGCCATGCCGCTGAGTTTTATCCTCAGTGGCAAACGTTACATACCACTGGGCAACGGAACCATTTGTAATAAAGTGCTTGGTGCCATTCAGAACAAAATCATCCCCGACTTTTCGGTAAGTCGTCGAGATGGCGGCCGCATCAGAGCCTGCCCCTGGCTCGGTCAGTGCAAAGGCGGCATACACCGGCTCTGCGACCAACTGACCCAGATATTCCTTTTTCTGCTCGTCGTTAGCGGCAACGAGGAGCGGAGTCGCAGCCAGATTATTGGCCACCATATTGAGCGCAACACCGGCACAACCGTAGACGAGTTCTTCGTCAACCAGGCAGGTATCAAACACCTCAAGTCCAAGGCCCCCTTGGGCTGTGGGAATAAGCGGATTCAGGATGCCCAGCTCCCAAGCTTTGCGACAGATTTCATCAGGAAATTGTTCTTCTTTGTCGTACTGGGCTGCAACGGGAATAATTTCCTCAGCCGCAAACTTACGAACGGTTTCTTTTAGTTGTTTTTGCTCCGGGGTCAATTCAAAGCCATACATAGCGGCTTCTCCTTCAGATTTTTCTCTTACGAGACAAGACGCCTACTGCAACCACTGGAGGCAATCGGCGGCTTCCAAAATCGGATCTAAGGCCGCTTTCTCCGCAACTTTGTATCGTTCACGCAGCACGTCAAGAGACCTAGCATGGTATTTCTGCGTGCCCTGGGCATATTCCTTGCCACGCAGCATAACAGAACATGTTTCCTCACCAGCAGCCACGGCTTTGGCGTTGGCCACCGACCACGGTAGAAAAGTTTGACCGATTTCTTTCAGTAGCGGCATCAAGGTTGGGGCAAGATCGTGCCACGTCTCCAGCTCGCCCTCATCTTTAGGGTCCAACATCTGCTGTGTCCAAGACAATACGTTCGGTGCAACCGCCCGCATCATCGTTCCGGCTGAGGGGTCGGTCGAACACTGATGGAGCTGGGCGGCCAGGCCGAAATCACCAAACATTGGTTTCCCGCCAAACAGATACATGCGTTGCCTAAGGTGTTGTTCGAGAATCGACAAAAGACGATCCAGTGAGGATTCGATATGTTCTCTGGTCTGCTCAGACGAACCCACAAACGACAGCCGTGGAACCATACGCTCCCGGGTCTGCTCCGCCGCCTTGTGATATTCTTCTTCGCTGAGTCCCGGTCTCGTGAGACGTACAATACGCTCGGCAGTCGACTTTTGGTCCGGTTCATACGTCCAGCGGTAGTGAAACATCTGCTTATTGCCCCACTCGTCACCATACTCTTCGATTAGCGCAGACAGGAACGCCAAGGCCGGGTCACGAGGGTGTATGGATGGTTCCTGCTGGAGATTTTCAAAATGGTCCATCATGGGTGTAGAATCTTGCATGCCTTTCCCGTCTGGCGTCACTACAAGCGGCACGAGAGGCAGTTTAGCATAGCCTTCGAACTCTGCCTGATTGGTCGAATCGCGAGCAATCCATGCGTGCTGAATATCCTTATACCGAAAATACGCCCGGACCTTTAATGAGTAGGGCGACAATTCCA
>CAZXFE010000214.1:0-7133 GCA_964639795.1 uncultured Enterobacteriaceae bacterium | reverse complement strand
GCCGTATTCACGATCGCACCGCTGCCTTGTGTCAGCATGTGTTGAAGTTCGTACTTCATACACAGCCACACGCCCGTCAGATTAATAGAGATGACCCGATCCCAGTGCTTCTCCTTGTAATCTCCGGTTCTGGCCGCAGCGCCAGCTATGCCGGCATTATTAAACGCACAGTCGAGCCGCCCATACGTATCGACGGCGTGTTTGACTAAGGTCTCGACTTGAGCGGCTTGGGCAACATCGGTCTGAATAAATGAGGCTGCTCCACCAGCGTCGGTGATGAGCCTGACTGTCTCTTGTCCACCTTCAATAACCACATCAGAAACCACGACCTTCGCTCCTTCGTATGCCAAGGCCAAAGACGTCGAGCGCCCGATACCAGACCCTCCACCCGTTACCAATGCAATTTTGCCGTCTACGTGTCCTGCCATCTTTTTATCCCCCCATATTTGTCAGTGTGTTTCTTCTAGCGTGTTGGCGGCGGTGAATAAAGGGAAAGAAGAGCTCGAGGGGGCCGCTGTAGGAACGTATTGCATACGCTCGGGCGGGGGAGCCAAGTGCTTCAGCACCCGGCGGGGGTGGCGTCCAGAAGTTCTCTTCGCCTTGCGCACAGGTTCAGGATTACAAAATTATTTTCTAAAAACCTTTACATTTTTTCATAGTTCCATTATATTGGAAATATGGAAAATAAAGACGCCATCAGCGTACTTGCCGCGTTAGCCCAAGAGACCCGCCTCGACATCTTTCGGTTGCTTGTTCGGACAGGTAAAGAGGGAATGGCCGCAGGCGTCATCGGGGATGCACTCAACATCCCGGCTACCACACTCTCTTTCCATCTTAAGGAACTTAAGAATGCGGGTACTGTATGTTGTCAGCGCGAGGGTCGTTCCCTCATCTATAACGCAGACTTCAGTACCATGACCGCGTTCCTTGGTTTCTTGACCGAAAACTGCTGCCAAGGAGTGAACGGCGAAAACCCTGGGACGAAGAAAAGCGACCAGTGCTGCTGATGCCAACTCGCTACGAAAGGAGCATACTATGCGATTCCAACTCGCGCTGAACGTTCAGAATCTCGACGAAGCCATCGCTTACTATACCAAATTACTTGGGGCACCGGTCACCAAAAGAAAACCCGGCTATGCCAATTTTGCCGTTGACTCTCCCCCCATCAAGCTCGTGCTCTTTGAGAATCCGGAGGCAACCGAGCGCCTCAACCACGTCGGCTTCGAAATGATGGAGATGGATGAGGTCGAGGCCACTATTGCACGCTTGGAGCCCCAAGGTCTGGCTGACAAAGTGATTCGTGACGAAACGTGTTGTTACGCCGAAAAGAGCACGATGTATTCAAAAGATCCCGAAGGTCTCTTATGGGAGTTCTATAAGTTCCGCGGAGACGCCGACGAACTGCAGGCATCGATACCAATACAAACAATAGCCTCCGTCGACACAGAAGAATCCACAGGCTGTTGTCTAGAAACAACCGCTATGTCAGAAACATCTTCGCGCTGCTGCTGATCGCATGTAGGAGCGAGGTCACCTCGCCCCTACATGCCCTCTATTCACTACTCGGAGTAAGCTTCCCGATAAACCCATCCGGCAACTCATACGTTCTGGCGATAAAATAACCGTTGATATCCGTTACCCACACGCGCCATCAATAACCTACAATCCGACGGGATTCATGAATCCGCTCGCTACCAGGTCTGGCTTACCCTCCCGTGTCACCCTGTAAGCCTTGCCATCCGTCTCTAGCACTTGTGTCATGGGAACAGTCGCTTGGATATTCGCAACGTCCGAGACAAATATCTGTCCACCGTATGACCCAAAACCATCCGCGGTAGTTCTCACTAAACCCGTCGAGCGAAAAAAGACCACGCGCCGCATCGCCCCACAGGCCCGCCGAAAGGTCGAGGCCTGCGCTGTCTGATGAATATATTAAAGAACCCAACCACAGTGCCAGCTAGAGCCCATGATTCTACTCCAATTAACACCGAGGAAAGACCGCCAGACCACGACCAGGAGACAGGTACGGGGCAACGCCAGCCAAGGATTGATGCCCAAACCATCCCGCTTGCTTAAATAGAATCGCCACGGGTCAGGATCGAAGACGTGACTGCGCCCGCCGCTCCAAAACTCCGGCATGGCATAGGCTTGCTCAAAGGTGCCCTTCTGACCGAGTTCAATGACGAGTGGACCTGGTGGGATGAACGAGGCATTCTGGAGGCTACCCAGATTGGCTTGGTTCAGCCGCGCGGTGTCGAGGATAGTGAGGTCGTGCGTATGAAAAAAGCTTATCCCGCGTACAATCAACACTACGCTCAGCACGTGGCAACCATCCGACGCTATCTTGAACGCTTACAGAATCTACAGACAGTTGGGCGCAATGACTGGCATCGTTATAATAATCACGACCATTCGATATTAAACGGCATCTATGCGGCCCGAACCAACGTAAGAGAAGTCCGCGTTGTGTGGTCGGTAAATACCGAAGAGACCAACCATGAGGAGGGGCACCCAGTCCCCGCTAGGACAGGAGATCGTCTTGTCCCGTAACAGATTCCTGTTCCCAGGACATAGCAGGCCAGTGTAAAAAAACACCAGACATATAAATGTCCGGGATAACGACTGGTTGAAAAAAAGATGCTATGGTGTTTGGTCCACGCATGAGGAGGCAAGGAATTATGCAACATCGAGGATTCCGCAGCAGCATCACGACCCAAGGACGACGCATGGCAGGTGCGCGTGCCCTGTGGCGAGCTACCGGCATGAAAACAGAAGATTTCCAGAAGCCGATTATTGCCATTGCCAACTCGTTTACGCAGTTCGTGCCCGGCCATGTACACCTCCATCCGGTTGGCCAGCAGGTGAAGAAGATTGTCGATGCTAACGGTGGATACGGCGTAGAGTTCAACACCATTGCCGTAGATGACGGGATCGCCATGGGCCACGATGGCATGCTGTACTCGCTACCCAGCCGCGAGCTGATCGCCGACAGTGTTGAATACATGGTTCAGGCGCATAAGGCGGATGCCATGATCTGCATCTCCAACTGCGACAAGATAACGCCAGGGATGCTGCTGGCAGCTCTGCGACTGAATATTCCAGCTATCTTTGTCTCCGGTGGGCCCATGGAGGCGGGTAAAACCGAGCTGTCTACCGGCCCGGCCAAGCTCGACTTGGTGGACGCCATGATCGGCGCGGGCGATGACTCGATTAGTGATGAAGATGTCCAGAAGATGGAAGAGGAAGCCTGCCCAACCTGCGGCTCCTGCTCGGGCATGTTTACCGCCAACAGCATGAACTGTCTCAATGAAGCCATAGGCTTGGCTCTGCCCGGCAATGGCACCATACTCGCCACGCACACCCTGCGCTGGGAACTCTTTGAGCGGGCGGCCAAGCGCATTGTCGACATGGCGAAGGCCTATTATATCGAGGGCGACGAATCAGTTCTGCCGCGCAGCATTGCCACCTTTGAAGCATTTGAAAACGCAATTACTTTGGATATCGCCATGGGCGGCTCGACCAACACCGTGCTGCACCTCTTGGCTGCCGCACAAGAGGCCGAAGTCAATTTCAGCATGGCTGACATCGATCGGTTGTCGCGCCAAGTACCGTGTATCTGCAAACTGGCTCCGGCCTCAGCCAAATACCACATGGAAGACTGCGCCCGGGCGGGTGGCATTGCCACCATCCTGGGTGAATTAGAACGCGCCGGGAAACTGCATACCAACGTCAGGACCGTCACCGGACAGACCATGGGCGACCTGCTCGACAGCAATGACATTCGGCGCGAGAATACGGACGAATTCGCCCACAAGCGCAGCCTGGCCGCCCCAAGCAACATCCGGACGAAAGAAGCTTTTTCTCAGAACCCGTATTACGACACATCCGATAGGGATGCGATCAGCGGCTGTATTCGTTCCGCCGATTTTGCCTACAGCCAAGACGGTGGCCTGGCCGTGCTGTACGGGAACCTGGCGGAGGACGGCTGCATCGTGAAAACGGCCGGAGTAGATGAATCCATCTGGGTCATGGAAGGTCCGGCTCGGATTTTTGAATCTCAAGATGAAGCGTGTGAGAGCATTCTAGGTGACCAGCTCCAGCCAGGTGACGTGGTCGTCATTCGCTACGAAGGTCCACGTGGAGGGCCGGGCATGCAGGAGATGCTGTATCCCACTTCCTATATTAAATCCAAACATCTCGGTACGAAGTGCGCCCTGCTGACCGACGGTCGTTTTAGTGGCGGCACCAGCGGTTTGTCGATCGGTCATGTGTCACCGGAGGCGGCAGAGGGCGGCGCCATCGCCCTGGTCAAGGATGGCGATATAATCAAGATTGATATTCCGAATCGTTCAGTCAATGTCCTGCTTTCAGACGAGGAGCTGACCGAGCGACGCAAAAAGATGGAAGCCAAAGACAAAGACGCCTATCGGCCAATAAAACGTAAACGCCATGTGTCGGCGGCACTGCAAGCCTATGCCGCTCTCACCACGAGTGCAGCACGGGGCGCGGTGCGCGATGTGACCCAGGTACAGCAGGGACGATAAGATTCCCCGGCATCGATCTACGCCTACTCGTAGGCTGGGTAGAACGTAGTGAAACCCTCCGAATAAATGGTGGGCCTGAAGGACCCGCCCTACCTCATACAAGACAAGGACCACGGCATGAGCGACCAAACCAAATTCCTACTTGACGAAAGCCAGATGCCGAAGGCGTGGTATAACATTAACGCCGATATGCCGGTGCCGATGCTGCCGCCGTTGCATCCGGAAACAAAACAGCCGGTCACGCCGAAATACCTTAACACCTTTACACCGACGGCCTTGCTCGACCAGGATATGAGTCAGGAGCGCTATATTGAGATTCCTGATCCGGTGCGCGATATTTACAAACTCTGGCGGCCGACACCTTTTCTACGCGCCCGGCGCCTAGAGCTAGCGCTCCAGACTCCGGCGCACATATATTACAAATACGAGGGCGTGAGTCCTGTCGGCTCACACAAACCCAATACGGCTGTCGCTCAAGCATTTTACGCCAAAGAAGAAGGCATCAAGACTCTAACAACCGAGACGGGTGCGGGCCAATGGGGGACGGCGCTGGCTATGGCCTGCAATATGTTTGGTCTTGGCTGCGAAGTGTATATGGTCCGTATCTCGTACCAGCAGAAGCCGTATCGTCGCTATGTTATCGAGACCTACGGGGCTGAGGTCTACGCCAGCCCGTCGGACCGGACCGAGGTCGGGCGCAGATTCCTGGCTGAAGACCCAGAGCATCCCGGCTCACTTGGCGTGGCTGTCTCAGAGGGTATTGAGGCTGCCCAGAAATCCGGTGGCACGAAGAAATACTGCCTGGGCTCTTTCCTGCCTCACGTTCTGCTGCACCAAACTATCATCGGGGAAGAGACTTTACGCCAGCTGGAAATGGCTGGCGAGTATCCGGACATTGTGATCGGCTGCGCCGGGGGAGGATCAAATTTCGCGGGATTTGCATTTCCGTTTATCCGGGAGAATCTGAAGCACGACAAGAATACGCGGATCGTGGCAGTAGAACCTGCGGCGTGCCCAACTCTGACAAAAGGCTCGTTCACCTGGGATTGGGCCGACGCCGGTGGTGTCGCGCCCATCTGTCAGATGTATACCCTGGGTCATTCGTTTATGCCGGCAACCATTCATGCCGGTGGGCTGCGCTATCACGGCATGGCCCCACATGTGAGCGCCCTAGTCAATGGTGGATATATTGAAGCAACGGCCATTGACCAAGTCGATACCTTTGAAGCCGGGGTCACGTTTGCCCAAGTGGAAGGCATTTTACCGGCGCCGGAATCCAATCACGCCATCCGTGCCGCTATTAATGAAGCCGTCATATGTCGTGAGAGTGGTGAGAAGAAAGTCATCGCTTTCAATCTGAGCGGGCACGGCCACTTCGACATGACCGCGTATGCCGACTACCGTGCCGGCAAGTTGGAGCGGTATGAGTTTCCGACCGAGGCAATAGCAAAGGCCTTGCAGTCCGTGCCTGAGGTGTCGTTTCCAGGGTAATTTATTTCACCCATCCCACCACCTGCCGTAAGCGCTCCAACAACGTCTCCCGCTCTCCTTGCCACCAGCGTTTGGACTGCATGCGGACCCCAAAGCCTAGACCGATATCGAGCTGCAGCATGGCCCGCCGGAGCCAGGTTCCGGCCAGCCAGCGGCCCACACGCGTATACCAACTTGAGAAGTCTTTGTTGTACGGACAGACTCGGATACAGATTGAACAATCGCTATTCTGTGCAGCCCAATAGTTAAAACACTTCTCGCCATCGACCGTCCATTTGACTACCCCTTTTATGTTGGACTGGTTGTAGACTGTATCTGAGGGTGAACTTGAAGGAATGGCGTTAACCGGACAGCCATCCGAACACCGCTGACAGATATTGCAAAACTCTTTGACGCCAAACTGAATCGGTTTATCAAGCGCAAGCGGCAAGTTCGTAAAGATCTTCCCGAGTCGGACACGTGGACCAAATTCTTTGGTCATTAGCAATCCCAAACGACCATACTCGCCCAAGCCGGCTTTGATCGCATACGGAATCGCTAACGCCGAGTCGTTCATACTGGCGATAGCGTTATAACCTAGGTTGCGGATGTACTGAGCGAGCGAGAGCACCACGAGTGCGTCGTGTGAATACCCCAAGCCGGTCGCTGCGCCGCTGAGGGCTGAGGGAACGGTCCGAATCAGATCGTAGTCCATGGCCTGTGCGATCACGATGACATTCGGCAGCCCTTCAGGAATTTCTTGCGGCTTCTCCTGCTTGCTCATATCGCTGAATTTATTGACGTACATCCAACGCTCGTCATAGTCGGTAATGCCGATCAGGTCTGCGCCAAAGCCTTTGCCGACTCGTTTTATCTCAGCCGCGGCTTCTTCCGGGCTGCCGAGCTCCATTTTTTCTTCAGCAACATCCCGGTACAACGTGAACTCGTCAGAGAAGCCTTCCCGACGATCTTCGTCTTGTTTGAGTTCCGTAAGAATGTCGCTCACATGCCAGGTCGCGTTACGGAGTGCATAATCCTTTTGCGTAAAACCATCTACCTTACGCCAGGTCTTGAGCGACCGACGTTTGGTCTCGTACAATACCTCAGGCTCCCCATTCC
>CAZXFE010000213.1:0-7230 GCA_964639795.1 uncultured Enterobacteriaceae bacterium | reverse complement strand
GTCCCACGGGGAAACAATAAAGGTGAATCCACAGGAAGTACCGAATCCGTCAACACACCGCCACGCTTTCTGTCGATTATGCAGGCGATGTCTATGGTGCCCGTTGCCTCTGCTGCCGTGGGGGCAGTAGCCGGTCTCCCAGCCGCACGTTTGGTTGCCTCCCACTTCTCGGTTATGACGAAAAACTCCTCTCAGGTCATGATAGGCGGCCCTGCGCTGGTAGAGCGCGCCTTCGGACAGCCAATTACAAAGGAAGAGCTGGGGGGGCCGCATATTCATCTCCGGAGCGGAGTGGTGGACAATATCGCGGATGATGAGTCAGGCGTGTTTGCACAGATTCAGCAGTTCTTAAGCTATCTACCCACCAATGTGTGGGAGGCTGCCCCCATACACGCCTGCCAAGACGATCCGAAGCGGCAAGAGGAAGAGTTACTAAAGATTATCCCGCGCAACCGGCGGCGTGCCTACTCTATGCGCCGCCTCATTGAATGTGTTGTCGACCAAGGATCGTTTTTCGAGATTGCTCCACTCTATGGGCCTTCCCAAATTACCGGACTCGCTCGGCTGAATGGCCAGTCTGTCGGCATCCTGGCCAACGATCCACAGTGGTATGCGGGAGCCATGACCGCCCATGGCGCACAAAAAGTGAAGCGGCACGTTGACCTGTGTGACAGCTTCCACTTGCCGATTGTGAGCCTCGTTGACGAACCCGGATTTATGATTGGACCAGAAGCCGAACAGACGGCAACAATCCGTTACGGGACAGCTACCCTTTTTGCTATTATGCAGTCCACCGTCCCTTGGGTCTCAGTGATCGTCAGAAAGGTGTATGGCGTTGCTGGAGCCGCCCATTTTGGTCCTGCAGGGATGGTCTTTGCTTGGCCCTCAGCAGAGAGTGGGGCACTGCCGCTTGAGGGCGGCGTCGCCGTCGCTTATAGGCGCGAGATCGCCGCTGCCCCAGATCCAGAAGCCTATCGGCGCGAGATCGAAGAGCAGCTTGCGGGCAAGCGTTCACCCTATACGCGTGCAGAAGGATTTGCCGTCCACGATCTCATTGACCCCAGGCAGACACGTCCAGTGCTATGTGATTGGATAGAATGGATACAGCCTCAGCTCACGCAACACTCTGGCCCGCGCACCTATACCATTCGGCCTTAGTTCTGCAAGCTAACTTTTCGAATTTTTTAATCAGGGATAAAATTTTTGTCCATGCGTGTAATTTTCGACAGATATCCGCAATCCCAAGCAAGCTTCTTCTTTACTCATCACAGCAGAATCATGCAGTGTGATTGAAGGACACGTCATGCACAAACATGATAGGTATGTGAGTCCGGCTATACACCGCTCAGTCGTCCGATCGTATCTCAATCGTCCCACCAGTCCGGCCCGGCCAGCAGAGGATCCGCATACTCCGAAAGAGCCCAAGATCCATATACTGCAAGGTTCGGTCAAATATACAATCCGCAAGAAACTTTTTTCGGTAGATGACTAATCCAGTCTATTGTGTGGTATACATCCGGTCCTGACTGGCTGCGCTCTAACGAGGTTACTCAAGAGTCGGACAGGAGGTTTTACACATGAGTGAGCACACAACTCGGCATTTCATCAATGGTGCCTACACTGAGGGGACAAGCGGGGAAACTTTCGAGAACCGCCGACCGGTAGATAATTCGTTGATCGGCCGAGTAAGCGAGGCCAACCAGGCCGACGTGAATACAGCTGTACAAGCGGCCAAAGCCGCACTTAGCGGACCCTGGGGCAACATCGCGCTCGCGGAGCGGACAGCAATGTTGTACGCCGTTGCGGCAGGCATCGAGCGGCGCTTTGATCGATTCCTCGAAGCCGAGGTCGCAGACACAGGCAAGCCGGTCAGCCTGGCTTCCCATATTGACATTCCGCGTGGTGCGGCCAACTTCCGCACCTTTGCCGATGTTGTCAAAAATGTCTCAGGTGAGTATTTTGACACAGCAACACCAGATGGGACAGGTGCCATTAATTATAGCTTGCGCGCCCCGAAAGGTGTGGTGGCAGTTGTGTGCCCGTGGAACCTTCCGCTATTACTTATGACCTGGAAAGTTGGGCCTGCCTTGGCATGTGGCAACGCAGTTGTGGTAAAACCTTCAGAAGAAACGCCGAGTACTGCCACACTTCTTGGTGAGGTTATGAACGAGGCAGGCGTACCAAAAGGTGTCTATAATGTCGTACATGGCTTTGGTCCCAACTCGGCGGGAGAATTTCTCGTCAGCCATCCTGGGGTTGATGCGATTACCTTTACGGGCGAGACAATCACGGGTGTAGCCATTATGAAAAATGCGGCAGTCGGCGTCCGCGACGTCTCGTTTGAACTAGGTGGCAAGAATCCGGCCATCATCTTTGCCGATTGTGATCTTGACGCGACCATCGAAGGCATAGGCCGGGCCTGTTTTGCTAATGCCGGCCAGGTGTGCCTTGGTACAGAACGAGTGTATGTTGAGCGGCCCATCTTTAATGATTTTCTTGCAGCTTTAAAAGCACAAGCAGAATCGCTCACGCTTGGCGATCCGCATGAAAAATCCACCACTATGGGACCGTTGATTAGTCTGGAACATCGCCTGAAAGTACTCTCGTATTACGAAAAGGCCAAAGAAGACGGCGCAACAATCGTCACCGGGGGCGGGATTCCTGATATGCCTACTTCCTATATTGGCGGAGCGTGGGTCGAGCCAACGATTTGGACCGGGCTAGCGGAAAGTTCTGCCGTTGTGCGGGAAGAAATCTTTGGTCCTTGTTGCCACGTGCGACCGTTTGACACTGAAGACGAAGCCATTCATTTCGCTAATGATACACCCTATGGCTTAGCAACCTCCATCTGGACTCAAAACGCGGCGCGCGCCAACCGGGTTGCACGAAAGGTACATGTGGGGATTACTTGGGTCAATTGTTGGTTTTTACGCGACTTGCGCACGCCCTTTGGCGGTGCAAAACAATCTGGCATTGGGCGTGAAGGCGGCGTCCATTCGCTCGAATTCTACACTGAGTTGCGTAACATATGTCTCAAACTATAGAAGGCAGTTTCTGCAATTTCTGAAGGAGTACAGCTATGCCACAGGCCAAGAAAAAAGGCGAAATTGTTGCTGGTTTTCTCGCTCCGCATCCACCCCACCTGGTGTACGGCGAAAACCCACCCCAGAACGAACCTCATTCGCAATGTGGTTGGGAACAACTGCGCTGGGCGTATGAGCGTGCGCGCAGGAGTATTGAGGACCTGAAACCGGATGTCCTGCTTGTCCACTCTCCCCATTGGATTACGCAGCAGGGTCATCACTTTCTTGGCGTACAGCATCTCAGCGGCAAGTCGGTGGACCCGATTTTCCCTAACATCTTTCGCTATACCTTTGAGTTAGAGGTTGATGTTGAACTAGCCGAAGCCTGCTGCGCAGAAGGAGCCAAACGGGGGCTGTACACCAAGATGATGCGCAACCCGAACTTTCGGGTAGATTACGGCACTATTACGACTCTGCATATGATTCGGCCACAGTGGGATATTCCCGTTGTCGGCCTGTCAGCAAATAATTCTCCCTATTATTTGTCAACACAAGAAGGCCTCGAAGAAATGGACACGCTCGGCAAAGCCACGCGCAAAGCCATCGAAAAGACCGGACGGCGAGCCGTCGTCCTAGCGTCAAACACGTTGTGTCACTGGCATTTCCACGAAGAGCCGGCCATTCCGGAAGATATGTCCCAGGAGCATCCCGAGAGTCTGCCCGGCTACCAGTGGGATATGCGCATCATCGAGCTCTTGCGCCAAGGCAAAACCAAAGAAGTCTTCCGTCTCCTGCCCCAGTTCATCGATGAGGCGTTCGCTGAGGTCAAGTCAGGGGCGTTCACCTGGATGTTTGCGGCTATGGGCTATCCGAGTATTCCCGCCGAGCTACACGGCTACGGAACGGTAATTGGAACCGGCAATGCCGTTATGGAGTGGAATCTCGAAAAGACCAAACGCGCCCGGCACTCCAGCGCCACCAAAGACCCGGAGCCTAGCCGCCTAGCCGCATAATTGAAGGGCAATACGATGGCTGTAGTTTCCGCCTTTTTGGTGCCGGGCTCGCCGCTCCCGTATGTCAGACGTGACAACAAACCCTGGGGTAAGATCGCCGCAGGAATGCAGGCCGCAGGCGAGGCGCTTGTGGCATCGAAACCACATGTGATCTTGCTGTATTCTACCCAGTGGATCGCGGTCCTAGACCAACTGTGGCAAACGCGTCCACGCGTGGCTGGGCTGCACGTGGACGAAAACTGGCACGAATACGGCGAGCTGCCGTATGACCTCAAGATAGACGCAACGTTAGCAAAAGCGTGTGTGACGGCAACGAGCAAAATCGGGGTCAAGTCGAAAGCCGTCAATTATGACAGTTTTCCCATTGATACAGGGACTATTGTAGCGGCCAATTTTCTCAATCCTGGCGGCGAGATCCCGATGGTACTGGCTTCAAACAATCTGTATCACGACTTCGCTCTGACCCAGAAACTCGGCCGTGTGGCTGCAGCCCAAGCGAGTAAACAGAGGAAGCGTGTAGCCGTGGTCGGGGTAGGGAATTTTTCGGGTGCATTCTTTCGTGGCGTCATTGATATTGCGAAAGATAAAATAGTCGCGCCCAAATACGACCGCTGGAATAAAAAGATTCTCAATCTCATGACGAGCGGAGATGTCAAAGGGCTGTATGCGGCACTTCCAGGTTTTGCCACGCAAGGCAAAGCAGACATGGGCTTTAAGCATGCCGCCTGGGTGTTAGGCGCTATAGGCGGCAAGTTCAAGAGCGCGAACGTCCGCGCGTACGGACCCTTATACGGGAGTGGTGGGGCGGTGGTTGAATTCATCTTGAAATAGGAAACGGCGTTCCGCACCTAGATCCGCCCTGTTCTGCTCCCACTCGTTCTGAGCCCGTCGAAGGACGATCCAACCTCATGCAAAGCAACTCGCGCTCCAACCAACAGTCCCTCGACCAACGGATTGTAACGGCACTCTTCACTCCCGTAGATGCTGCTAGCCTCGTTTACTTTCGCATCGTTTTCTACGCCGTCATGGTCTGGGAGTCCTACTCGCTGACTAAGCTGAATTGGGTCGGCCTCTACTATTCTGACAAAGAGTTTTACTTTACCTACTGGCCGTTTGATTTTATTCATCCCTGGCCGGCTGAGTGGACGAGCATCCACATCTGTGCCATGGGACTGGTCGCAGCTTGTGCGTTATGTGGATTATTCTACCGGTTGAGCGCGACGCTCTTTTTTTTTCTGTGGACGTATTTGTTCCTGTTAGAGAAGGCGCTGTATATAAATCACCTCTACCTGGTGTGCCTGCTATCTTTTCTGATGATCTTTATCCCGGCCAACCGGCTTTTTTCATTTGATGTGTTGCGCAAATCGGAAAAGCGTAGCGACACTGTGCCAGCCTGGGCACTGTGGCTCGTGCGTTTTCAAATTGGCGTCCCCTATTTCTTTGGCGGCTTAGCGAAGATTAATGCTGACTGGCTGCAGGGCGAACCACTGCGCCTATGGCTCGCCGACCGGGCGACTATTCCCATTATCGGTCCGCTGTTCAACTATGAGAGTACCGTCTGGGGCATGACATATGGATCGTTGATCTTTGATCTGACCGCGATCTTTTTTCTGCTTAATCGTCGCACGCGCGTTTTTTGTTACGGCGTGGCTTTATTTTTTCACTTTATGAACGCACGCCTGTTTGGGGTTGGGATTTTTACCTGGATGATGATTGGCGCAACGCTCATATTCTTTGAACCAGACTGGCCACGGCGACTTTTGCACGATGTCCAACAGGGCTTTTCTCGCCGGGTTCAGCGCCTGACTTTCGGCGGGCTACTTGGTCTCCTGAGTGGAGCGATTACCTGGCAGTTCTCCTGGGTGCGGGCGGGTCTTGGCGCGCTGGGGGTAGGCGTGCTGGCGTATCATCTGGATGGGCCGGTTCGGCAAGCATCAAAGCCAAACATACAGCCGTTACTCTCGCTGCACTTAACCGGTCTTCAGCGAGGGCTGCTCGCCTTTTTAGGAATCTGGGTTGTTATTCAACTCCTCTTACCCTTTCGCCATTTTGTGATTCCGGGCAATGTCCATTGGACTGAGGAAGGACACAATTTTGCCTGGCATATGATGTTACGACAAAAGGAGGTAGAGGGCTTTTTCGTGGTGACTGATCCGGCAACTGGCAAGGAGTGGGATCTGAACCCTCGCCAGTATCTTACCCGTGTGCAACTGACTCAGATGCTGTCCCGCCCGCATATGATTGTCCAGTTTGCCCACTATCTGGGGCAACGACTACAGGCAGATGGTTACGGTGATGTCGAGATCCATGCGCGAATTAGCGCCGCGCTGAACGGACGCGAAGCACAGTGTCTTATTGATCCAGCAATTGATCTCACCCAGGTTGCGTATCCTTGGTGGGGACATGCGGAGTGGATAATGCCGTTGGAAAATCCGTTGAGAAGGTAGAGAATCAGCAGCCAGGCTGTTCCGCGTGCTCGCATATCTTCCATTTCTTTATGCGCAAAGTACAAGCGACATGCTTTCCCTACACCGTCCATCCCGATCGCGTATACCAGACTCCCACAGCCAATGAAGATGGCCGCGCGCGAACCCAGTGCCATCATTTCCGGCTCGCTGGAATACTTGCGCAGTTCGTCAAATGAATCTTGGGAAATTTGCTTATGGTGACGGGCCCGTACATCGGCAAATCGCAGCGCGGCTCTTTCACTCGGAGTAAACAAATCACTGTCTTGAAAATGCGGAAGAGCCTGGATCATGTCGTCGGTCAGACCTTGTTGCCTCGCCGAGGCATACACTGCGGCCATTCAAAGCTGACTTTCATTGATTTGGGCGACTTGATGCCGGACTAGCTCAAGTCAGCTTCACACTGATCCCGTCAGTATCCGTCATAATGGGCGAATAGTAAAACTGGACAAACGGCTTGTAGAGGTTCGGAGTATGGGCGGAGACCTGTATCCACTCTGATCCGCCCAGGGCTTCGTCACTCCGCTGCATGACTTTTTTCCGCTTACGCTCGACTTTCTCAAGTGGCGCCTTGCTGATACGTAGCGTCGCACCACCTCCGTGCGTGAAAGCCTTTCTCTGCGGTAAGACCAACTCAAGCCGATTTGAAAAAATCTGCCATTTTTCAATCTGGCAGCCTGTTAGCCAGACAAATTTTCAATCACGAGGGGTTCAACTTCATCAGCAAGC
>CAZXFE010000212.1:0-7249 GCA_964639795.1 uncultured Enterobacteriaceae bacterium | reverse complement strand
TTCTCAACCGCTCGCTTACCCATGCCGACACACTCAGCAGCAATCAGAATACGTTCCGGATTAATACCATCGAGCAGATAGTAGAAGCCCCGGCCCTCCTCGCCAATAAGATCTTCTTTTGGCACGTACAGGTTATCGATAAACAACATGTTTGTATCAACGGCTTTCCGTCCCAGTTTGTGGAGTTCGGTCACCTCCACGGCTTTTGGGTCAATGTCCGCAAAGAAGAGGCTGATGCCCCTGGTCTTTTTGTCAACCTCGTCATACGGCGTGGTTCGGGTTAGCAGTAGCATTTTCTTGGACTCTTGGGCCTTGGTGATAAAGACTTTGCGGCCGTTGATGATATAGCCATCGCCACTCTTGGTCGCGAACGTGCTGATCTGGGTCGTATTTGTGCCCGCGTCAGGCTCGGTCACCGCAAACGAAACATGAATCTCTCCACTGAGTATGGGGGTAAGATATTTGTCTTTGGCCGCTTGGGTGCCATATTTAATCAGCGGCTCCAGACCAAAGATACCTAAATGGATGGAAGAGCAGGCTTGGGTGCCACCGCCCGATTCGGCAACCGTTTGCATCACCAGCGCAGCTTCCGTAATGCCGAGCCCGGCACCGCCGTATTCTTTCGGAATGGTAATTCCCAACCAGCCACCGTCAGCAAAAGCCTGGTAGAAGTCCCACGGGAACTCCCCGCTCTCATCCCGTTCGCGCCAGTATTCGTCCGGGAAGCGCGAGCACAAAGCGCGGACCTGTTTGCAGATTTCTTGTTGTTCATCTGTTAGCTGAAAATCCATGTAGACATCCTCCTGTATGCGCACTATCACTACCACTTGGCTTCCCCCCTGCCAATTCCTGCTGGATTCCTTGCATGCAGAAATCGCCTCAGCTAAGGTGCGGGCCGATCTGCTGAAGAAGTCGGATGAATTTCGGCAAGGAGGAATATATGGCCGGACGATTAGACGGAAAAGTCGCAGTTGTATCAGGAGGGGCAAGCGGAATTGGAGCCGCCCACGTGCGCGTATTCGCTGCTGAAGGAGCTAAGGTCATGGTAGCGGATGTGCAAGAAGACAAGGGGGGTGAAGTTGCTGACAGTGTCAACAACGATGGCGGCGTAGCCGTCTTCGTGCGTCTGGATGTAACCCGTGCCGATGACTGGCAAAATGTAGTCAATGCGGCGCTCTCACACTTCGGCAAGCTAACCACGCTCATCAATAATGCCGGTGTGTATTGGCCGGCTGGGGTTGAGGAAGAAACGCCGGAGAAATGGAACCAGATGGTCGCGATTAATCAGACTGGTGTCTGGCTCGGGATGAAAACGGTCGTGCCGGCTTTGCGTGATACAGGTAATGGCGCCATTGTGAATATTTCATCACTGTATGGTCTGGTTGGGAGTCCCGGTTCGATTTCCTACCATGCCACGAAGGGGGCGGTACGCATTATGACTAAAGCTGCAGCGCTGGAGTATGTCCGGCAAGGCATTCGAGTGAACTCTATCCATCCTGGCCAGATCGATACGCCTATATTAGCTGGACTCACGCCCGAACAAAATACGCAAATCCAAGAGGCTACGCCCATGGGCCGTCTTGGTCGCCCTGAGGAAATTGCCTTTGGCTCGCTCTATCTGTGTTCTGATGAAGCGTCCTATACTACAGGTATTGAGCTGGTGATCGACGGCGGCTGGTTTGCTCAGTAAACGACCGGGGAGAAAATAATGAATCGACGTAATCAAATTGGCATGACGTTTGAGGAGCTGACAGCCTATCTCGATGAAGCACGAAACATGGCGCTCTGTACCGTGGGTAAGGATGGCTATCCGCATGTGGTCGCTATGTCATACATGGTCAAGGACAGCATTATCTATATGTCATCTTTTAAGAAGGCGCAGAAGGTGCTGAATGCCAAAAGAAATAAAAAAGTAGCTGTCATGGTCGAGTCCGGACGAGGCTATAGCGACCTCAAAGGCGTCTTGATTCGGGGGGATTGTGAAGTCATAGAGAATTCAGAGGACGTGTGCCAGATTATGAAGGAGGTTCGGGATTTCCAGGGGACGACCGTGAGTCTAGAGGAAGACGCTGTCCTGAAAGAACGGGCCAAAAAGCGCGCGGTCCTCAAGATAACGCCAGTCAAAACGTCAAGCTGGGATCACACCAAGTTGCCGACGGGGGTCTACTAGCTTCTGGATAGACAGCGAGGTGGACTTCACTGTCCGTTCGGCTACTTTTTTCTCTTCTTACCGTACCTAGTTGGACGGCGGGCGCGGAAGTCGAGACGGACCGGGGTGCCGACAAGATCAAATTCTTCGCGTAGTTGATTTTCTAAATAGCGCGCGTAATGTGCGGGAACACCATCTGGAGAGCTCGTGTAGATGGCAATTTTGGGCGGCCTCGTCTCTACCTGGGCGGTGTAATAAAAGCGTATTGGCTTGCGTTTGTATATTGGGGCGGGGTGGCGCGACGTCCATTCTTGAAATACGCGGTTCAGCAAGGGTGTGGGAATCTCGATACGACGGGCTTGTGCGACGCGTTGGACGGTTGGCAGCAAATTCTTTACTCGTGAGCCCGTGAGTGCCGATAGAAATATAATGGGCATGGGCTGGGTGAATGGAAATTCTTCATGCAGGGCATCGGTAAAGCGCGCTTGGTTTTTCTTGTCGGACGGAATTAGGTCCCATTTGTTGACCACGATGACCATGCCGCGTCCGCGTTCCCAGGCATAACGAATAAGACGTGCGTCCTGATCCGTCATACCTTCGCCGGCGTCGAACACCAGCAGCCCGATCTCTGCGCGTTCCAGAGCCTTGAGCGCGATGAATGAACTGGCTTGTTCGATGTGCTCGTGAATGTGTGTACGCCTGCGTACGCCAGCCGTATCCACTAGAAGAATATTCTTGTCTTGCCACTCAAGACGACTATCTATGGCATCACGCGTGGTGCCTGGTGTGGCATCAACAATAGAGCGTTCGGCCCCAACCAGGCGGTTCAGCAATGAGGACTTGCCGACGTTGGGACGGCCCACGATGGCAAGTCGGATATCGGGTCTCTCCGTTCGCGCCGTTGTCGCATGCGTTGAATCCGGGCTAGGCGCTTGCTCGTCTATGTGAGCGAAGGTCTCTACTACTGTATCCAGTAGATCCGAGATGCCGCGGCCATGTGCGGCTGAGATGGGAAAGAAGGATTCTAAGCCCAGTCTATAGAATTCACTCGCGGCGAGTTCTTGGCGGTCCCCGTCAACCTTGTTCACCACAAAAAAAACGGGCTTTTTGCTCCGTCGGAGGATATCGACGGCCTGTGTATCTTCCGGATTAAGACCTTCCTTGCCATCAAATAAGAAAATGACGAGATCGGCTTCGTTGATAGCCAAACGGGTTTGTGCTTGGACCTGGCCTACTATGCCTTCATTTTCGCTCAGATCGATACCACCGGTATCCATAAGTAAGAATGGGGTATTGTCCCATTTGACTTGGGCAAAGTTCCGGTCTCGAGTCACACCTGGAGTGTTATCAACGACTGCTTTGCGTCTGTGGCTGAAACGGTTAAACAGGGTGGACTTGCCGACGTTTGGTCGTCCAACCAAAGCCACCACGGGCAGCCGCTGGTGTGGTGCAGATTGAATGGGTTGAGTAGGTGATTCGATCGTGATGTGCTCCATGACGGTCTTCTCTAAATGACATCTTTCTCTCACAAGAACAGAACACAAGCGGGAAGTTTTTCTGACGATTCAAAAGGAGACGGCATTTCTCCTTTCACCTGCCTACAAGCCATGGTATCGTCCGCGATTATATCTTCAGACAAAGCAGGAGGTAAGGGCATGCCCAAGGCAGTGCAGCCATATGTGGCGGTTGGGATCTCATCAACAGTACGAGGCGTGCTGAAGCGAGAACAGATTGCCGAGAATCTTGAGCATCTGCACGAGATATGTGCAGCGGCGTGTTGGCTGTCCAGCTTGGATTTGCCAGTACGTCTGATTGTTATACCCGAAGGCGGACTGCAAGGCTTTACGGATGAGGTGTTTGACTGGGACCACGAAAAATACGCTGAGGAGATCGCTATCGACATCCCTGGTCCTGAGACGCAGATGCTGGGCAAGCTGGCCAGGGAGTTTGACGCCTATGTGGTGGCAACCGCGAAGGCGCGTGAAACAGAGTTCCCCGGTATGTTTTTTAATAGTGTCTTTCTCATTTCTCCCCAGGGTCGGGTGATCCTCCGCCATCGGAAGAATTCACCCCTGTTTCCGGTTGAACATTCGGTGTGCCCACATGACGTATGGGATCGTTGGGTCCGAATTCATGGAAAATCTCTGGACGCCTTTTTCCCCGTAGCGGATACCGACATTGGAAAGATCGGTCTTTGTATGGCGAACGAAGGGTCCTATCCTGAACTGATCCGTGGTCTGGCTATGAACGGGGCAGAGGTAATCTGCCGGCCTGCTTTCCCTGAGCCACATGTGGGCAATGGGGCCTGGGAAGTCCAAAACCGTGCCCGTGCGCTTGATAATACGTGTTACATGGTGGCACCAAATCTGGGCACGTATTATCTCCTGCCTGACTCCAAGCTCCCGGTGGATACTTTCGGTGGCCACTCGATGATTGTGGACTATAAAGGCCGGATTATTGCTCGACACGATTACGGTGCGGGGTCGTCGTACTGCGGTGGAGCGATTGACATCGAAGCGTTGCGTGATTTCCGAGACCGCTCTCCGCTTATGAACTGGATGAAGGATTTGCGTACGGAAGTGTTGGCGCTTATTTACCAGCAGCCTATTTATCCCAAGAATCTATGGCTCAAACGCAAGCCCATGAAGCACGCCGAGTACAAGGAAAAGGTGTTGGAGCCACAGATCCGGTTAATGCAGAAACGTGGCGTGTTTACCCGACCGCAAGGAGGCGGAAAGATTGTGGTGAGAAAAAAGAAAAGTCTCAAGGTAAAGGGAAACTCGAAGAAATAGGCTGAATCTCTTGCCGCATGGTTTTCGCTCTAAAATTGCACATTTCTGGCCATTCATGCTTCGGCGGGGTTCAGTACGAACGGCCCCGTAGTCCCTCATCCCGCTCCGTTCGCTGTGAGTCTGTCCTGAGCAAAGCCGAAAGGGGGAACGGTTCCGTGGGCAACTATAGACGACCTGCTAAAAAATAATGACACTCCGCATCACCTCACCTTTTTCCATCCGTTCAGAGGCATCGTTGATCTCTTTGAGCGCGATCCGACGCGAGACGAGCTCATCCAGCTTCAGTTTTTTGTTCATCTACAAATCGAGCAGCTTGGGCATATCCAGGCTGGAACGATCCGAGCCGTACAGCGAGTCTTTGAAGGTTTTTCCTAAAATAAGGAAATAGCCGGGATGGTCAGCATATCGTCAGGTTTGGCAACGCCCACGACGACCGCAGTCCCCGCCGGGCCGAATAGAATTTTACGCTTGAACGGCCGTATCCGCACGACCAATGACCCCGAAGGCATAGTCTGCTCCCAGGCCGTCAGTCAATGCGAGGACTTGATTGACGGGATCGCTACCCTTTGTTTTGACACAATGCGTTGCCCCAAACTGCTTTGCCAGTTCTAATTTATTCGGATTGAGAACAACGGCAATGATTTTTTCTGCTCCCGCCTGAACCGCACTCTGGGCCGTGTTTAACCCAACGCCATCGCATCCAATAACGACGGCGCTCGCTTCGGGCTTAACCTAGGCGGTGTTGATCGCTGTTCCGACTCCGGTCATGACCCCACCACCGACAAGTGCAGCCGCTTCGACCGGGACATCGGAACGAATCTTCACAATCCCGGATTCCGGAACAACCGCATACTCCGCAAAAGATGAGACGCCGGCAAAATGTCTGAGCTCGGTTCCGTTTTTGTGCAGGCAGCTGGTGCCGTCGAGCAGGAAACGCGTCATGAACTCCATTCCTTCGGTTTGACACAGTTGGGGCCGGCCGGTGACATAATAGCCGCAGCGTCTGCAGGACGTTCGCCAGGAAAGGATGACATGATCACCCGGCTGAACGGAGGTGACATCGTTACTAATCTCCTCCACCCCCGGCGCCCTCATGGCCCAAGACCGCTGGGGTGGATGTATAGGGAGATTCCCATTTATAACGAGCAGATCACTGTGACACACTTCGCCTGACTCTATTTCAACTAAAACCGCCCCCTGTTTGGGCCTGTCGATCTGGATCTCTTCGATTCTCTGCGGGGCGTTTTGTTCATAATAGACTGCTGCTTTCATTTTTGGATCCTCCTTCTAGTGACTCAGTGGTCTTTCTGTAAAAGCGTCAGGCTACGCATGTTCTGTCTGTTAACTATGGCGCTAGTCAAATAGCCGGAATAACACACCAAGACTTGACGGCAGAAAGGAAAAGGCATTCTTTTGTTGCGGAAAGAATCCTGAGAAAAGGAGATCCCAATGCCGAAACTGACACTCGAAGAACGTGATGCTTTTCTTCAAGAGCGGGGTCACATCGCCCGGATTGCAACACTCCAAGAAGACGGGAGTCCTAGTGTGGTGCCGGTGTGGTTTGTCTACGAGGATGGGAAGATCATTATCACGCCACGAAAGTATTCTGCTTTTTGGGCCAATATCCAGAAGGACCCGAGGATTGCCATTACGATTGATGAAGAAGAGGGCGTCTATCGTAAGGTTTTAGTCGAAGGCAAGGCCGAGGTCCTGTATCCGCTCGGTCACGACGACGAGTGGCGCGATATCTACCGTCGTATTACCCTGCGTTATGTAGATGAGGAATCAGGCGATTATTATCTGACTGAAACGCACGATCAGCCCCGTGCTCTCGTCGGGCTGAGATTTGAGTCTGCCAAGGTCATGACCTGGCGTATGCCCGGCGAGGACGAACCATTCAGTGGCATTTGGGCTACGCGTTTTTATGAGCAGGGATCGAAAATGCGGGATCAGATTGCGACCAGTGGGGGAACAGCGAGCGGAGATAAATTGAAGGTGGGGTGAATGAATAGCAGTTCAGGACTCAAGGGGAGGAGCCGGTTGCTCGCCCAGCGCGATAAGGATCTCGCTTCTCACCTGCGATTCTTTTTCTCGCTCAAGATGCTGTTTGAGGGCCGAGTGATTCTCCAACTGTCCCAACGCCCAAGCTGCATGAGCACGAATCAATGGTTCGGGGTCGTGTAAAGCTATCTCCAGTGGCCCAATGGCCGCGGGGTTTTTACTATTCCCTAGCGCAATGGTGACGTTACGTAGCAGGCCACGGCGTTTGGTCCGTGAGATGGCACTGCGGCGGAAACGAGCGCGGAAG
>CAZXFE010000211.1:0-7279 GCA_964639795.1 uncultured Enterobacteriaceae bacterium | reverse complement strand
GGTCGAACTTGACGGAGATAGCGAAAGCGCTAATTGCGATCAGCCCAATTCTTTCCCTCTTGGAGGGCACAATCGTCTGCTTCTTCTTCGCTGGTAAATGTCTGTTCGCTTTCACGGAGCGGAAAGAATTCATCGACGATCCCATCTATTAACCGAAAGACCCGTGCTACTGGCTTCCACTCACCCGTGTCAAGCTGTTTTGATCGCGGTTCAATGTAAAAGCCTTCATATTCTTCGGCGTCACGCATGTTGAGACTTCTTTCTTTCTAGCGATGAGGATTGAGGGAGTTATGAGGTCTGAAGCCCTAACAGTTCCCGGAGCCTGGCCTTATTGAAGCCAACGATGACTTCCTCATCGACGATAATTACCGGTAGATGCGCCCTGCCTGGGAGTTGATGGAGCCGTTCTTGGGCGGCTGTGTCTGTCGTCATATCGTAGGCTGTGAAATCGATTCCTGCCTGCGAAAGAAACTCTTTCGCCGCTTTGCACGGGCCTCAAGTCGGTGTGGAGTACACTGCGACGCGTTTGTCCATAGGTTCCCTCTTGATCGTGTATCGGGTACCCACAAGAGGTACCCCCACATCTGTGTCTATTATCGTCAAGCAGCTTCTGCGGTCAAGAAGCTCGGGTATCCTTGGCTTGGCCGGTCATCCTCAGTATCATCAAAAAATATGAGTCGGAAATCCAGTGTATTACTAGGTCTTTTTGCATTTTTGTCTGTTCTCTCACCACCCTCATCGCGGGCGTTCCCAGATCAGTCTCCTAACAAAGAGAAATCTATCCAAAGTCCTCATTCCCAGGGAGTTGCATCTGCGAAAGCGGATGAGCCTCATGCTTGGAAAGAAGCCTTCTTGCTGACTGCCATTCGCCAGGTCACGTTTGCTGGAAGACGGGCAGGGGAGGGATATTTCAGCCCTGATGGATCTCAGCTTATTTTTCAGAGTGAACGCACAGCCGACAATCCTTTTTTCCAGATCTACCGTATGAACTTGCCGGATGGTGAAACCCACAGAATCTCGCCTGGAACAGGTAAGACAACGTGTGCCTGGTTCCATCCTCTTCAACATAAAATCCTCTTCGCTTCAACGCACGAAGACCCGGACGCGCAGAAAAAGCAGCAAACCGAGATCGAACGACGTGCCTCAGGAAAGAAGCGCAGCTATGAATGGGACTTTGACGAACACTACGATCTGTTTGAAGCAGATGTTAACGGACAGAATCTGCATAACCTGACTGGAACGAAAGGCTATGATGCCGAAGGGTCTTGGTCGCCGAACGGACAGTTCATAGTCTTTACCTCAAATCGGCATGCTTATACGGAAACCCTGTCGGATGAAGATCAGAAGCGTTTTGCCCAGGACCCATCGTCTCAGATGGATATCTATCTCATGCGGGTCATGCCGGCCGAGGGCTTAGGGCTACGCCGGTTGACGGCAGCCCTAGGGTATGATGGCGGGCCTTTTTTCAGTCCGGATGGAAAACGCATTGTGTGGCGACGCTTCTCACCCGATGGTACACGGGCAGAGGTCTGGACGATGCGTATCGACGGGACGGACAAAAAACAGATCACTCGTCTGGATGCGATGTCGTGGGCTCCCTATTTTCATCCATCCGGCGACTATCTGATCTTTGCGACGAATCTGCATGGTTTTAATAATTTTGAGTTATACATTGTGGATACACAGGGCCGCGCTGCCCCTGTTCGTGTCACTCATACAAAGGGCTTTGACGGGCTACCTGTCTTTGCTCCGGACGGAAAACGGCTGGCGTGGACCAGTAGTCGGGCGGCAGACAAAAAAGCCCAGATTTTCTTTGCCGACTGGAACGATGCCGAAGCGCGTTGTTTGCTTGGACTTGAGGCCCGAGCTTCGGATCAGGCTGTTGCTGAATCTACGTCAGCGATTCGGACTTGTGAACTGCGTCGTACTGTCGCCGACCTAGCCTCAGAGAAAATGGCAGGCCGATTGACGGGCACAGAAGGAGAAAGGCTCGCAACCGAGTACACCGCCGCTATTCTTGAAAGAAACGGCCTCGAACCAGCCGGAGATAACGGCACGTTTTTTCAGTCTTTTGAGTTCACGGCTGGAGTATCCCTGGGCCCAAAGAATGTCCTGATACGACAGACCGCTTCGAAGCAAGAGGGACAAGCTGGCTATCAGGTTGGAACAGACTGGCGACCACTTACGTTCTCCAAGATTGGTGCGTTTGATCTTGCAGAAGTGGTCTTTGCTGGTTACGGCGTTGTCGCTCCAGCAACGGACGCATACGAGGAGTACGATTCCTTTGTTCATCTGGATGTGACGGATAAGTGGGTGCTTGTATTCCGCTTTCTACCCGAAGGCATAGACGCCAAACACCGCCAGCACCTCTATCGCTATGCCAGCTTACGCTATAAAGCCATGGTCGCCCGAGACCGTGGCGCGCGCGGCCTTGTTATTGTTAGCGGTCCGAATACTAAAGTCAAAGACCAATTGGTCAAACTGTCCTTCGACGCATCCCTTGCAGGAACGAGCATTGCCGCACTATCCATTACAGATGTACTTGCACAGGAGTGGCTCGGTCAGGCTGGAAAGTCGCTCAAAGATCTGCAAACTGCACTTGATACAGGTCAGCCGATGGCCGGATTCCCCATAACAAGCCTGGGAATTGGAGCCGCTATTGATATTCAGCAAGAGAAACGAAATGGGCGAAATGTGCTTGCGCGTTTGTCTGCTAGCTCAGATACACCGGCGCCTGGCATGGTCGTTGTTGGCGCGCACATCGATCATCTGGGCAACGGCGCAGGGAATGGATCGTTGGCGCGTGAAGAGGAAAAAGGTCAGATCCATTACGGCGCGGATGATAATGCGTCGGGGGTGGCTGCCGTACTTGGGATCGCTAAATCTTTTGCGCTGCAGCAGACGAAAGGGGAGGGCGCCTTTAAAGAAGGGAGCGCCTTCAAAGGAAGCCGCAGCCTCAAACGAGGCCTCTCGCGAGACGTCCTGTTTGCCCTCTGGTCTGGGGAAGAAATGGGTTTGCTGGGATCGAGTCATTTCACCAATACCTTTGGCCAAACCGGAAAAGAGCCTGAGCGGCTCTCGCCTGGTGTTGTGGCCTATCTCAACTTGGACATGGTTGGCCGATTTGATAAGGCACTGGTTCTCCAGGGAGTAGGCTCAAGCTCGATTTGGCCGAGCGCAATTGAGCGCCACAATGCGTCTATTGGCCTCCCGCTGACCTTGGACAACGACAGCTATCTTCCGACTGATGCGACGGCGTTTTATCTCAAGGGAGTCCCTATTTTAAATGCGTTTACCGGTGGGCATGCGGAGTATCACTCCCCACGCGATACGGTGGAGAAGCTCAACTATCCTGGTCTTACAAAAATTACGCGGCTGATGGCGGGGTTGATCCGATCAGTAGCAAACCGCGAAGAAGTGCCCGACTATGTAGAGATGGAAAAGCTGCACCTGCGTGCTGGCCGGATCCGGCTGCGGGCCTACCTGGGAACGATTCCGGACTATGCCCAAGGGAATACCATTGGCGTGCAACTCTCTGGTGTGGCAAAAGGAGGACCCGCGGATCTAGCTGGGGTCCAAGGCGGCGATATTGTTGTGACGTTGGTGGGCAAGACGGTGGAAAATATTTATGATTACACCTATGTCGTCGATAGTTTGAAAATTGGTGAGCCAGTTGGCATAGCCGTGTTAAGGAATGGTCAGCGGGTCGAATTGACAATTACGCCTGCATCGCGGGAATAAATGGGTCGCGCATTAAATCCCAAAAGTATCCGGATTTCCACTCACCCCCAAAGGACGCGGGGATTTTTATCTGGTTTGCTCATTGGCCCTCTCCTTCTTCTTACACTTTGCTCTCCATCTTTTCTGACGAACAGCGAAGCGCGCGATCGTCCGTTTGCCTGGATCGCCCTGGGACCCGGAGGGCAATCGGTCATTCGGGCGGTAACGACGCAAGACGTTTGCCCCGATCTGCGTGTTGAGACACAGCCCTACCCATTGCAGATACGCTCTCGTCAATCATCGTCGTCATTCCCGATTTTGATCTGTGAAGCCCTATTACCAAGCCAGACGACTCTTGTAACAGTTGAGGGGGTACTGCTCTCCCTGCCAAAATCCCAACCCGAGAAGATCGTTATTCTTGGTGACACGGGCTGTCGAGTCCAAAACAGACTTGCCCAAGCCTGCAATGATCTAGACGCATGGCCGTTTGCACGGATTGCCCGAAGCGCTGCCGCTTGGCGGCCGAACCTGGTCATTCACCTAGGGGACTACTTTTATCGCGACTCGCCATGCCCGATTGGGAATGTCTCCTGTGCCGGAAGTCCGTGGGGCGATAACTGGGCGGTGGCTCAAGCCGACTTTTTCTCTCCAGCAAGGCCCTTGTTACAAGTCGCGCCCTGGATATTTGTGCGGGGTAATCATGAAGCCTGTGGTCGGACTGGAGCGGCTTGGTTTCGCTTGCTCGATCCGCGACCGCTCCGTGAGCAATGTACGGACGCGACTCAACCCTACGTAGTACCATTCGGAGAACAGGACCTCTTCGTGCTCGATACTACGAACGCTCACGATAGCATTCCTCACCCAGATAGTGTGACCTCCTTTGCTCGCCAGTTTTCTACGTTGGCGGGGCAAAGTAAAAGGCCTGCCTGGCTGCTCTCGCATAAACCGGTGTGGGCGTTCGGCTCCTTGGGACAAGAGGATGGAGTCGATAAGCTTTTTCGGACCAATCCAACACTCCAGGCTGCTGCCCAGCAGTCTTTTGCGCAGACAATTGAATTGATTCTTTCAGGCCATCTCCACAAGGTCCAGTTTTTGCAGTTTGCCCAGGGTAAGCCGCTCCAGTTTGTTGTTGGAAATGGTGGAGCCTTGCTCGATCCTCCCCTCAGTATGCCTGTGGTGGGAATGGGAATAGCAGACCGACAGGTTACTCGCGCGGAAGGACTAGCTGAGTTTGGGTATGTAACCCTGGAACGTGATGGCGATGGATGGATACTGACCCCACGCGATGTGTATGGGGCTGCTCAGAAAATCTGTCAGCTCAAGAATGAAGGCCTGACGTGTGCTCCTCAGGAGCGAGCAGTTCGCCCACGTCAGTAATGACAATGTCGGCGCCGTTTTCCTTGAGCAAATCTCCGTGGCCTCGGCGATCCACCCCGATAACTAAACCGAAGTTGCCGGCGCGACCTGACTGGACGCCTGATATGGCATCTTCAATAACGACCGCGCGTGATGGGTGAACGTCGAGTTTTTGGGCTGCGGCAAGGAATAAGTCAGGCGCCGGCTTACCTGCGAGATGTTCCTGAGCAGCGACGTTTCCATCAACGCGGACGTCAAGCAGCCCAATAATCCCCGCGGATTGTAAAACCAACTCGCAATTAGTGCTCGGCGTGACGACCGCGGTTTTCATTCCGATTTGTCGGACATACCGGGCCAGGGCGACCGTACCGGGGAAAGCCTCGACGCCATCGGCGGCAATGACTTGGTTGACTACGGCATTCTTGCGATTGCCTAGTCCACAGATGGTCTCCCAGTCCGCCAGGGAGGCTGGGCTGCCTTCCTGCAGGTATATACGGCGCGATTCTAGGAAGCTGCGCACCCCATCATAGAGTGATTTCCCGTCAACGTAGAGATTATAATCGGCCTGAATGTTAAAAGGCCTGAATGGGAGGTTCTGAGATTCGGCACGGCGCCTTAGGAAGGTATCGAACATTTGCTTCCAGCACGCCGCATGAATTTTCGCTGTTGCCGTCAGTACACCATCGAGATCAAAGAGAACGGCATCAAATCGGTCTGGGGTAATGGGCTTGAAATAACTCATACTCTGATGCTTCTGCTGACCCTCGTCTCTCCGCCTAACCTTGTGAAATGCCACCGTATCATAGTTCTGATTCGATTGTTACTTGAATATATCATTCATGCTTCGTAGTGGAGATGGTTTCACGGCGTCGCGGTGTTCCGTAGAGTGTCCCCAGTCATCGCAAGTTGTTGTTTCTCCATAGTTTTCTGTTGTTACTGCCCTGCATGTAGTTTTTTAGAACTAAATAACGGCTCAAACGTTTGTGTATCTAAACGTGGGAATTGGGGTGCAAAAGAGTGTCGTATGTACAAACGCATTATCACAGCTGCTGTCGTCGTCAGTGTGTTTTTCTTGCCTAGTTCGAGCTGGGCGTGGGGCGGACACCATGGTTACCACCATGGTCATGCATATAAGTATGGAATTCCCATATTTGCGGGGACGTTAGGAGTTGTAACCGGTGCTTTACTTGGTAGTGCGCTCTCACGTTCCGCCCCTCAGCCGGCTCCTGCGTATGCATTGCCGCCAGGTGATCCGTATCAATATGGCTATAGTTCGGGATATGACGCTGGGGTTCGTGAAGGCAGAAGAAAACGCTACCAGGATGCCTGGCAAAACGGATACGAAGAAGGGGTGCAGGCTGGTGAGACCGGGAAGTAAGAAATTCCTGCCCATTTCCGCTGAGGATGATCCTATTCGAGGACTGGTTGCACACCAAAATTTTGTAGGTATTGCATTTCGAGTCTACGCATAACCTCTTTGGCGCTGTGAGCGATGGGATTATCCGGACTGTTGGAGACTCGGATCAGGACAGATGCATTATAGTTGCGCCGAAAGGGCGCCCTTGCGATGGGTTCACTGATATCGAGCGTGTTTTGCATAATGACGATAAAGTGCTGATACACAAGCTGCTCGGTTAATTCGGCGCAGCGATACTACAGAGAGCGTCGATCCTCTGGGCGAATATACCGACCTCTCGCCGAGCCAAATCCAAGAAGTTGCCTCGCCAAAACTTCCCCTAGTCGGTCTGGCCGCTTTTGAAGAGTATTACTCGTCAGAGATTAGCGGGGGGATGCAGAAGCGGGCGGGCCTCGCCCGGGTCATGGCGCTGGGTCCCGAGATCCTCTTCTTTTCTTTGATGAACCCTCGGTCGGTCTCGATCCGATTAGCTCGCAACCGCTGGATGCGTTAATCCTCGAACTCCGGGAGAGTCTGGGGTCAACCGTGGTCATTGTGACGCATGAACTCGCCAGTATCTTTGCGATTGGAAAGAATGCGGTCTTTCTTGACCCAGAGACTAAGACCATGGTGGCCGTCGGTGATCCGAAAACGTTACGGGATACGGGTGACAATCCAGTGTTACACAGATTTCTCACCCGAGGATCGCAGAAGACATGAGTAAACAGACCAGCCCAGCAATGATAGGCGCCTTTACCGTTGGGGGGGGGGGGGGCTTAGTCGTGGCCGATCTGCTCATGTTCGGTT
>CAZXFE010000210.1:0-7309 GCA_964639795.1 uncultured Enterobacteriaceae bacterium | reverse complement strand
TTCCATGTTCACACTGCTGCCGGTGCCCCTCAGAACACATGTTCTCGATATTGTCGGGATCTTCCACAATCCCCTCGTCTAAGCTGTGGCACACCTTAGTGCATTCACCACAGATGAAATAAATACCCTCAATCGTTTTGTTGATTCGCTCGCGATTGAGTACCCGGCCACGCAGTTTCATCGTGCGGATCCCGAGCAGCTCTTCATACCGCCGTTTAATCTTTAATCGGCCGACTTCGTCTTTTGGGAGCTCTTCTTCACTTCCACCCTCCCCACTTTCATCTTCGTCAAACAACCCAAACCCTTTTTTCCTTTTACTTGTCTTTTTGGCCCGCGGCATTCATAAACTCCCGAATTAACGTGTTTTCACCGCATGCTCGGCATTTTTCTCACACACCCAGTAGAACCCTTTTTTGCCAAATCCAGCGAATTGGACCACCCGACTCTCACCGCCACAAGTCGGACACTCGCGCCTCATCACTCCACCGGCTTTACCCTTTTGCGCAGTTTTTGCCTTTTCTGCCATGTCGTATCCTCCGGAATACTCAGTTTCTACAAAAGCTACAAGCAACCGCCCGCAGCTCTAGGTAGGATAGGGGATAGCTCAACCGACTGTCAAGGGTTCAGGGTTCTTGTCGGTCTACGTTGCGCGTGGTACCGTCAGCGTCATGCAGATCAAACTTCTCCCGCAAAATCAGATGGTTACGTTCCCTCGGAGTATGATCGTAAGTGTTTTGCTCAAGAAGCTGGACCTCTTGCCTGAATCAGTCATGGTTATTCGTGGGAGTAGTCTGTTGACCGAAGAAGAGCGCGTGCAGGCGGATGATGAAATCGAGATCCGTTCTGTCATCTCGGGAGGAGTATGAAGTGCACCCGCTGCCGGGAACGAGCCGAACTTGCTCTTCGGTCTCATAATGCCGCATTTTGTCGGGCCTGTTTCCTCATCTATTTCCAGCGCCAGGTCGAACGCACTATTCGTCAGGACAAAATGTTCGCTCTTGGCGAACGCATATTAGTCGCTGTGTCTGGCGGGAAAGACAGTCTGGCATTGTGGGATGTCCTTATCGAGCAAGGCTATCAGACAGAGGGATTCTACTTGGCGCTCGGGATTGGTACGTATTCATCCCAATCTCAGCAAAAAGCGGAAGCATTCGCCAAGAAGAGACGGGTCAACTTGCGTATCGTCCAACTAGAGCAGGAAGCAGTCCCGGTCCCGCTTGCCGCCCAGTTCACCCGACGTATGCCATGCGCCGCCTGCGGCACGATGAAGCGACATTTTTTTGATCAAGCTGCCCATGACGGCGGGTTTCAGGTTCTTGCCACAGGGCATAATCTTGACGACGAGGCCGCACGGCTGCTGGGCAATGTCCTGTATTGGCAGACGGAATATCTGGCGCGACAGCAAGCAGTTCTTGAACCCAGCCATTCCAAGTTTGTCCGAAAAGTCCGGCCGCTGTATCGTTTGAGTGAGTTGGAAACGGCCGCCTACGCATTCTTTCGTGGCATTGATTATATTATTGAGGAATGTCCCAATAGCGCAGGCGCCACGCAGCTTTTCTACAAGGATATACTGAACCGGATAGATGCTAAGATGCCCGGCAGCAAACGGAATTTTGTCCAAAAATTCATGCGTTCGGCCCAGTCATTATTTGTTATGCCTGGAGAACGCCCACCACGTGAATGTGAAAAATGCGGAATGCCATCTTACGCTCCTGTGTGTTCTTTCTGCAATCTAGTGGGCGAAGTTGAGCGCAAACATGAACACGCGCAGTCGCCTTCAAAGCCCAAGCCCAACAGCTCGAAGCAGCCACCTCTCAGTAAGGCCCATTAACCGTCCGCTTCTCATCCACCCACAAACCCTGCGCAATACGACCCTTTTCGACAGGCAGTCAAGGCAGTCATGACCGATCGAACAACTATCCAAGCAGGCGAAAGCGTACTCTTCATCGACCATAAAGAGCGCGAATATTTACGGACCTTACGCCCGGGCAGTGTAATTGCACTGCGCGGGGGGAATATCCCGGCAGAGCAGTTCATTGGGCTTCCGGAGGGCAGTCTGGTCCGTATTGGCCAAAGCGATCTCTTTCGCATCCTTCGGCCAACCTATGCCCGTTTGATCCCCAACCTTCCTCGTCAAGCGCAGGTCATCTACCCCAAAGATATAGGGCCTATGCTGCTCTGGGGTGACGTCTATCCTGGCGCACACGTCCTAGAAATTGGATCAGGGCCAGGAGCCTTAACCATGGCCCTGCTACGAGCGATTGGCACAGACGGACACTTACTCACCGTCGATATACGCACCGACCACTGCAAGATGGCACGCAACAACGTCAAGCGCTTCGTCGGCCCAACTCCGAATTGGACGCTGGCCCAAACGGACGCATACAGGGGTTTACCAGTCCGGAGCGCTGACCGCATTTTCATTGACCTGCCCGAACCGTGGCAAGTGCTGCCCCATGCACGTACAGTCCTGCGTCCTGGAGGCGTGTTAGTCTGCTATAGTCCCACCGTACTGCAGGTGAAATCTCTGGTTGACGCCCTGCACGCAGATCCCGTTTTTGAGAGTGTGGAAGTCATGGAGAATATGCTCCGTTTTTGGCACGTCAAAGACATTTCTATCCGGCCTGAACATCGTATGGTTGCCCACACCGGCTTTATCATGGTGGCCCGGCGTGTGACCGATACCGGAGTCATCGGGGTCAAATCGGAAAAGCAGTTAAAGCAAGAACAACAAGTAACACAGCAAGCCGAAGCGATTCCGAGCGAGCCTGAATGAGGACATACAGAAGAAGGAAGGGCGCATGCATCGAGCTATTATCCATTTCGATATGGACGCCTTTTACGCGGCAATCGAGCAGTTAGACACTCCCCACCTACAAGGTAAACCGCTCATTGTTGGTTGGGATAGCGCGCGTGGGGTCGTAGCAACGGCTTCTTACGAAGCACGGCCATATGGGGTGCATTCGGCCATGCCCATGGCGCAGGCACGCGTGTTGTGTCCGCACGCGATTATCGTTCCGCCCCGTCGCGAGCGATATCTTGAAATCTCACGCCACGTCTTTGGCATCCTGCGTTCATTCACTCCACTTATTGAGCCCTTGTCTCTTGACGAAGCTTTTCTGGATGTCACAAATAGTTATGAACTCTTTGGCTCGGCGCGAGAGATCGCCCAGAAAATTAAAACCAGAATTCGCCAAGAAATACGCCTTACCGGCTCGGCTGGGATTGGTCCAAATAAATTTATAGCCAAAATTGCCAGTGATATGCGCAAGCCGGATGGCTTGTTTGAAGTACAAAGCCACGATCTACTCGATTTTCTGCATCCCCTTCCCGTGACAAAGATATGGGGGGTAGGAAAGGTCACGGCTAAAAGCCTCCAAGACCTTGGTATTAAAACCATAGGCAACCTGTCGCAACTTCCAAAACAAACGTTGATGACTCGGTTCGGTACACAAGGACAACGCTTATTTGAGCTCTCACACGGTATTGATGACCGGCCAGTGAATGCCCAGCGGGAAGTAAAATCCATAGGTGAAGAAGAAACTTTTGCTAAAGACCTATCGGATAATGACAAGATTCAGACTGTTCTCTTACAACAAGCCCAGGGGGTCGCTCGGCGTCTCAGGAAACGAGAACTCACGGCAAAAACCATCACGGTCAAAATCAAACTTGCCCAACCTCTCGGGGGAGGAAAGTTCCGTTTGTACACCCGCAGTCGCAGCCTGCCCATAGCCACAAGCGACGCCTCAGAAATTTACTGCGTCGCCGCCCTACTCTTTCAGACCGTCCCCCGCAAAACCCGCGCGGTTCGTTTGGCTGGCATCTACACTAGCAATATGGAAAGCGAGCAGCACGTTAGCCAGCTTGAACTGTTTACTTCATCCTCGGAAACAAACAGCAAACGCCAACGCCTCGGCAAAGCTCTTGATCGTCTGAGTCAAAAATACGGAGAAGGCGTAGTACGCTACGGGGCATCAGCCAGCCCGCACTCGGCAAAGTCGGAAGACCCCGCGTAGCGGAGGAAATCTCAGTTTGGTTAGTGGCAATCAGCGGTTGAAAGATGAGAAATGATATTCCAATAAGGTAGGGACCCTTCAATTAAGAAGGCGAGATTGTTTGTTTCTGACTACAGTCAAGATAATGACTTATATCACGCTCTCTATGGACAGAGACATTTAATGTCCGAATTCCTTACGAAATCACAAGGGCCCAATTCGCGTACAATAGCTTGCTTCTGGGCAGCTTATATTTTCGCTACCAGAGGAAGTGTCGGATTACGCAACGCTAATCCGACCTACGGGACTCCTTAACAGATTGAACCTTTGCCTTCCCCTTGCCTTTTCCGGGTCTCACCTGATAGCTGACGATGAGCAGTAAGCCGCTTATTTTGCTTCCTAAAGGAGGAGAAGTATGTCGAAAGTCCTCTTTGAAAAAAAAGGTCATATTGCCTACGTCACCATCAATCGCCCGGAACGCCTCAATGCTTGTGACTACGAAACCTATAATATGCTGGCGGACATTTGGAAAGAATTTCGAGATGACTCCAGCCTACGGGTTGGTATTCTGACCGGAACGGGCGAGCGGGCATTTAGCGCGGGTAGTGATATCAAAGCCAATTATGTCAATCGTCCGCAAAACGAAAATAACAGCCTCTTTCCTGTTCTGTTCGATTTATACAAGCCCATCATCGCAGCGATTAACGGTCATGCGAATGGCGGCGGGCTGGAACAAGCCTTGGCCTGTGACATTCGTGTTGCCGCCGAGCACGCCCAGTTCGGCTTTGGTGAAGTGCGTCTAGGCTGGCTGCCAGGCGCCGGCGGAACCCAGCGACTGCCGCGCATTATTCCTCTCGGAAGGGCATTAGAACTGCTGTACACGGGCGCTCGTATTTCAGCCCAAGAAGCCTACCGTTTGGGACTGGTCGATCACCTCGTTCCCATGAGCGAGCTGATGCCTAAGTGTGAAGAGATTGCGGAAGAGATCTGCAAAAGTGCGCCGCTTGCAGTCCAGCATATTAAGCAGGCTTCCTTGCGTGGTTTGGATGTCTCGCTCGAAGAGGGGCTCAAATTGGAACGTAAGCTGTACAGTGAACTGCAAGAGACCGAGGATGCACGTGAAGGCGCACTGGCCTTTGCCCAGAAACGCTCTCCGGATTGGCAGGGGAAGTAATCCGCGCCGTAAACAGCGTAAGCAGTAATAGCGGGGGATAATGGCAGAAAACGATCTCGAAAGCCAACAAGAAGCTATTCAAGAAGCCGCTCAGCTATTACTCTCGGCCAATTATGTCATGGCCATAACGGGCGCTGGCATCTCGGTTGAAAGCGGCATCCCGCCCTTTCGTGGTCCCGGCGGGTTGTGGACGAAATACGGCGAGCCGCCCATGAATGGCTACGAGATATTTTTGCAAGATCCCAAGAAAGCCTGGGAAGAGCGTCTGTCTCCGTCAGGGCCAAGCAAAGAAATATGGCAAACGATCGGAATGGCAAAACCGAATGACGGGCATCTCGCGTTTGTTGACTTGGAGAATATGGGCATCTTGCGCAGCATGATTACTCAGAATGTCGATAACCTGCACCGTCGGGCCGGGAGCCAGAATCTCATCGAAATCCACGGTAATTATACGCTCGTACGCTGTATCGAATGCAACTCTCGTTTCCCTGGCGCCGAGGTACCCATGCACCGGCTCCCACCAGAATGTCCCAACTGCAAAGGCATCCTCAAGAGCGATACCGTTTCTTTTGGCGAACCCATTCCGCAAGACGCGATAGAGAAATGTTATAGCGAAACACAATTATGCGACTGCATGATTGTCGCAGGGACATCGGCAACCGTGTATCCGGCCGCGGGGTTTCCCATGGCCGTTCGCGACAAAGGCGGCAGCCTCATCGAAGTTAATTTATACGAAAGCGAGTTGACTCCCTTGTGCACCGTGAGCTTGCGCGGAACGTCTGGCTCCATCTTCCGTCAGCTCGTAGAAACACTGAAAGCCACACGCTCGTAAAGAGAAACGAGGCATCCAGATGGAACACTGGTTCGCACTATCTGCAATCGGTCCGGATCGAACGTGTATTGTGGCTGATTTGTCCGAACTCGTTTACGATTGCGACTGCAACCTCGCAGACTCATGCTTGACCATACTCGATGGAGAATTTGCCGTTCTGCTGCTGTCAGGCCAGAGTCCGGATAGCGATCAGCGCCCGTCAGCAACCTGCGGACGTCTCGAATGGGAGAAACGCCCGTCTGTCTTCTTTCGGCCACTCGAGGAAGAGCCCCTGCACTACGGAGCCGGTCAATATACGCTGCGCTATAGACTGCTTGCGACCGATGTCAATGAAGCGGGCATCGTAACCCGTGTCTCCCGCTATTTAGTAGAGCACGGGGCCAATATCGTTCAAATGTATACAACGGCCCAACCCGAGCCTGGAAGCGGGACGGTGATTTACAATATGCGGATCAACTTGAACGTTCCGAGCCAGGTTGACAAGACCACCCTGCATGAACGATTGGACCATATTGCAGATTACTTGCATACTCATATAAACCTCACACCAGTCGCAGCACACGAACAAAGGAGGACAGCATGAAATTCGGTTTTATTGGCGTTGGCAATATGGGTAATCCCATGGCACTCAATCTCATCAAGGGCGGCCATTCATTACGTATTCACGACATCAGGCGTGAGGCTGCAGAAAATCTTATTGAAGACGGCGCAACTTGGGTCGAAAGCCCGCAGGCAGCGGCAGAAGGCGCGGAAGCAGTATTCCTCTCCTTACCCATGCCAGCGCATGTCGAAGAAGTTGTCTTGTCTGACAATGGCGTGCTGGCCGGCATCGCCAGCGGAAAAACCATTGTGGACATGAGTACCAATGCTCCCTCTGTCGTGAAAGAGCTAGCCCAAAAGGCCTCTGCCAGCGGCGTCTCCTTTTTGGATGCACCAGTAAGCGGGGGCGTGCGAGGCGCTCGAAAAGGAACTTTGGCCATCATGGTTGGTGGGGACAAAGCTGTGTATGACCGCTGCGAGCCCGCACTCAAGTGTATGGGCAGCAATGTCTTTCATGTTGGGGATATTGGCGCCGGCAATGTGGCCAAGCTGGTCAACAATATGTTGGCCTTTATTCAGATGATGGGCGGTGCCGAAGCCTTGATTCTAGGAGCGAAGGCCGGAGTCGACCCCAATGCATTGTGGAAGATTGTGAAAGCAAGCAGTGGCAATAGCTTTGTGTGGGAGTCCGGGACGCGGGCGATTTTGCGAGATCGTCTTGCTCCGACATTTACGATAGACCTGGCCTGTAAGGATATGGGACTGGCT
>CAZXFE010000209.1:0-7332 GCA_964639795.1 uncultured Enterobacteriaceae bacterium | reverse complement strand
AAGACGCTGGGTGACGCGGATGATACTGCGCGTAATACGTTCTGGATGCAGTTGGCCGGCTTCATCAACATGGACAAAGAAACTGAGCGCTGGCCTGAATTGGTCGGCAACCAGACTCGCCCGCTCTTGACTGATCACCGGTGGGAGCATGGGGAAATTGCCGCTGGGCAGATAAACGGTGGTGCCCCGCGCCAGTGCGGATTTGTCTAAAATACTACGCGGAGAAACGCAATAACCCGCGTCGGCAATATGAACGCCGATGAGCAGCTTGCCATCCTGTTCTGACAGGCTGAGTGCATCGTCTATTTCGGCGGTATCCACGTCGTCAATCGTAAAGGTATCCAGCCCAGCGAGATTTTCCAGATCCTCACAGTCCGCCGCGTCCGGGTTGAAAGCAGGGAGGTTGTTGGAAGCCTGCAAGGCTTCTTCTGAAAAACGAACCGGAATGTGATAGCGCAGAATGCTCAGCTCTTCGTCCTGGCGCCAAATCCCGACCTCGACGAGGAGCTGAAACGCGACATCCCAGGGATGGCCTTTGCCTTGAAAGCTTATAGAATTCAGCAATTGGAGCGCTTGGGGCCGTTTTTCATACCCGTCGCCATACAGGGCCAGGCCCTGTATCAGAGCCAGGAATTGTGTATGTCCTGACTGCGGCAGCGCTGTGGACTTTGCGTTGAGTTGAGTCTCAATCCAGGTGAGGAAATCCTGCTGCGCGCGCGCCTTTTCGAGTGTGATGCGTTGTTGGCGTATGCTTTCTTCAATGCTCTGTCCGTCTCGAGGTGAGAAAAAGCCAGCCTGCTTTTCTTTGAAATATAGCGTTTGGCTCAACAGCGCTTCCAGCGCGCCAGTAGTCGCCAGCGGATCTTCAGAGGAGACCAAAAACTCTGCTAACTCCTGCCATGAGAATACGGTTGCGGTTTCCGCCTCAAGCAATTCCCAGAGTTCCTTGAGGTCGATCGCTTGGGCGTACGCACTCATCTGGGTTTGCATCTCCACAAGGCGTTTTCTGTGGTCCATTGGGGAGAGACCGGCGGGAAGCACAGTCCGGCAGTCAAAAAGGATACGGTCACGGGTAAGCGTGAGCTTCTTGTTGTCTGCTCCTATAATTTCAACAGGAGCCTTGCCCGTTGTGGTAACTTTGCGCACCACACCAAGGGCGAGGCGTCCATGTTCGCGGTAGAGAACAACGGTTCCAGATTGCATAAGGTTACAGTCTTTTACGATAAAGTGTTCGGGACTTTCCGTAGGGCTGGCGTCCAAGTACTACATATCTGTTCGGCTGGAGCAGAGAAATACCCTACGAAAAGGTCTTTGCCGGCAGCCGCAGGGTAAGCCGTTGTTGCAACCGCTTGCAACAACGGCTTGTTTGATGAGATTGGATTGATAGTCCTTGCGAGGGGATACGAATCCTTAGTGTGAATGCTATACTAACGCCGAATTATCGATAATCTGTTTTTTCTCGGGAGACTCTGATGCGCGACTATGTTCTTTACCACGCCCATTGCCCGGACGGCTTTGGTGCGGCCTGGGCCGCCTGGAAGCGGCTCGGGTATGCGGCCACTTATGTAGCGGTACGCCATAGTGTGCCACCACCGGAGATGCCGGACTGTGAGCGGCTGTTTCTGGTTGATTTTGCCTATCCGGCGCAGGAATTGGCCGAGCTCCACGAACGTGTCCCTCACATCACCATCCTGGACCACCATAAATCCGCACAAGCCGCGCTGACAGGAATCGGTGAACCCCCACCACCTTTCGATCCGGTCCAGGCACGTCCGGGCTTATTTGTGACCTTCGATATGGAAGAGTCCGGAGCAACGTTGGCCTGGCGGTATTTTCATCCAGACACGGACTGTCCGGAGCTCTTGCTGTACATCAAGGACCGGGACTTGTGGCGGCACGCTTTGCCCGCCAGCCAGGCCGTCAATGCTGCCATCCGCAGCTATCCTTATGATTTTATGGTGTGGGCAGAACGCTTAGCTGACCAGCATGCTATTACCCATCTCATCCCAGATGGCGAAGCCATTGTACGCAAACAAGTCCTAGATGTAGATGAGTTATCCACGGCGGTCATGTGGATGGAGCTGGAGGGCCATCGTGTTCCAGTCGTAAACGCGACGGGCAGCGTTTCTGATGTCGGCCATCGGCTGTGTGAGTTGTTTTCTGATGCCCCGTTTAGTGCCAGCTATCGAGACGCTGGGGAGGATAGGCGCGAGTGGAGCCTGAGATCCGTGGGCGATTTTGATGTGAGCGAGATCGCCAAACAATACGGCGGAGGGGGCCATCGGAACGCCGCCGGGTTTCGGACTGCGCGTCCACCCCTGCTGATTGATGATTGATACCGAATGACCGCTGAAGGGGCGGGGCGGAGTGTTGGCCTCAGTATTTTTCGCTCTAGTAGCCATACCTCAACTCTGGTATCTGGTTCCTCATGTCCGGACTACAAGTCAAAATACTGAATAGTCTGCAAGAGGTAGGACGTGACGAGTGGGATGCCCTCGTCGCTGATGGCTCGCCTTTTCTTGAATGGGATTGGCTGGCCTGCCTCGAAGAGTCGCAGTGCGTACTAGTCAAAACCGGCTGGCAGCCCCGGCATCTCACGGTGTACGACGACGAGCGCCTGATTGCGGCCTGTCCCATGTATCTCAAGGGCCATAGCATGGGCGAGTTCGTTTTCGATCATTCGTGGGCTGACGCGGCCCAGCGGGCGGGGATTCACTACTATCCAAAGATTCTTGTAGCAGCCCCGTTTACACCTGCCACCGGCGTACGCTTTCTGACCGCGCAGGGTTCAGATCGAAAAGGCTTGATTCAAATCTTAGGCAAAACTCTGCGGGAAGTGTGTGAACGCAATAGCCTGTCTTCCGTTCATGTCAATTTCTGTTTGCCGGACGAAGCCGAAGCCTTGTCTCAGATCGGCTTTCTCAAGCGGGTGGGCATTCAGTACCAATGGCTAAATCATAATTACCAGACATTTGATGATTATCTCGCCCATTTTCGGAGTAAACGTCGCAATCAAATCAAACGCGAAATGCGGGAGATGGAAAAGCTCGGTGTCAAGATAGAGGTGTTGAGCGGCGAGGAGATTCCTGACGAACTGTTTCCCGCTATGTTTGAACTGTATCAAGCCACGGTGAACAATTTATATTGGGGACGCCAGTATCTCCTGCCTGAGTTCTTTGATTTGTTGGCGGAGCGGTTTAAGCGAAATATGTGTTTTGTGGTTGCGCGGCAGCACGGGGAGATTATCGCCGGCACGTTCAATGTCCAGAAGAGCGGTGTGTTGTACGGTCGTTATTGGGGCGTACTTCGTCAGCTACGGCATCTGCACTTCAATGTGAGCTATTACGCGGCCATTCGGCACTGCATTGAGAACGATTTTGTCCGATTCGAACCGGGTGCGGGTGGCGACTTCAAACGGCTGCGTGGATTTGACCCCCAACCAACGATAAGTATGCACTCTCTCAGCGACCCACGGCTGCACGAGGCGGTCAGCGATTATTTAGAACGAGAACGGGATCACACTGGACAATCGATTGATTGGATGTGGGAGGAGAGTGAACTCAAGCATGTCCCCGGGGAAAAGACGTTTGCGTATGGCAAGACGGAATGTGAAGGATAACGCGGGCCAAGAATATTCCTGTGACTAACCCCCAACCGTCAACTCCCAGCCGTCCTGGCCGACTGCCCAGCCTCCGTCCATCACTAGGTTTATTTAGCGCGACCATGTTGGTGGTGGGCAACACCATTGGTGTTGGAATATTTACCTCAACCGGTATTGTCGCCGAGCATGTTCCTGATGCCGGCTTGCTACTCGGCATGTGGTTTGTCGGTGGCCTGCTGTCTCTAGCCGGTGCGCTCACGTGGTCCGAACTGGCAACTCTATTCCCCCACGCAGGTGGCGAGTACGTCTATCTACGCGAGACCTTTGGGCCAATGTGGGGATTTTTGAGCGGCTGGGCTGCCTTCATTGCTAACTTTTCCGGGTCTATTGCCGTACTGGCGATAGCGCTCGCCACGTATGTACTGAGTCCTTTTGTTGGCTCCAACTCTGCTACGCCCGTGTGGACCATGGGGGCTGTATTGACTCTGACATGGGTTCAAGGTCTTGGTATTGTCCTGGTCTGGGCCTTTTCCATACTCAACTATCTTGGCATGCAGTTCGGCAGCGTTATCCAAAACATAGTCAGCGTGAGTAAACTGCTGGCAATTTTTGCCTTGGTTGTCGTCGGCTTTGGCTGGGGACAGGGTGACTGGAACCATTTCGTACTCCCCGCATCACATGGCGCCTTTGGCTCGCTCGGCTTTGCCTTTATTCCCATCATCTTCACCTATAGCGGCTGGAATGCCGTGGCCTATGTGGCCAGTGAAGTCCGTGAGCCCGGAACGCTCCTGCCGCTTGCGTTGGCTTTGGGCACGCTGATCACCATTGGTGTCTATCTGCTGCTTAATGTTTTGTATCTGTATGCCGTGCCTATCCCGGAATTACGTGGAGCTATTCACGTTGGCGAACTGGCTGCATCGGCTTTGTTTGGTAGTACTCAATCTTGGCCTGTTGCCGCGATTATCGCGCTCTCCATCGGCGGTGCGCTCAATGTCATGATCCTGACCGGCGGTCGTATTTATTATGCTATGGCATGCGACGGGGTCTTCTTCTCGCAGGTTGCGAATGTCCATCCACGCTTTCGGACACCGGGTACAGCCTTGCTTTTCCAAGCTGCCTGGTCGTCTGTTCTAATTCTGTCCGGCACGTTTGAGCAGCTTTTGACCTATACAACTTTTACGCTGGTCGCTTTTTCCGCCTTAGCCGTGTCGGCCGTGTTTGTGTTGCGTTCTCGCTACCCCGAATTGCCTCGTCCGTACGCTGTGTGGGGTTACCCTTGGTTGCCGGCGATCTATCTCCTGGGGACTACCGGCATTTTGCTTAGCACAATCTGGGAGCGGCCGGTGGAATGCGGAATCGGTATGGGACTGTGCGCGGTTGGCATTCCTGTATACCGGTTATGGCGGGGCAGGAATGCGTTGACAGTATGAGCCAGTCGGCATAGGATCGGCTACATCAATAAGGTGTTGGGGGAGCTGAATTTTCGGCTGAGAGGGTACGCTTCAAAACGAAGTGTATCGACCCCTGGAACCTGATCTGGGTAATGCCAGCGAAGGGAGCACTATGTCGCTATATTCTCAAAACTTTTGGCTATCGAGGGGGCGGGGAGAAACCGATCTGCTTCTGTGTGGCGTAGTGGGTCTGCATCGAGCATATTCGGCCAGGTGAGACTACGATCTAGAAGGAGCGTGATATGAAACAAGAATCTCTAAACAGAGATAATGAAAATGGCGCAAATGGCAGGCAGGCTGGAAATGCGCAGGTCCCACAAGCGGGTCTGTCAACAATTCCTTTTCCTGCTTCTTGTAAGGTTTATGTTGACGGTAAACAACCGGGCGTGCGGGTGCCCATGCGCGAGATAAGTCTCAGCGTTCCCCATTCCTACCCTACTCATAAAGGACAGGATGGAAATGAGCAGCATGCCCAAACTGCACCAAAAAATATCGCTGTATATGATACCTCCGGTCCCTATACCGATCCCGATATCAGCATCAATATCGGTCACGGGCTGGACCCACTTCGCCACGGGTGGATTGTGGCGCGGGACGATTCAGAAGAGCTTGAGGACATCTCCTCTGACTATGGACGTTTTCGAGCAGTGGACCAGTCGCTCGACGGGGTACGTTTCCCGAATTTGCAGCGCCCCCGACGGGCGTTGCCTGGCGGCAACGTCTCTCAGATGCATTACGCACGTAAAGGCATTGTCACGCCGGAGATGGAGTATATTGCCATCCGTGAAAACCAGGCACGTGAGCAATCAGAGGCCGCAGAGGCCGAGACCAAAGGCAAGGAGAAGAGCCGTGCCGCTCATCAACATCCAGGCAACGCCTGGGGCGCAAGTATCCCGCAGGTCATCAGTCCGGAATTTGTGCGGGACGAGATCGCTAGAGGACGCGCCATTATTCCAGCCAATATCAATCATCCTGAGTTAGAACCGATGATTATCGGGCGCAACTTCTTGGTGAAGATCAACGCCAATATCGGCAACTCAGCCGTCGCCTCTTCGATTGAAGCAGAGGTGGAAAAGATGATCTGGGCCACGCGCTGGGGGTCGGATACCGTCATGGATTTGTCCACAGGTAGGAATATTCACGAAACACGCGAGTGGATCCTGCGCAATTCTCCCGTGCCGATAGGCACCGTACCGATTTACCAGGCATTGGAAAAAGTCGATGGCAAAGCGGAAGAACTGACTTGGGAAATGTATCGAGACACCTTGATTGAGCAAGCCGAACAAGGTGTAGATTATTTCACTATTCATGCTGGTGTCTTGCTGCGCTACGTGCCGCTGACGGCAAAACGCATGACCGGCATTGTTTCGCGTGGTGGATCTATTCTTGCCAAATGGTGCTTAGCCCATCATCAAGAGAATTTCCTCTATACCCATTTTGAAGAGATTTGCGAGATCATGAAGGCTTATGACGTGTCATTTAGCCTGGGGGATGGGTTGCGGCCCGGCTCCATTGCGGATGCCAACGATGAGGCGCAGTTCGGTGAACTCGAAACCTTGGGTGAGCTGACCAAGATTGCCTGGAAGCATGAAGTCCAAACCATGATCGAGGGGCCCGGCCATGTGCCCATGCATCTTATCCAGGAAAACATGGAAAAGCAGATCGAGGAATGTCACGAGGCCCCATTCTATACCCTGGGCCCGCTAACAACAGATATTGCACCAGGGTACGATCATATTACGTCCGGCATCGGTGCCGCAATGATCGGTTGGTTCGGCTGTGCCATGCTGTGCTACGTCACCCCGAAGGAGCATCTTGGTCTTCCGGATCGGGAAGACGTCAAGGAGGGCGTGATTACCTATAAAATTGCGGCCCACGCTGCGGATTTAGCCAAGGGTCATCCGGGTGCGCAAGCGCGGGATAATGCGTTGTCTCAGGCGCGGTTCGAGTTTCGCTGGGAAGACCAATTCAATCTGGCGCTCGACCCTGAGAGGGCTCAGCATTTCCATGATGAAACCTTGCCTGCAGACGGTGCGAAGGTCGCTCACTTTTGTTCGATGTGTGGACCGCATTTCTGCTCGATGAAAATCACGCAAGACGTGCGCGACTATGCGGCGCAGAAGGAATTGGAGGAGCAGGCCGCCCTGGAAGAGGGGATGAAGGAAAAATCAGACGAATTCCGCCGTGGCGGTTCGGAGATTTATCGGTAGGGCTTACTGTAGTGAAGCGCCTTGAGTGTTTTGATAGGGTCTAAGTGAGAAATCTGTCATTCTGAACCGA
>CAZXFE010000208.1:0-7334 GCA_964639795.1 uncultured Enterobacteriaceae bacterium | reverse complement strand
CGGCATGGGTGGAGACACTTGGGGTATGGGGTCCCATCGTCTTTATTGCTGGCTATGCGATAGCCACCGTTGCCTTCATACCAGGATCTGTCCTTACGTTGGCTGCTGGGGCGATCTTCGGTCTGCTGAAGGGCATCGTTCTTGCCTTTGCCGCAGCAGTGGCTGGATCCACACTCGCGTTTCTTGTCTCGCGCCATATAGCTCGTGATGCGATGGAGCGTCGCCTTGCCGATAATCCTCGCTTTTCTGCCATTGACCGTGCGGTCAGTGCCCAAGGTCGGAAAATCGTCTTTTTATTGCGCCTCTCGCCCGTCTTCCCGTTTAATCTTCTTAACTATGGATTGGGGCTCACTAACGTCCGCTTGGTGGATTACATGATTGCGTCGTTGGGGATGCTGCCTGGAACGTTGCTGTATGTCTATTACGGAAAGCTTGCCGGTGATGTTGCCGCTCTTGCAGGGGGAGTAGCCTCAGAGAAAGGGGTCGCCGACTACGCAGTCTTAATTCTGGGCTTGGTCGCGACTATCGTTGTGACGACTTTTGTGACACGAATCGCTCGTCGGGCCCTCAAGGAAGCAACAGGAGAAGAGTGAGGGTAGTAGGTAGTCGCTGCTGCGCAGTGCTCGCTTTTGCACCCCGATTTCGCATCTCTCCCCTGCGTTGCACGAGCACTTTTAGCTTGTGGTCTTTCCAGCAGACAAAATCGCTTGGACTAATCTTTCTGGTGCGTCCTGAGATACGCACTGGTCGAGATCTGTGCCCGCATAGGGCGCCGTGCCATGCTTGATCGTTATTTCATAGCTCTTGAGGTAGGCGAGGCAATCGTCCAAGTATACCTCAAACTGGGCATGCTCAGATGATGGCAACTCGCCAGAAACATATTCGAGCGGAAAGATAATGAATTCCCGGCAGGTCATAGGGATGCCTCAGACAGATGAGGATCGGGCAATGAGCGCAATGCTTACCGCGCCCGGTGCAGTCGGATCTTAATCGCATTCGGGCTCAATCCCGGCAGCTGCGTTGTTTCAGCCGTATCCCTCGTCTCGATGTCGCGTAGGAGCAAGACAGAATGATAGTCGTCCGGCAGCTGATCAATACAGGCTCGGACCAGAGCGTGGATTCCTTACCCCGGAGCAATTCTTCGGTTGGCTGTCTCCATTCTGGGCAGGCGTCTGTACGATGACCGTCTTCCTGAAACATGGGTACCAGCTCGTCAATCGACTCTTCCCCTTTACGGCGCCGGGTGCGCAGCTTTATAAGAGCTGCATTGACCGTAATCCGATGCAGCCAAGCAGAAACACGGACCTGGCCTTTAAATCGATCAATAGCGCTAAAGGTTGAGAGAAAGGCGTCTTGCACAGCGTCGCGTGCCTCCTCCTCGTTGATGAGAAAGCGGTTGGGAACCGCATACAGACGGCCACCGTATAAACGGACAAGTTTTTCAAAAGCGGCGTGGTCTCCCGTCTGGAGCGCAGTAATAAAGGCCGCGTCTGGTGTGAAGCCGGGGTCTTGTGCCAGAACGATATCTTTTGATACGGCAGCGTGTCCCAATGCGATAGTTTGAGGACAGGGTGACCTCTTCTTCTCCATGTCCCAGCTTTACATTGGAGTCTTCTCGACGTCTAGCGTTCTAACGTTCCTGGAGTGCTTCTCGGGATTTCCGTGTTTTGATATGAGAGAAAGTAGGTCTAGTTTAGCAGTCTCGGGTATGTAGCTGTCGGATAGGCACGGGAGGACTGAGATGGCAACAGGTGTCGCTTTTATTGCTGGGGAGTATGTAAATGTTGATGAAGCTAAGATTTCGATCTTCGGGCTGGGCTTTAGTCGGAGTGACGTTGCGTATGATGCAGTCTCAACCTGGAAACACTCTTTCTTTCGAATCCACGACCATATTGACCGTATTTCAACTCCTGTTCTGGCACGCGTATCGCCTGTCCGTACGTCAAAGCGGAAATTAAAGAGAGCTTGGCTGAGTGTACGGACCGAGCCGGATTGGAAGATGCTCATGTGGAGGTGCTGACGATCCGTGGGCGTCTTACCGTCCCCGGCAGCCGCGACCTACGGCAGACCAGGCCGACCTTTATTGACTAAGCGTTTCCCTATATTTGGATTGCCTCTCCAAACAGGCAGTCGGAAGGGCTCCATCTTTTTGTTGCTTTAACCGCACGCATTCCCGATGCCTGCGTTGACCCGCGTTATAAGAATTTTCATTGGGGTGATTTAACTCAAGGCCAATTCCAGACAATTAACGCCGGAGCCGATGTCGCGATCATGTGCAGCATATGCGGTTTTCTGAGCGATGGGCCGGGTTTCAATCTCTTTTGGGCTAAGGACGGAAAACTCTTTAGCCCAGGAACAAATGTGCTGCAAGGCATTACGCGGAAACTTGCTTGGACGTAGCCCAAGAAATTGGGCTACCGGTGGAAGCCGGAGACTAACTGGTACAGCGGCTGTCCAGCACTGATGAAGTATTTATCTGCTCAACCGCTGGCGGTATTATGCCGGTGACACAAGTTGTTGATACTATCCTGGTCCATGGCAGGCCAGGTTCGTTGGGGACACAATTGCGGACGTTATACTGGAACAAGCGTGAGTCTTGCTGGCTTCGGACACGGGTTGCGGACCTACTCGCGGTCCGCAAGAGTGCGGAGCAAGTTACGTTGTTCTGGTTATGCCGGGTCTATTTGTGGAGAGAGAATTTATTCGGACTAGGCGGATAATGAAAATCCAGAGCTCGTTCATTGCCGGAACTGGCCTTGGCCTTCTTTGTTACTTACGGGTTCGCTCAGTCACCTTTTGCGCTTCAACCCTCGGACCGTGTTGTTTTAGATCGAGATGGACTAGCGATGCGGGGCGCTGACCCAGTGGCCCACATCACGGAGAAGAAAATGCTCAAGGGCACTGCTTCCTTTGGCCATGAATGGCAAGGTGCGAAGTGGTTGTTTGCGAGCGCTCAGAACCGGGATACCTGTGCCGCACAGCCTGAAACATTTCCACTGTAATACGGGGGCTACTGCTCGGCGGCCGTTGCAGCCGGAACAGTTGCACCAGCAAACCCTGCAGCTTGGATGCTGGTTGAGGGTAAACTCTACCGCAACTTTGATAAACACACGCAACAGCAGTGAAAAGGAGATATTCCCGGATATACTAAGAAGGTGGATGCGAACTTGCATGGGTTACTGTCGGAGTGAAAGAAAAACAATCAGAACGAGGAAGGGAGCAGGACCCCAATTCTTTCGCCCCCGTATTAACCCCGAAATTATTCGAACGCCGTCGTCACCAACTCTGTATCCAAATATTCCGTAATTTTCTGGATCTTTCTGTCTTGGAGCTGGATCACCAAACAGTATGTATTGTTATACGGCTTACCCGTCTTCGTCCGTGATTTGCCTTGTGTTTGCATCGCCACAAAGTCACCATCGGCAATGGTGTTGAGGACGGTGTTGGTAATAAATCCATCGAGTTGTTCAGTGAGGGGAGTAAAGAGTCGAGCCACGATATCCGCTTTACCCTTATACGTGTGGGAGTATTTGGTTGTCCCGATGATGGTCCAGCAAACGTCATCCGACAAGTTTCCAAAAAATTTGTCGGAATCACCAGCGCCTAGCGCGGAAAATGTGTCGTGTACCAATTGTTTATTCTCAGCAGCGCCCATAGTATTCTCTCCTTTTTAAATTCTGGGTTGACCGCGGTGAACGTGCAAAAGGACAAGGAGAGATATTGCATGTTTGGGAACGGATTGCCAGCGCCGGGTCGCATTAATCCATGGCGGTCACGAGGGGAAATGCCGTACAAAAGCGACAGGCCCGCCGTAGCCCGGCCTGTGCCATACGGCGGGAAAAGCCGAGTGTTTAGCACGTGACCGGCAGGGCTTTCAGCCCACGCAGGGTCAGCATGTCACGCCACGCTAGCTCCTGTGTTGCCAGGCGCATATTCGGCTTGCGACGCAGCAAGGTGTTGATTGCTATCTGGGCTTCGACACGTGCGAGCGGCGCACCTAAACAATGGTGAATACCGTGGCTAAAGGTAAGCTGGTTAGTATCTTGGCGTGTAATGTCGAGCCGGTCCGGATCTGAAAAACGCGCTGGATCGTGGTTGGCTGCGCCCAGGAGGAGGAGCGATTGCTGGTTTTTGCGTAAGGTCTTACCGCCGAGTTCAATGTCCTCAAGCGCGACCCGAGCAGTCACTTGGACGGATCCGTCGTAACGCAGAAACTCTTCTACCGCAGTTTCGATCAGTAATGGATCGGCCTGCAGTTTGGCCAGTTGGTCTGGATTGCGAAGGAGAGCCAGCATGCCGTTCCCGATCAGGTTCATCGTGGTTTCATGGCCTGCGGCAAATAAGAGAATTGCCGTTGCCAGGAGCTCGTCTTCGTCCAGTTTGTCGCCTTCTTCCTCGGCAGCGATTAAGCCACTCAAAAGATCCTGTTGGGGCTGAACCCGCCGTTCGGCGACCAGGCGAGTAAAATAATCAATAAATGCTTCAGTCGCTTTGTCGGCTGCGGCTGAAATATCCGGTGTGATAACCGGGTCCAGCGAACGGGCTAGTGCTCCGGTCCATTCTTTGAACTGATCTCGATCCTGGGCGGGAACGCCAATCAGCTCGGCAATAACGATCACCGGCAAGGGGAAAGCAAGCTCCGCAATAATATCGAAAACGCTCTTCGCTTGTATGGGATCGAGCAGATCATCCACGATAGGTTGAATATGTGGTCGCATATTTTCGACCACGCGGGGTGTAAAGGCTTTTGTCGCCAGCTTGCGTAGTCGGGTGTGGTCGGGCGGATTCTTTAAGAGCATCCAGCGGGCCTGCATATCCCCGGCAGGGCCAGTCCCACCGAGCGATTCCGCATAGTCATCAAACCGCTCCCAATCACGTGGATTTGAACTGGCCTTGGAATGACGCAGCATTGTCACAATGTCATCGTAGCGGGTGATAACCCAGAAGCCGAAGAATTCACTCCAATGAACGGGGTCAGCGTCCTGAAACTGGTGGTAGGTGGGGTAGGGGTTCTGACGGAATTCCGGCAGCAGAGGGTTGAACTCAAGTGGGGGATCAGGCTGCATGGACTTTTGCGGGTCAGACGCGTTGGGGGACGATTCTGTCAGCATGATAGCGGTCTCCTTACTCGGATGACTCGGGTACCAGCGCTTCTTTGGTTTTCTTGCAAGAAATTCTGTAGTCCATATACTACCTTCTCATATAACCTCGATATTCCAAAAACTACATACAGACTGTATGAATGTCTAGACGAAAAAAGAAGAACAGTCAGAATTGACCCGTGCGGCCTTACTGAAAGCCGCACGCGCGCTCGTTACTGAGCGTGGCTATGCTGACACGTCAACTGAGGAGATTGTGAAGCGGGCAGGGGTGACACGCTATATTGCCAATTCCGCGATAAGTCCGAACTTTTCCTGGCCATACTGGAGGAGCTGAAGCAGGAGTTAATCCAAAACATCGCAAAGGCCATGCAGTCCGGTAGTGGTGAACTATGGGATAAGTGAGCCCGTACCCGCTGTGCTGCTTTTAGCGACGACTGTCTTGATCCCTCTGTCCAACTCATCTTGCTGATTGATGGGCCGTCTGTACTCGGCTGGGTGGCACCCCGCCGTTTGGAGGGGGAGTACGGGTTAGGCATTATTCGGCAAACGTGACAAGGAGTGCTGGATGCTGGGCTGATTGAACCCCAGCCTGTTGAGCCGCTGGCCCGGCTGCGGCTCGGAGCGTTGGATCCAGCCGCCATATATATTGCCCAATTCGAGGATGTGCAGGCCGCGCGTCAGAAGATGGGCACGAGCTTAGATCGTTTACTTGACGGGCCGCGAGTCGGCAACTGAAGACACAGGATTACAAATGACTGAGTGCTCCACCTTCAATCCACACAGTCTGTCCGGTGATAAATCCTGATTTATCTGAAGCAAGGTAGACGGCGGCTTCACCGATCTCGTGTGGCTGGGCCAAACGTTTATGCGGTAGATAGCGCACGAGCTGCTCTTGAATGTGGGCGTCTTTGAGCAATCCCATGCCGTCTGTCCAACCCGCCCCGATTGCGTTAACGGTGATTCCACTCCTCGCCCACTCCAAGGCCAAGGCCCGCGTCAGATTGAGCACACCCGCTTGCGCCGCACAATACACGCTGCCGTTAATCATGCCGCGTTCCCCCAGCAGTGAGACGATATTAATGATCCGACCATAGTCGCCATGAGACAGCAGAGGCTCGGCTGCCGCCCTACAGGCCAGATAGACACCGGTCAAGTTAACTTCTAGCACGCGCTGCCATTCCTTGGTTGTAATGTCGGCGAAGGGTTTCGCAAACGGCAGATCGTGCGCGTTGACGAGAATGTTTAGCCTACCAAATTCTGAGACGGTCCGTGTGATGAGGGTTTGCACGTCCGCTTCGCGTGCCGCGTCTATTGTTTGGGCAAAGCTCTTCTTGCCCAGAGCGTGTATTTTTTCCTGGCATTCCTTGAGCGCGAGCTCTTCTTGCTGAGTGGCGAGGGTGGTGCTGACTGCAACATCTGCACCGGCTTCCGCCAAGGCTAGTGCCGCAGCCCTTCCGATAGCGGAGCTGGCCCCAAGAACAAGCGCGGTTTTGTTTTGAAGAGAGAAGCCCGCCAGACTCATACCGCGTCCTCTTCAAGCGGGACCACAGGGGCAAAGCCACACGGCACTTGTCCGCCGGCCAAGCCGCCTCCTTCAAGCGCAATCATTTCGCCATTCATATAATTGGATAATTCAGAAGCCAGAAAGACACACGCTGGCCCAATCTCATCGTCTTTGCCGACGCGTCCAACCGGGATGAATTTTCCACCGCGCCAGAATTTGATCAGCTCCGGGTCATCATGGGGAAAGATGCCGGGCATAATCAAATTGGCCTGAACATTGTGCTCAGCGTAATTGATGGCCAGCGCGCGAGTGAAATTAATCAAACCCGCCTTGGCCGCCGTGTACATATAATTATTCTTTGCTGCCCGGGCGCCAAAACCGGAAGTGATATTAATAATCTTTCCGCCACCCTGCTCCAGCATATGAGGCAGAACGGCTCGGCAACAATACACCGCTCCAGATAGGTTGGTATCTACGCCCAGGTGCCAATGCGAGTCGGGAATTGTATCCAAAGGACGAAACATTCCTTTGGTAGCACCACCGGCATTATTTACCAAAATATCGACCTGACCGAATTCCGTACGGGCTGCCTCGACCATAGCGTTGACCGACGTTGAGTTCGTAATATCAACGGTGACAGCCAAGCTGCGACGGCCTTGTGCTTTAATAAGGTCGGAGGTTTCGTCGATCTGGGCCTGCGTCCGTGACGCGACAACGACATCAGCTCC
>CAZXFE010000207.1:0-7397 GCA_964639795.1 uncultured Enterobacteriaceae bacterium | reverse complement strand
GCGCTGTTTTGGATGTGGGTGACGGCTGGGGTGGGCATGGCGACCAAGTTTAGCGAGGTCGTGCTTGGCATGAAGTACCGCCAGGTCAATGTCCAAAATGGTGCGATCGCGAGTGGTCCGATGTATTACATTGCCGACGGGCTGGGGAAGAAATGGTTGGCTGGCGTGTATGCTTTCCTCACTGGCGTTGCCGCACTCGGCATTGGGAATATGGTCCAGGCCAATACGGTCGCTACGAGTTTGTATGAGACGGCTGCACTCTCTCGACCTATCGCTGCTGGACTGATCGTGGCTTTGGTCGCTGTAGTCATTCTCGGTGGAGTCAAACGTATTGGACGCACGACAGAATATTTGGTGCCGTTCATGGCGGTGCTGTATTTGGCTGGCGGGATATTTATCCTGTTGCGCTATATCGCAGTTTTGCCTGACGCATTTGCGACTATTGTGAGCTCCGCGTTTACTCCTGCGGCGCCGGTTGGTGCCTGGGGTGGAGCGACGGTGATGATGGCTATGCGCTACGGCATTGCACGCGGCATCTTTTCCAATGAGGCGGGATTAGGCTCAGCGTCTATCATTCATTCCCAAGCCAAGAACACGCCGGTTGCTCAAGGATTTTGGGGCATATGGGAGGTATGCGTTGATACTTTGATTGTCGCTAGCATCACCGGGCTGGTTATCATGGTCACCGGCGTTCTGGGTGAGCCTGACTTGTCTCCTGGTGTTCTTGCCGCCACGGCCTTTTCCCGCGGTCTACCCGGTCTGGGTCAGCATCTCGTCTTTGTATGTCTTATTCTCTTTGCTTACAGCACCATGCTGACGTGGAGTTTTTATGGCGAGAAAGCCTGGGAGTATTTGTTTGGTAAGATTGCGGTCATTCCGTACCGTATTCTGTTTCTTGTGTTTCTCTATATCGGAGCGATCGGCGCGCTGCGTTTGGTCTGGGACGTATCCGATACGCTGAACGGCCTGATGGCCGTACCGAATTTGGTTGCCTTACTTGTGCTCGCGCGGGTGGTTGTCAAGGAAAAACAAGATAATCTTTTGTAGCGTGGCGATTCCATTGCTGTCCCCCTCTATCTGGTTTTTTACCAGAAAGAGGGAAAGCCGTGATTTACGCATATTCTCGGCTCAAACGCATATTAGGCGAGTGGAATCTGACTGTGAAGCAGCTGTATAAACGTATTAGAGAAGGCGGCATGCACGTAAATCTCAAGAGCCTCTACCGTTTGAACAACGGGTCCCAACCAGTCTAACGCCTCGACCTCAGAGTAGCGGGAGCTATCCGTCAGGCTTGTGACACGACGCTGTCCGAATTAATCACCTTAGAAATTCCAAAAGCGAAGCTCCGACACTTTTCTGCGAGAAAACAGCAACGCCTTGATACGATCATGGTGAAGATTAATGAAGGCCGCCTTTTCAAAGCAGAGCTTCGGACCCTCGTCCAAGTAACTGAAGAAATGACTCCCGAGAATAGCCGTATTTTGGAGAAACGACGACAACAGCTAGCCGCATGATGGGAGCGGGAGTCTGCCCCAAAAACGCCGATCTGTTTCGCCAAGGGCCCTGCGTGTATTCGTCGAGAAACGGGCAGAGGGTCGCTGTGAGTACTGCCCTGCTCCGCAACACGTCTGCGCGCACTGCTGTTTCCTCGAACACGTCATTCCCTCTGTCCGTGGCGGCTCTGACGCGGCAGTAAATCGGGCTCTTGCCTGGGCGCCGTGTAACTTGGTAAGGGTTGCTCAGGTTTTAGGTATTGACCCGGACACTGGGAGTGAGGCGCCACTATTCAACCGTCGCACCCAGGCCTCGGCGCAGCACTTCGGATGGGGAAAGGATCGTCAGGTGCTTATCCGCCGAACGCCTATGGGCCGCGCAACAGTGATAGCATTAGATATGAACAGCCAATTTAGAAAAGACGCGCGACAAATATGGTTTGCCACGGGATTACTTCCATGACTTGTGTCCTACACGGTAAACCGCTCCTGCATCCGCTCCCACCATTTCCCAAGGGCGGGTGCGGAGCCAAAAAGTGGTTCGTCACTCACTCGGGTGGCAAAAGTGAGGGTGCCGAACAGGCTGAAGTCGGCATAGGTTAAAATCTCAAAGAGATATTCATGACCTAATGCCACAGCCTCAAGGTCGGCCAAAACGGCTTTGAGCCGCGGGCGGAAGACGTCGCGTTTGGCCGTGATGTCTTCAAGCGTGGCGCCGAGCCGAGCCTCTCGGTTTTTACGGAAATAGTCCTGGTCTATGGGCTCGACCTTTTCAAAAATGTCACCCACTATGACGGGAAAGAGAGCCGGGTGCACGGTGCTGTCGATATACATATTAAAAAACCTGCAGGCTTCTTTCATGCCAAGGCCAGGAAAAAGCTTGGCTTCTGGGTACTGCTCTTCCAAATACTGAGCGATTTTCCACGAATCGGAAACAACCATGCCGTTGTCGTCATTGTTTTTGATGACCGGCACCCGATCCTGGTTTGAAAAAGCCAGCTTGTCTTTGTCGCAAAATCGAATTGGTATAGTCGTGTAGTCCAGGTCCTTATAGCGTAGAGCTGCTTTGGTGCGTGCGCAAAACGGACTAAAGCGTAAGTTGTTAGCTCCGGTCAGATCGTAGACTTCGATCATTGTTGTTCCCTTCTCTTCGTATATGAATCGCTTCTCGTCATTGCCAAAAATGGGGAAGAAGTCAAGGAGAAGGCCCTGTTGGCGGAGTTGTTTGAGTAGGATACCCTGACCCAAATATTATAATCAGATCAGTACCGAAGGAGGCTAGATTAATGAGAGAAGCCGTTGTTGTGTCGTCTGCTCGAACCGGAATTGGCAAAGCCTTTCGAGGAAGTTTGAACAAAACTAGTGGTGCGACCTTGGGTGCGCACGTCATCAAACACGCGGTTGAGCGAGCGGGTGTTGAACCCGAAGAAGTTGAAGATGTGGTCTTTGGCTGTGGGCTACCGGAAGGCTCAACCGGACATAATATTGCTCGGACATCAGGCGTGAAGGCGGGGCTTCCCGTGACTACCGCAGGCATGACAATCAATCGGTATTGTTCCTCTGGCCTGCAGGCTATTAGTACGGCCGCCCACCGGATTATTGTGGATGGTGCCGATGTTATGCTGGCCGGCGGGCTAGAGTCGATCAGCATGGTGCAAAATCACCTCAATACCAAGAATTTTGTGGACAGCTGGCTTATAGAGAACGCGCCAGGGATCTATTTCCCTATGCTTAAAACCGCCGAGATCGTGGCCCAACGCTATAATGTCTCGCGGGAGTCGCAAGACGAATATGCACTATCCAGCCAGCAGCGGACTGCAGCCGGCCAAGAGGCTCGTAAGTTCGATGATGAGATCGTGCCCATAACGACCATAATGGACGTGAAGAACAAGGAAACCGGCGAGGTGACTGAAAAAGAAGTGACCCTCTCTCAGGATGAGGGCAACCGGCCCGGCACCAACCTTGAAGGACTTGCCGCTCTGCCTTCAGTGACGGAGGGTTCAATCTCTGCGGGTAATGCGAGCCAGCTCTCGGATGGGGCCGCCGCCGTTGTCTTAATGGAAGCCAAAGAAGCGGAGAAGCGTGGTCTGGAACCTCTAGGGCTATACAAAGGTTTGATTGCCGCAGGTTGCGAGCCGGATGAGATGGGCATCGGTCCGGTGTTTGCGATTCCAAAGCTGCTTGATCGCCACGGCCTAAAAATGGATGACATCGACTTGTGGGAACTCAACGAAGCCTTTGCTGTGCAGGCGGTCTATTGTCGGGATCGGCTGGGCATTCCTATGGAAAACTACAATGTAAATGGTGGCGCTATCTCGATCGGCCATCCGTACGGCATGACTGGCGCCCGCCAGGTCGGCCATATCCTGCGTGAGGGTAAGCGTCGTGGGGCCAAGAACGTGGTCGTGACTATGTGTGTTGGTGGCGGTATGGGTGTAGCCGGGTTGTTTGAGGTGCTGTAAGCGTCGCGATGTGAAAATAGACAAAAAGAGAGGGGCGGGTTTTTCGCCCCTTTTTCGTTGTGCGGTAGGGACGGTAAGAAATGAATGAGCGATTTTGCGCAATTGCAAACTGCCTGACGAGAGTGCATGATCGAGACAAATAGAGCTGCTGGCCGAGCGCAATTCAAGCGCAAGAAAAGGCGAGGAGGAGGGTCTTATGTGTGGCCGATATAGCCTGACGTCAGATACGGAACGGATTGACGCGCGTTTTATGGCTCGATCTACACCCTCCACTCAACCGGCCCGCTATAATATTGCCCCAACCCAGCAGGTCTGGGCTCTGGTCCATAGGGATGGTCCCAAGATCGTTGCGTTACGCTGGGGGTTTATCCCCTCATGGGCCAAGGACAAAGCCATTGGCAATCGGATGATCAATGCCCGGGCAGAAGGGATAGCGGAAAAGCCGAGTTTTCGTCGGGCGCTTCGCAAACGGCGCTGTCTAGTGCTCGCAGACGGATTTTACGAATGGAGGAAAGAGGGCAAGTCCAAGGTGCCGCATTATATTAGACTCAAGTCGGGCGAACCGTTCGGCTTTGCTGGCTTATGGGAAACATGGTCCGCGCCGTCGGGAGAAAGGATACAGTCGTGTACCATTATTACGACAACGCCGAACGCCTTAATAGCAGAAATCCACAATCGTATGCCGGTGATCTTGCCGCGTAACGTCGAAGCCCAGTGGCTTGATCCGGACATCGAAGATCCGCAGAAAGTCCTGCCGTTACTCAGTCCATTTCCCGAAGACGAGATAGAAGCCTACGCCGTCTCAACCGTGGTTAATTCCCCGCGCAATGATGTGGCTACCTGCATCGAGCCTGCTGAATAGACATTTTGGGAGGAAATCTCTGGTGGAAGAAAACATTCGGGGCCGGATGCAGGCGCGGCCGCGATGGGACAAAGGGAAGGATGGGGAGAGAGTGTTGGTAGGCTTTAGAGTGGAGAGAACAAGTGAGCTGGCATGGGGTCAGATGCCCCGGCTTACCAGTTCTCCAAGCAGGTCTATCTTTGAACCGCTGCTTGGTTGAAATATTTGAGCAGTGACTTTTCCCCGATGGGTCATTACTACAATTGTCTATGGTGGCGCGATTAGCGCAATGGATATGCCAGGAAAGAATAGGCAGGGCAGTCTGGATACAATCGAGTGCTTTCAGACTACAGCCCAGAGATGTACAGGTTGAGCCATTCTTGCGAGCCAGAAGCTGAATGTTTTCCTTAGAAAATAAAATTAAGTAACTTCTGTCTAGCTCTTATATTAGAGAAGCGATTGGGCCGAGTCCGTTCCGAGCCTGTGTTTTTGGCATATTTCTCAGAGAAGAGAAGACCGAGGGCGACTGTTCGCTTTCTGTTTGGAGAAACCTACCACCGTGTGGGCGGAATCCTCACACTTTGAGAAGGAAGGGAAGCGGGCGTCGAGTGCCGTCTATTCTGCCTCTGGCTCAAGATCAACCTGTGTTGCATGCAGAAAGCGGACAACCATATTGTAAAAGGCAGTATTGAGGCTCAGCTCGACAATCTGCTCTTCATCGAAAAAATCACGCAGTGTCTCAAAGGTTGCATCCGTGATACGCACCTGCTCGGTCATCTCGGTTGCATAACGAATCACGGCTCGTTCCTGCGCATTAAAAGCCGAGTCTGTCTCCCAGTCTGCGAGTCGTTCGACTTGCTCTGGACTGACGCCGACCCGTTTGGCGAAGGCTCGGTGGTGGGTGTATTCGTACTCGCAGTCGGTCAACCTGCCGACTGTCATGATGGCCAGCTCGCGCAGCCGCGGGTCAAGCTTCGTCCGATTGCGTAGCCCATCGCTGAAATACAGCATACGTCGCAGCAATAGCGGGCTATGTGCCACAATTCGAAAAATATTGCCAATCGAACCGCGCTGATGAAGCAAATCATCAAAAATATCGCGTTCGAGTTCAGGCAGGTCTTCTCGGTCTTGATAGGGTAGGCGGGCCATAATGGTTTCCTTTCCTGTGTTATTGATCAGACTCTCTCCCGAACTCAGGCGGGCGCTTATCCAAGAAGGCTCGCATCCCTTCGCGCGCGTCGTCGGACAAAAACACAGCTTTTTGGGTGCGATATTCGTAGGCGAGGGCCTGCTCTAAAGAAGCAGTCGCACCGAGATAGACGCCTTCTTTTATTCGGGCGAGGGTTTCAGCCGGTCCCGCCGCCAGCTTGCGAGCAAAACTCAAGGTCTCTTCGCGAAAATTATCGGCCGGATAGACATGGTTGAGCAGCCCCAGCCGGAGAGCTTCCTCGGCTGTGATCCGGTCGCCGGTCATCATGAGTTCCATGGCCTTGGCTGTGCCTACCAGGCGAGACAGAAAGAAGAATCCACCCCAGTCCGGTACAAGACCAATGCGGACAAAGCTTTCGGCAAACAGTGCTTGGTCCGAGCCGAGTCTAAAATCGCAGCTCAAGGCAAGATTCGCACCTGCACCAGCCGCAGCTCCGTTGACGGCGGCGATGACAGGCTGCGGCATACGTCGCAACAGTTGGACAACTTGACTGCCCAGGACCATGCGCTGTTCAACGACATCGGTTGAGCCGTTGTCTTGAAGCTGAGCCATGCTGGCGATGTCGCCACCGGCGCAGAAGGCTTTGCCTGCACCGGTGATGACTACGCAACGGACGTCAGGATTTGTCGAGAACTGTTCGAGCTGACTAACCAGCCGCTCTCGCATCGTATCGGTAAACGCGTTCATCACGTCGGGTCGGTTCAGTGTCAGCAGTCCAATGTGGTCAACGACTTCAGATAAGAGTTGCGTTTCGCTCATATCGTCCTCCGGAGGAATTTGCTTATATTTTGTCATTAATAGTCTATGTAATAGGAGGGGCTGTCACCCAATCAAAGCCATAAGTTGCGCAATTTCGCCTGACTGCAGGGTTTCCAGCGTCTCAACAAGCTGAATGCACTGTTCAGTCTGTTCTGCATCAAGACCGACTCCCAAGCAATCCCTGATCTTAACCAAATGCTCCGCACGCTGGAGTGGAGGAAGGCCCCAAAAGCCTTGCGGCCCGTCGCACCGAGCAGAAAGGCGTTGCCCGTCTTGCAGTTCTACAATGACCTCTACCCACATTTCCTCTAACACACCTGGAATGGTCTCATCTTGGGTGAGAGTCGTGTGGGACAGCAGCGCCGCGATATCTGGCTGCGTACAGCGGCCATCAGAAAAGGTAGGAATTGTCACTGAGCCGTCCAGGAGGGCTGCGGCGACCGTGTATTGAAAACTAAACTTGCCGTTCAGGCCGCTCTTGGGCGCAGGCCGGTCTACATAAGGCATGCGCGGTGAAATGATGTGGACGGACGTAATTTCGTCTGGGTTCGAAATCTGTTTGTGGAGATCCAGCCCGGCCAAGATGCCAAAATGGGTGCCGTACTGACACGGAAACAACTTGATGACAAAGC
>CAZXFE010000206.1:0-7401 GCA_964639795.1 uncultured Enterobacteriaceae bacterium | reverse complement strand
GGGGATCCTGTCCAAACATCCCACGGCGCGGGCAGTCGTAGATGTGATCGGTATTGGAACCGGCGTGGTAGATAAATTCCGGGAAGACAAGCAGCAGGTCGTGCCCTTTAACGGGGCAGAAAAGAGCACGGCGAAAGATCGCTCCCGGGAACTCCGCTTCTTGAACAAGCGAGCGGAAGTGGACTGTCGTCAGCGGCGGCAAGATTAAGATCGATGCGAGGGACGACATCAAGGAGAGACTCGGACGCTCGACCGATGACAGCGATGCGGTCTCGATGGCCTTCTATGAGCCCAAAGCGCCAAGAATTGCGGTAGGACGTCTACGGGGATTGTGATTGCATGATTCAACTTTCGACTCCGGCTCTCCTCCTCCCCTACCAGCAGCTTTAATAAGATGAAAATAAAGACGAAATTACCCCTGCCAAAGGAGATTGTGTATGGGATACCCAGATGGATTCAAAGGCAAAGAAATTAGGAAACAGATGAAAGAGTATTCTGTGAGGAACCCGAAAAAGTGTGCCGGTATTTCGCCTACTGGCAGAGAATCATTGATATTGATTTTCTGTCGGAGTGTGATTCTCATGCCCTATAGTATTTGGTATTGCCGTGGAGGCACGGGAAGCCGCGTCTGTATTTTTTAGAAAGTTTGTTAAGGAGGCTTGCATGAGTAGTCCTATCAACCGTCAATGGTGTTTAGCCGCACGGCCAAAAGGCATGGTCAAAGAATCGGACTTTGTCTATCACGAGGCTGAAATGCCACAACTTGAAGACGGCCAATTCCTCGTTCGCAATCTGTATCTGGCTTTTGAACCTGCCATGCGTGGCTGGATTGAAGACCGCAAGAGCTATCTCCCCCCGGTCCAGATTGGCGAGGTCATGCGGGCGTTAAGCGTAGGGCAAATTGTTGAGTCTCGGAATCGGAATTTTCAGCCGGGTGAATGTGTGCAGGGCGGCTTTGGCTGGCAGGAGTATGCAGCGGCAAGCGAGCGTGGCGGTCTGGTGCCAGCTACAAAGATTCCAGCAAACGCCTCATTAACCTGGCCGTTGGGTGTCTTAGGCCTAACCGGGCTGACCGCCTATTTCGGTATCCTTGATGTCGGCCATCCCAAGGAGGGCGAGACCTGCGTGGTATCTGGCGCGGCTGGGGCGACGGGCTCTATTGCTGGACAAATTGCCAAGATCAAAGGCTGCCGAGTCATTGGTATTGCCGGAGGACCGGAAAAATGTCGCTGGCTGACTGAAGAAGCCAACTATGATGCGGCAGTTGATTACAAGTCTGAGAACGTAGAGACTCGTCTCGGCGAGTTATGCCCAGACGGCATTCATATGTATTTCGACAATGTGGGTGGTGATATCTTGGATGCCGCCCTGGCCCACATTACCATGAACGCACGTGTCGTATTGTGTGGTGGGATCTCGCGGTACAATGAAGCAGCGCCGCCGCCAGGGCCGAAAAACTATATGAACTTGGTGATCCAACGAGCGCGTATGGAAGGATTTATTGTTATCGACTATGCCGCTCAATTTGGCCAAGCGGCCCAAGAGATGGCTGAATGGATTACGGGTGGCAAGCTGACCTTTCAAGAAGATATCCAAGACGGCTTTGAAAACGCACCGCGTACATTTCTACGACTGTTCGAAGGCCAGAATATCGGCAAGCAATTGCTCAAAATTGCAGAGCCTGAATTAGATCGCATGTGAGGCCGATTATCCTTATCAATCGGATGCCTCGCCCTGAGACTGAGCCCAGCTCAACTGAATCGCCGCTTTCCTCTGCAGCGACAATAGGTGCCACGCCCTGGCTGATGCTGAGCGTGGCGCTGCTGTCCCAGGTAACAGTCTCTGTCGTCATGCAGGGCGCACCGATTCTTGCGCCCTTTATTCAGACTGACTTAGGACTATCCCGGGGGCAGGTCGGCTTGTGTAATTCCGCCTTCATGGGTGGGGCCATGGTCGCGCTGACAACGGCCGGCTGGGTTGTGGATGTCTATGGCGAGCGTCGCGCCCTGATTGTCGGGAATGTGGCGCTCGGTTTCCTCTGTTTCGTCATCACCGCCACGACGGACTTTATCCCGTTATTGACTGTCCTTTTTGTGGCTGGTCTAGGCTCTGCCTTCACTACGCCAGCAGGAACAAAGGCTGTCCTTGGTTGGTTCCCGTTAGCCAAACGTGGGATGGCGATGGGCGTCCGGCAAACTGGTATTCCCTTAGGAGGAGCTTTAGCAGCGGCAATCCTTCCTGCCCTCGCCACACAGACCGGGTGGCGGATAGCCATTGCCAGTGGTGGGACCGCCTGTCTGGTTGCTGCGGTCGTTTGTGGGCTGGTGTATCGCCCGCCAACCACAGACAGGCGGTCTGAGCCGCAAGCGAAAACGGGCCAAAGTCCACCGCGCGACATCCCACTGCGCGATGTATTACTGCTAGGTGCGGGTGGTGGGTTTATGACGATTGGGCAGTTTGCTTTAATCACGTATCTAGCGATCTATCTGAAAGAGACCCAAGGCATTCCGATCAGCGCGAGTGCCAGCATGCTCGTCAGCGCCCAAATCGCTGGCGTAGCGGGACGAATATTGTGGGGCGTCTGGAGTGACCGCTATTTTCAGCAGCGCCGGCGTCCGCCTGTTCTCATGGCTGGTGTCCTCGCTGCAATCGGCTCAGCTGTCATCGGTTGGATTCCGGAAGGAACCCCGGTCTGGATTATTGGTACACTCGTTTTTCTATTCGCATTTAATGCTCTAGGTTGGCATGGAAACTGGGTAACGTTTATTGCCGAGAAAGTCGGCCCGGAGCACCAAGGCCGGGCTTTAGGCCTAGCTATGACCATCACCTACTGCGGCATCATCACTATCCCGCCGCTTTTTGGATCGCTGGTTGATTATACAGATGATTGGAGCCTGGCCTGGATGTGTTTGGCTGGAGTGTTGTTGTTTGGAGTGACACTGATTTTGCGGGTTGAGGAGGGAGTGTGTGGTCGAAACTAGTACTCCACCATAGCAAATATGCAGGATGTCATCCCGAACCGAAGCAAGGCGAAGGTAAAGAATCTTTCGGTTGCACTGCCAGGAGATAGATTCTTCGTCGCTACCCTCCTCAGAATGGCAAGTCCGTAGGTTGGACTAGCGTAGCGCAATATCGCAAATAGTTTGTTTCAAACACACCTTTCCTCGCCTCTTCCTCAATAACTTGACAGAACATCCCGGCTAGCTTCCAAGAGAAGCACCGCGCATTGTGGATCTTCAGAAAGTCACGCCGCCAGCGCTGCCTCGGCCGAGCCCGGCCCAACAATAATACAATCGTAGGTACTCATCCCTGACTCTTTTCTTCTACACGGCCTGCATGCGCCGGACGGCGAGAGGTGCGAAAGTCCTCCTCACGAAACAGGAACGAGAGTAGGACAAAGCGCTGCCCCCTCGTAACCGCGAGGGCTTCATGTAAGAGTGCTCCGGAGAACACGATGGCGCCCCCGGTACCGGGGCGGTAGAGGTGAGGTCCGTATTCGGGAAACCGCAGATGTCCACCTTCATATCCTGCATTGAGATTCAACGTGAGCGCAAAGCGACGATGTGCCGTTGAAGGACTCAAATTGTCGCGATGTGCGCGAAAAAATCCCCCCGTTGCCGCATCATAGCAAGCAATCTTGAATCCTTCGAATCGCGTCGCTCTAAACGAGAACGCCTTTTGCAGCTCTGGCATCAGACGACGGCCAACTCGAGACGTGAGCGTGCGCAGAAGCTCTCCATCCGTCACGATGTGATCGCGCCGCCGCTTGGTGCCGGGCATCAGGGTATCCGCACGGTGCCCGACGCGGGAATGCTCGACCCCTGTCTCCACATTGCCCTGGGTTCTCCACACTTCGATCAAACGCTCGCAAAAATCCCTTTCGAGCAGTTCCGGAACCAAGAGCACCGGCGCCTGCATCACAACTCCTACGGGCTCGCACTGCGGGATCGCTTCTAAGGTTGAGAGAATCCTCTGTAGCGCGCCCTCTCGATCCGATAAGTGATGCACATCGAGTACCCGCAGGTTGGGGCCTAGCACAAAAATTGTAATCGTTCCGCTAGGATCCACCCCATAAGACGCACCCACCGAACCCGTTGTGTCTGAAAGAATCGGAATGGAAATTCCGCGCTTGACCGCATTCTGTTCGTTCACGAAAGGCGCGTCCTGGTTTATCGCAAAGATCGATATCTCATCCGGCACACATTTCGTCAGGGCTTGCCAGAGCCAGACAAGAGTATCTAACGACGCCGTGCTCCGGTGCCTGGCATAGAAGAAAAGAACCGTGGGCCTTCCACCTGCCCACCCGTAAAAGCGCGTCGGCGTTCCACTCTGCTGCGGCAAGACAAAATCTGGTGCCCAGTCCCCGCGAACGAGCAATTGTTTCCCCATTCCTTCCGTTGGTTTATTACCGGACAAAGTCTTCCTGTTCCTTTGGTCGCTCATTCCTCCCCGCTTTGGGGTGACCCTTGCAGGTGCCTCTCCGAGGTCTTACCAATAAGTGTGGAAAAAGAAATAGGCACCTGTCTCCTTGGATGATGAATTACTGTTTCAGGTTAATTGTTCCAACAATGCTTTAGTCTCCTGTAAGTCTTCCGTGGCGAACCCTTCGGTGAATCAGTGGTAGACCGGAGCGAGCAGCTCTCGCGGTACTGTCAACTTAACGAGAGGCTTGCCAACTATTGGTATCTTATGCCTTAACAAGGGCATGAGTTCCTGTAGCACGAGTCTATATACGAGGCACCAGTTCCCCACCTGAAATCCTCACCGACGCCATCTAGCTCTATCATAGTTCAGTGTGAGCTTCCGTGAGATCCAGGAGCTGCTGGCCGAACGCGGCGTTGTCGTCAGTTATGGAGCCGTGTGTCAGTGGTGTCTCAAGTTTGGGTCTACGTTTGCCAAGGGGCTTCGACAGCGGCGAGGACGCCCAGAGGACACCTGGCATCGGGACGAGTTGTTCATCAGGATTAGGGTACGCGGTATTACCTATCGCTCGCCGTAGACCAGGATGTAGAAGCCCTCGATATTCTCGTGCAGAAACGGAATCAATCACAGTGAACGCAGGACAGACAGACACGGACATTCAGAAGTCTGGTTGTTGGTGCGGATATCGGAACCGTGAGTATCCACTGGACCCTCGGAGTGAAGTCAGTGACCGCGACGAGCGATGAAGGGCAAATGCGGTACAGGTAATGATGGCTAAGCTTAAACGAGCGGCAAGCCGAGTTAAGGACGGGCGAGGTACAGGTCTTAGATATCAGGGATATCCGAGAGCGTGAAAAATTAGGGGGTGCCGGGGTCACAATCCTTGCAGATGGGGGTTTGCGTTTGGTGACGGGAACGCCGCGCAGACGCTGATTGTTCAACTAGAAACCAGTGTCAAACTCGAGCAATTCGCCCCCGGCAATTTGTAATCCTTCCCCGGCCGGGAGTGGCTCTTCCATGCCTTTGATGTGGACATTCAGGTCGTAGGTACCGGGCGGCACCACAAAATTGCGCCACAACGGAAACTCGTTGTCCCACCGACGACGCACTTCAAGTATCGTTGTTTGATCCTCCGTACGGACGAGGTCCCACCCCGTAACGTTCTGGCCATTTACCTTTTTGACCCGGATCCCGGAGTCGAGGGACACGACCGGCTCCAGCGCCGAAGAGATGGTCACGCCTCGCGCGACGATTAACGGGGTCGGTACTTGACTATATTCGAACACTATGTCGTACGTACCGTCGGGCACGGGTTTTGGCCGGTACAAATAATACGGGTTTCCTCCCGATTCAAGCCGCAGGAAAGGTTCTCCGGTGCCGGTGTTTATCAGCGAAACTGCTTCGACGGGTAATTTCGTAATTTCTTTGGCGATATCAAACGCGATGGCCCCGAGCGTGATCGTGGTTGTCTTACCGCCTGCGATCGTGACATCCGCTAATGGGGCCTCGGTCGGCGAACGGTAGTTCGAGTTGGCAAAGCCCAAGACGATGTGGTAGTCCCCGGCTAGCAGGGGGTGCGTGGTCGTCGATTTTGGTCTTTTTACTGTCTTGATAACTTTGCTGTCGCTCGTTCGTCTGATTTCGAAATGGGCCAGGCTCCGTTCCCCGCTCTTCGGAAATACGACTTCTAATTTGCCGAGCTTTGTTACAGCTTTCTTTTTTGAGGCCCTTGCCTTTTCGACCTTTATCGCTTCAACTTTCTTCTCCAGGGGCGCCGTGATGGCCTGCAAGGCGAGGAGGAGGGACGAAGCGTCAGCAGCTCCATGGTAGTCTCCACCGCCCGCCGAGGCCAGACACTCGAGCTGTTCTTTTTGACTCGCGTTAACATCAAAGCCGACTACATGAAGCTTGAACTGGATGTCGCTTTCCTTGAGCGCCCGTACCGCCCCGCAGGGGTCTGCATTGCATGTTTCTTCGCCGTCGCTGACTAACACGATCGTTGTTTGGTGTTCGCGGGCCCTGAGTGAGCTCGCGACACGTGCTACCGACGCTGCGATTGGTGTTTTGCCTTTCGGAGAGATTGCATCGACTTTGGAGAGCAAGCTATTTCGATCATGGTTTTCGATCGGGACAAGCACTTCGATGTCGTTACAGTCGCCCTTTTGCCGGTGACCATAGCTAGTCAGCCCAACCGTCAGCTCGGGCGGGAGCGAGGGAACGATGGTTTTCATGACAGCGCGGCCGGCTTCGATTTTTGTCTGTTCTCCCGCCGGTCCCCACATGCTCCCAGACCCGTCCAGGATAAACATCACTCCGGGAAAGTCCTCGGCCAACGACGTTGCACTGACCAATAGCAAAGCAAAGGATACGAGCGCGGTACGTAGCCGCGGTAGTGTCTTAAACATGCGAACTCCTTCGTCAGGGCAAATAGACCCTCATCTCGGGCCGGTCAACCCAGGGACCCGATGCCTGGTAATCAGCCCCCCACTTTCTAATGCGTGCGTTGTCTTAAGTGTGACCACAAGACGGCCGGGGTAGCCTCTTCAGGAGGAAGCGGGTGTAGGGTTTCTTGTGGCGCACGACGGGATCTGAGCCTTTCTGGCGGGGGTCCTCCTGGCCGTGATTATTGAGGGGTATCGCCGTGCCGACTGAGATAGCCAAATTTGCGCTAAATTACCCCCTGGACGGCTGGCCGCTGAGGACAACACGGCCCCCCGGCCTGAGCAATGTGTCTTGACGCGCATGAAGAGATGGGAGGACAGTTTCGTCGACATTAGCGATACGGATTATAACGATCCCGCTGCTCGTACTCGTATTGATTCTGACGCTGCGCGTCCTGCATTCGGCGCTGTTCATCCAGAATTAGGCGCTGTTCATCCAGTTGATCCATCAACTCTTGGTGCCGACGGCGTTGCTCATATTCATCGCTTTGACGCATCATTTCGTCGTTAAAAGGTTTCAATACCTCTACGGCCGGAT
>CAZXFE010000205.1:0-7406 GCA_964639795.1 uncultured Enterobacteriaceae bacterium | reverse complement strand
GGGCGATTTTGCGAGATCGTCTTGCTCCGACATTTATGATAGACTTGGCCTGTAAGGATATGGGACTGGCTAGCGACCTGGCCAAAGAGCTGGATGTCCCCCTCACCGTGGCCAAGGCCGCTGAAGGACTCCTCAAAGGCTATCAGTCGAATGGGTTTGCCCAAGAAGACGTGCTGGCGACGATTAAGGCCTTAGAGCAGCAAACGGAAACAAGCGTACGCGGGACGTGGGATAACGCCAACGAATCTTAGAGTCTACGCCGACCAGAACTCGGATACGCGCTAGGCTCGCTGAAGCGCTCTCGCCTGACTCGGTACTGATACATGCAAATTTACACCAAGATCCTCATCGGGATGGCAGTCGGTGCCCTACTGGGTATTTTTCTTGGACCCAATTCTCTCTTCCTGACCCACGACCTGTATAAAATTCCTGACCCAGCGCGCGTTGTCTTTCAACAAGACCCAGCCGGCCAATCCTCTCGGGTTCAGCTCCCGGCTGGTATTCCAATCCGTATGATGCTGCTCGAAACCCGCCGAGAGATACGTCAAGATCTCATCGGAGAAGAGACAGACGTTCCCGTTTGGGCCAAAGTCCAGTTTCCATTTAGTAGAAAACTCGCCCTGGCTGACCAGTCCGGTCAACTCAGTCAGCGACTCGGAGTTGCCTCACCCGGCAGTGAGATTACAGGCTGGCTGCGGATCAACATTACCCCGTTAGAAGGTGGTGGATTTGCCTCTTCGCCGCGCCCGATCAGCCAAATTGGAGATCAAGTCGTTACCCTCTTACGACCAGTGGGTCGGTTATTCATGCGGCTGATAAAAATGGTCGTCGTGCCGCTGGTCTTTGCCTCCCTCTTTGTTGGAGTCGCCGGCTTAGGCGACATACGCAAACTCGGGCGGCTCGGCGGTCGCACCCTCGGCCTCTACCTGGGCACGACGGCAGTTGCGGTCTCCATAGGCCTTGCCTGCGCATATGTGATCCAACCCGGCCAATTTATTGATCCTGCCGATCGTACGCTCCTGCTGGCGCAATTCGGTACAGCAGCCGGAGACCGGCTGACCGCCGCTGCGGTCGCACCGTCGACGATAGATACATTATTGTCAATTATCCCAACCAACCCGATCGAATCTCTAGTCAGCGGCAATATGCTGCAAATTATTTTCTTTGCCATTATCCTTGGGGTGGCTATTACTGCGCTGGGACCCGGTGAGGCAACGATTGTCATCACTCTTTTTGAAAAAATCCAGAATGCAATGATCGTTATCATCCAATGGGTGATGGAGCTGGCGCCATATGGCGTGGCTGCTCTTGTCGCAGAAGTGATAGGTACAAGCGGGGTCAGCGTCCTGACCGCGTTGCTGGCATACGCGTGCACTGTGCTGCTCGGCCTCGCCATCCATGCCGGCATTGTGTATGGCGGTTTGGTCCGTTTTATCGGACGCATTCCATGGGGCTCTTTCATGCGCGCGGCTCGTCCGGCTCAACTCATCGCGTTTTCCACCTCGTCTTCATCCGCAACGCTTCCTGTTTCCATGGAGTGCGCTGAAAAAAATATTGGTGTGAGCAAGCCGGTCGCCAGTTTTGTGCTGCCGCTCGGTTCCACGGTCAACATGGATGGTACGGCGCTCTATCAGGGTGTTGCAGCAATTTTTATTGGCCAGGTTTTTCAAACCGACCTTGGGTTAGGCAGCCAGCTCAGCATTGTCCTGGCAGCCACAATGGCCTCCATAGGCGCTGCGGGCGTTCCTGGTGCGGGCATGATTACGCTCGCCCTGGTTCTCACTTCAACAGGCATTCCGACTGTCGGCTTGGCGTTGATTCTCGGCGTTGACCGGATTCTTGATATGTTTCGGACGGCAGTCAATGTGACCGGTGACTTAGCCGTGACCACGGTCATTGCAACAAGCGAGGGAGAGGAGTTGCGGCTCAACAGCTCGTCATCTGATTCTTAGGGGCGGGCGGCCCGTACACGGAACCCAACTATGAGTGAACTGCTCTTTGAGCGCGGTGGATCAATTGCCACCGTGACGTTTAACCGCCCTCACGCGCGCAATGCCTTGACCTGGGGTATGTACCAAGCACTGGAAGACGCCTGTGACAGCGTCGATCAAGACGATCAGATCAAAGTCCTGATCCTCCGCGGCGCAGGTGACAAGGCCTTTGTCTCGGGCACGGACATCAGCCAATTCACCGCATTCAAAACGGCTCAAGATGCCATAGGATATGAACAAAAGCTCGAACGTCTCATCAGCCGGCTGGAAACCGTCAAGAAGCCCACCATCGCCGCCATTCAAGGTTTTGCCGTTGGCGCAGGCGCAGCCTTGGCCCTCGTGTGTGATTTACGCTATTGCACCCCGGACAGCCAGATTGGATTTCCGATTGCACGCACTTTGGGGAATTGCCTCACCGTCGCCATCCATGCCCGCATTGTTGACCTCATAGGCCCAGCCAGAACCAAAGAACTGATGTTTCGTGCCAGATTGGTGAACGCGGACCAAGCAATGCAACTCGGTTTGGTCAATGAGATTTTTGAAGCGAACCAGTTATCTGGCCAGGTCCGCCAAATCGCTCAGGAAATTTCCCACCATGCACCCATTACCCTCCAAGTCACAAAGGAGGCCGTCCGACGCTTACAGCGACATCGACGCTCGATTGGCGAAGACATTCTGGGAGAAGATCTCATTGTCCGCTCCTATATGAGCGAAGATTTTCGGGAAGGCGTGAGTGCGTTTCTGGCCAAACGTAAACCAAATTTCCGCGGACGCTAAAGAGCAAGCAACCCGGCTACAGAGTCACCTCAAAGCGCATTCCGAAGACAACGGCGTCGCCGAGGTGCGGGTCTGTCCCCGGGTTTACCACATAGGCAAAAACCGGCTGGAGCGCGAACCAAGGGGTGAACTGTGCCCGGTAGGTCAATTCAAAAACGATTTCCGAATTCTCGACCGGACTGCCCAGTGAGCGTTGGGCCTGCTTAAAACGGCTCCCATTGTGAGCTGCCGCAATACCAAAGCCAACCCCATCGTCATCACGCCCAGGCAGCAGGCCCGTATAGACGGCACCACCGCCTGTGTAAAGTGAGATTTGGTTCACCTCTGAGTCTGCGAAACCAATCTGGATGAAAAACGTCAGGGCTTTATCTGGATGCTCCGGCTGGTTCCATACGGTATATTCGGCTAAGCCGTAGACGCCGTGATTACCCCTCCGTTTATGCGTCTTTCCCCTGCCCTCAATCGTCCTGATATCATCGAATTTTTCCGTGTAAAACCACCCGCCCACAGCAATCTTTCCACGGTACGGTATCTCATAACCCCGCCCTATGCCTCGTCCGTATTCCTCCTCACCCGTCCCAATCAGATACGCGGCTTCGGTTGTTACGAGTAAACCGTCATCGCTGCCAAAAATAATCTGGGTGCCATGCGGATCGTTCGGATCACCCGCAACGCCATCAAGAACAACAGCTTGGAGATACAGCTGGGCAAGGGGGCGGGCGGCAAGACGAACGCCGAAAGATGTGGTGGGAAAAGTCGACGGCCCATTCTCTCCGCTCTGTGAAAAATCGGGACCTATCCCAAATGAACTATGCAGAAACAACTGCGCTGACTCGGCATAGTCAAACTCGGCATTCACGTCGTAGAGACCAACAAGGAGCGAAAAGCGACTGTCGAAAAAGTTTTGCTGGAACCAGGCTTCAAATAATGTCCACGTCTCTGGCGCCTCAATTTTACTAACGCTTTGAAAATCTCCGACAAAACTACTCGGGGCGTCACCCTGATTACCGAGACCATACACAAAGACACGGGCCCCCTGCCAGCCGAATGCCTTCTCGGCATCCAGGGTCAATTGCAAGTCGACGTTATCTAGGTAGGCGGTCTTTCGAGTGCGCCCACCGCTCAGGCTAGACCACACTTCTCCAATATAACCGAGATCAAACGTGAGTCCCCGCTCCTGCAAGGTCGCACGGGGGCCACTCCAGTCGCCACTGAGTGTCTCTTGGGATAACAACGACGAGGGGAACTTCGCAAACGCAAACGTCTCGGCATATAAGACACAGGACACAAACAAGAGCTTTGGGAAAAAACGCTGCATAGAATCTAAGGCTCCGTCCTTATTGCATTAAAACTATTAAGCACCGAGCAACTGTGCGCCGTTTTCAATGATTAGTCACCCTGCCAGCCAAACCGGCTGCGTTTAAGCCTCACAGCCCCGTCCGCAGCAGTCCACGCGCGCTAACAATCATTTTCAACAGTGAGCCAGACAGTAAGGCCTAACGGAAAAAAACGCGCAAGAAAACAGTGGTGTTAGGAAGCCATTTCTGAGAGTGCGCCCATTACAACACCAATAGACTCGCCAAACTGAGTAAAAGGCCCACGCTGATCACGTGGGTTGTCGTGGCCACGAAGATGCTGGAGGCAATGGCAGCACCCATTCTCTTCAGAACGCTGGGGACGAGCGGGCCAAATATTCTGCAGGCCATACAGCTCCCAATCATAACCAAAAGACCACCAGACTCAGAGTCATTGTAGCCGAATTACCTGTATTATCGGCGCGCCAATACATCACCCCGTCCGTGACCAGGCCGACAATCGCGCCATTGAATAAGCCTAAAACGGCCTCCTTTCAAACCATCGTCCCCGGGGAATCCTCAGCCAAGTCACCCAGCGCCACAGCAAGCGCCTGGCAGCCAGTATTGCCGGACTGTCCAGCCAGTACGGGCAGAAAGACGGCCGGCACCACAACCTGGTCACCAGTCTCTTCGAAAATACCGACAACAGCCCCAGCCACAAAGGCGGTCAGCAAATTGAGCTGGAGCCAAGGGTGGTGCATCTTGGGCGAGCGCGCTCCTCTTTCTGGACGCCGACCATGCTACCGGTCTGAACGACAGTCTCAAAGACGTTCTGCTAGAACAGATTCTCGCCCTGGATCAAACCGAGGAGTCGCCCTTGGTCATCGCAGACAGGGTAGACCGGAAAATGGCGCGCTACGCCGAGCTTCATCGCATCGCTTACAGACAAATCGGGGGAAAAACTGAACGGATCATCCAGCATGTCATCTGCCAACTTTTGCTTGTGGTCGGCGAGGAGCATTTCACCCATGACCACGACGCCGATCAGCTTGTCCTGCGCGTTTGCCACATACAAATAAGCGATGAATGCCTTTGGGACTGCCTAACGCAGCGGTTCAATAACCTCGGCTACCGTCGTATTGGCATACATGACACCAACAGGCAATTCCATAGCGCGGCCTAAGCTGTGTTCTGGATAGCGCGCATTGACTTCCAATTGCGCGAGTTTGTCGGGAGTGGTAGCCGACGAACCGTATCCACGCGGTCCGTCGGCTACCACTCCCGCAGATCCAGCAACCGATGGCCGTGCAGCCTTTCGAACACTGCCGCGATGACATCGTCAGCTTTTCGTTCATGAATGAGAGCGGCTGCAGTGTCCTGTCCTCTGGGATTCTCTATGAATCCGTCTATCGTGTGGCCTGTGTAGTGATCTGTCAATAATTGCTCCATACGGACGTCATCCCCGTTTACATTGCTATTCCCTTGCATATGCTCTTGGACATTCACTTTTATGCCCTCTTGAGAGGAGAAGTCCGTACTCAGTACGCGGGCATCCCCGCATATGCCATTCTATTTAGGCCAAACAGTTTTTTAGAATTGCAAGAGGCGCGTGATGTTACGAACGCAGCGGGCAAGGGTAATTACAGAAAAGGTAGTGTCGCGGCATTCAAGATAAAAGAAACCGGTATAACAATGGCCAGAATTCTGTCCTTCAGCACAACAAACTGTCCGTATTGCGCAGAGACCATCAAGCCGCGGGAAATGGCGTGGTGGTATTCTGGTTAGGACTTACGGACCGGGCAACCAGCCAGGCAGAGCCTGACCGCCTTACCAGAGTCAGAAAACGACCAGCCCACTTACGGTCAAGAGGAGCAGGGTGCAATTGGCCCAACTAGTACAACTTCGGGCTGTGGCATGTTCATTGTGGGCGTCCTCCTCTTCCTCGGTCTTTGTGTCGTTTGGTGCATTCTGCTCTAATCGTCAGAAAAATCAGGATGCCTCCCTATTGCAGCAGCGATAGCGTAGAATAAGTTTTTGGAATTTTGTCAAAATAGAATGGAACGGAGCAACACATGCCGCTCTCAGGAGTGAAAGTCGTCGAGGTCGGACTCAATCTCGCTGGTCCTTTAGCCGGGGCCATCATGGCCGATCTGGGCGCGGATGTCATTAAGATTGAACGACCGGAAACCGGCGATGACGCCCGAGCCTGGGGTCCTCCGTTTGTTGCTGATGCCGCCCTGCCCTTCCACAATATGAATCGCAACAAACGGTCCGCTGTGGTGAATTTCAAAGATCCTGAAGAAATGGAACGACTGTACACCCTCATTGAGGGGACGGACATTTTCTTACACAACTTACGACCTGGCGTGACTGAACAAGTCGGCTTAGAAGCAGACGTTCTCCTGTCGCGCAATCCTCAACTCATCTATTGCGCCGTGACCGCCTTTGGACACAAAGGACCACTACAGAAAAAACCAGGTTATGAAATTTTGCTCCAGGCGTTTGCCGGTCTCATGAGTCTGACCGGTCAGGAAGATGGTCCGCCCGTCCGAATGGGAACGTCAGTGGTCGATTATGGAACCGGCATGTGGACGGCTATTGCGGCACTAGCGGCACTACGCAAACGAGATAGAACGGGACGAGGTTGTGTCATACAGACATCGCTGTTTGAAACAGCCATCTTCTTAGTCAGCACGGCTCTGGTGCAATATCAAAAGACAGGCAAAGCTCCTGCTCGACACGCAACCGGAAGTCCACGTCAGGTTGCCTTTGGGGCGTTTGAAACCAAAAGCGGTCCTTTAGTGCTGGGCGTGGCAAACAGTCGCCTGTTCTTTAAGTTGGCGAAGGCCCTTGGCCGTGAAGAATGGACGACGGACCCCCGTTACCGAACTAATGCAGATCGGATGGACCATCGCGACCATCTGATTCAAGAGATCAAGTCACATATCTTGCAAGAGACAAAAGAAATCTGGATGGAACGGCTTGAAGCAGCCGGCGTTCCCTGCGCACCAATTCTTTCCATTCATGAAGTGCTTGCTCAGCCGCAGACACAGGCTATGGACATCCTACGACCGGAGCCCGAATCCAACCTTGAGATTATGGCTTTACCTTTTTCCATAGATGGCCAACGCCCGGAAATTCGGTCGCGAGCACCAAAACTTGGGGAACATACGGACGAAGTGTTGAAACCTAAACGCGCCGTAGACGATACCGAATAAGGAATTGAAATTTCTCCGATTGGCGGCGTAGAAAATATTTCATCATGTGTAGGGGATTGCTGATTCTAAAAAAATAGGTACATCCTATGACAAGAAAAAAGAAGAGAAGGAGAAACATTGATGTC
>CAZXFE010000204.1:0-7455 GCA_964639795.1 uncultured Enterobacteriaceae bacterium | reverse complement strand
GACACTACAGAAGATGAGTCCTCTTCGGGGAAGAGTGGGCTGGAAGGACGCGAACCCGACCTGGAGCAGCGGGCACATTTGAACAGGAACCTACGGTTTTGTGCCTGTAACGGCGGCTGCTAAAGGCCGTCCTGTCTATCGTGGCGCAAATCGGCACCATGATGGCTTGTTGGCGAACCTCCCCCAGAGATGCTAAGGTGCACGTCCGCCCAACCCGCGCATGAGCCGGGTGCGCCGGCGGGAAGAGTTGAGCCCAAAGGAGAAAAGCTATGGCGTGCCAGGTCATCTTCGAGTTTCGGATTAAAGACGGCTGTCAGGACAAACTCAAGCAACACCTCAAAGAAATCCTGCCCGACACACGCGATTTTCCGGGCTGCATGACCGTGCATATGGTGCAAGATATGGAAGATCCGGCCAAGGTGGTGCTCCTTGAGCAGTGGGAAACAAAAAACGACTACGACAAATACCTCGCCTGGCGGACGGAGCGGGGGGATGTGGCCGCGCTGGAAAAGTTGTTCGAGGACCCGAAGTTTCGCTTCTTCAACTTTTGGGGCGCCTAGTCTACTTCGATAGCGGACTGATCGCTGCCGCATTAACTTGCACGGCGGGGGGTCCTGCGGCGAGTACGGCGGCGGCTTCTTTCTCGACCACCGTGCCGTTGAAGAAAGCGGGGTTGGCGTCTGCCAAGAAATGCACGGGATTCGTGACCACGAAGTCGCGAAAATTATCGGCATCCATCAAGCCATCTTTAACTAGTTCGTAGGCTTCGGGTAAGACTCCCGCCATGTCCGTTACGTCGAAATGGCCAATGTCCGAGCCGAATAAGGCCTTCAGCTGCGAGCCGAGCGGAATATGCTTGCGATTAAAAGCCGCGGCGTTCATTTTGTCATCTGCCTCACAGCCGAAGTAGAAATTCTTGGCAAACAGGTCGTGAAAGTCCTGCTTCTTTTCGATCTCGCATGCTGAGTAATCATCCAGATTCTCGATACCACCCGTCCCGATACCGTAAGGCTGCATGGCTGTGTCTAGGGGAGCTTCGCTTTCTTTTAACGCCTCTATGATTTCGTGACTTCCGTACGAATCCGCTAACTGGCGGAGTAAATCCACGTCAAGGTTTTCTGGCCTGACTTCCTCCAAGGCGTCCAAATTGCGTTTCCCCCAATGCTCGATCAGATCAACGTACAGCTGACACGCCCAGCCGACGCCGCCTTCCAGAAAACCAAACTTCAGGGTCGGGAACCGGCGGGTCACTCCGCCCAAAAAGAGGGCTTTACATACGGCTTCACCGGCAGTAGCAAAATGACCAATATGGTTGTAGCAAAAGTTTGACGGCGAGACGCGCAAGCCATAGCCTTTGCTACCGGAATGGAAGGTCGGAGAGAAGCCGAACTCGACACACTTCGCCCACACGGGGTCATAGTCATATTCGCTGTCGAGTCCAAGTACATCGTACCAGGTGGCAACGCCGGCGGCTTTGGGATGTTCCTCGGCAATAGCCGGTATCTGACGCCGAATCATGCTTCCCAACATGACGACCTTCAATCCAAGTTGGTATTTTACATGTTCGAGTTCTTCAATGGCTTCTTCCGGTGTGTGCATCGGAATCACGGCCACCGGCGTCAGACGATCTGAGAAGTCTCGAAAATAATCCGCGCTAAACGTATTGAAGGCACGGCAGGTCACCCGTCGCATCTCGTCGTCGGCAATGGTGTGTAGTCCTAAACCCGCAGTCGGATACATGACCGAAAAATCGAAACCGAGTTCATCCATACGTTCATACAGCAGCTGCGGCATGATCGCAGTTGCTCGGTCACGCGTATTCTTGGTCGGAAGTCCCCAGAAACCCTGCTGCCCAACTCGTCGCCTGCGTCGCTCAGCCACAGACATCAAGAGCTGCTGGTCGATCAGCTTGGGGCGTGATGAGAATCCCTCCACCGCCAAGTCTCCACCAATCTTGCGCATTCGTTGCCGGACCAACGGCCCAAACTCAAGCCAGTGCCCGTCTGCATCAATGATCGGATGGTTCAGCTGCTTTCGCAGTTCTGTGTTCCTGAGTTTTCCGTTATGACTCATGGTTGCTCTCCTTATCGTCATGACAGTTATGATTGCCATGGTGCACGCAGAAAATAGGGATAGCTCGTCAGTACTTTTCAATCAACCGGCAACGAATCAGCTTGCGAGCCGACTTCGGTATCGAGATAACAGCCGATTGCCTGATCTTGTCCAGACGGGCGCCGGCAACAATGCGCGGCGAATTAGGCCATTTCATGGTACGGGACGCTAGAGGGTGCTGATCGAGCCGCTGCGCTCCGGCCGGCGCCTTGCGCGTAAGTGCGGGGAGTCGCTTAATTTTTTCAGGTATCAAGGGCGTTCATAGGGCAGACCGAGGGCAGGCCGTCACTGCAGCCCCATCGTCTCTCACCTATAGTGTCTTCACAAATGCTCAGTGGTGAAGAAAAGGTCCCTTTCGTGTTCGAGTGGCGCACTTTCCCCCGTTTCGTTGCCGTGAACCTCGTTTCGATGCAAGGACACTCCCTAACCCCCCCCGAACTCAGAACAATATCGTCCAAAAGCTCGGTAGAGATGCTCCAGGGAAAACAAAGAAAGATGCGAGGTATTCCTCTGAGGACGATCCCTCAGGAATCAGTAATCCACCTGCTGAATCAGATTCGGTTCAAGATTACGCACGCTGCTTTGGCCACATAATGCCAGGTTGGTTTCCAGCTCGTCACGGAATAGCTCGATTGTCCTATTCACGCCGGCCGCACCGTCTGCTGCTAGGCCCCACAACATAGGGCGTCCTAAGGCGACGATATTCGCACCCAAAGCCAGCGCTTTAATCATGTCCGTACCGCGCCGGAAGCCTCCATCGATAATGATCTGAGCCTTCCCATCTACGGCTTCAACAATTCCGGGTAAGGCGGCTATCGTTGCCAGAGTGGAATCGAGCTGGCGCCCGCCGTGATTCGAGACCCAAATGATGTCGACCCCAGCCTGAACGGCAAGCTTCGCGTCTTCCGGGGTGAGAATGCCTTTGAGACCGAGTGGGACAGACAGAACGCTTTTGAGCCAGGCTACATCATCCCAAGTAAGGCGGGTCTGATAGTCGAACTCTGGTGGCTGATCATTGGGGGCTAATTGGCGAGCGATCTGCGGATCGAAACGCAGTTCAACGTCACGTTCACGCCGACTATAGGTCTGTACATCAACAGTGAGACACACGGCGTGATAGCCCGACGCTTCGACCCGAGCCAAAAGGTCTTGACACCAGGAACGTGGTCCACAGAAGTAGAGTTGGTAAATAAGTGGCCCGCGCGCTGTCTGGGCTAAGTCTTCGACCGACCAGCCGGTGACACCGCTCACGAATGCCAGGTTGCGACTCGTGCTTGCACCCCTGACCATTTCCAGATCGCCTTCCGGGTGAAAGAGAACCAGACTGCCCATCGGTGCGATGGCAAAGGGTGTAGGGAGTTCGAGTCCCAAGAAGTTGGTGCTGATATCAACATGGCGAACGTCGCGCAGCACGCGTTGCCGGATGGCCAGCTGTTTCAGCGCAGTACGATTTCTCCGTAATGTAGTCTCGGTTTCTGCTCCACCATCGCCAAACGCCCACGGTCCGGGGGGTAGGATCGTTTTGGCTGCACGTCGAATCTCTGGCAGAGTCATGAAGCGGTGTGACATGAAAGAGTCCTTCCAAATAGCAGCTTGTCGCCCTTTGCATACCACACTGTTCGGGGGCTGCCTAATATTCTCCCCGGAAGACAGGGCGAGGATGATAGAAGCTGGACAAACAAAGGCACGTACGATGGCACGGTTGCGGCCGGACGAATACGTAATCTACCGGACTCCGCTGTAATAATGGCTCCAGCTTCTAGAGCAGCACCAAAACTCGTAAGAGCCTGAAGGCATGCCTCGGTGTTGCCGCGCTGACAGGTTCACAAGGCGCAAGATACCGGCATGGCGCTGACGATGGACAATAGAAAATTCGCCGAAGTCTTTATCCGGTGTCACAAGGGTTCGACTCTCACGAGAGGCTCGACTGAGAATTTCTTCATCGCCAGGATCTTCGTCCCAATCCCCTGTCCAGAGAACATCATGACCTGCGCCGACAAGATCTTGGCGTACTCCGCCCCAGATACAAGTGTCGAGTAGGAGCCTTATAAAGAGGGCTCAATAAAGAACGGCTCGACCCGTTCATAACCAACGAGTCGCTTCGCGTACAGGAGGCAAGCTTGGATATCTTCTAGCTCAACGCAAGGGTACCAAGAAAGGATGGCGTCGGCTGTATCCGCCGCTTCCGGCATTCCAAGAATATGTTCGACTGCGGGTCACCGTCCTGGAATAATAGGCTTACCGCTGAAGAATTTCGGATTGACAGTAATGCGTGCGAGCAGTTTCGCCTCATCCATAGTTCTCACCAAAATAAATATGTCACTGGGGCTTACTGTGCACTGTTTTCATTGTACTGTTTCCCAACTGGGTTGCAACGCTTTCGCCTCGTGGTTTTATTATTTGGGAACTTGCTACAGGGATCTCACCTGATTGCTCCTTTTGGTTATGAGTTGTTAAGGTAGGTAGCTCAAGGGAGCTCAGGTGTGAACGAAAGAATTACTCATCTATCAACCGATCCAGCCGAAGCCGCAGCGTGGATTGAATTCTATTACCAGCAAGACTGGAGTGACGGTCTGCCGCTTGTCCCACCGACGGAAGAATCGGTCAGGACTATGCTTGAGGCTGGCAAGATTAAAGCCAGTGAGATTATCGGGACAATAGCTGAACGGAATGCGACGATTCCGGCTGAGAAGGTCGCCATTAATGCCGTTATGGCCGGCTGTCTTGCCGAATACTTCCCGGTGGTGTTGGCTGCGGTGCGTTGTTTGTGTCGACCAGAGTTTCATTATCATAACCCGGCAACCAGTACGGGGGGGTCAGCACTGACACTCATTGTGAACGGGCCGATTGGTCCTGAGCTTGGCATCAACGCGATACATAATGCGTTTGGGCCCGGAGTGCGGGCAAATGCGACTATTGGACGTGCGCTTCGTCTGGTGATGCTTAACGTGCTAAACACCCGGCCGGGTTTATTGGACAAAGCTACGCTGGGCTCTCCAGGCAAATATGCGTTTTGTTTTGCGGAAAACGAAGCCGACCATCCCTGGCATCCGCTGCACGTTGAGCGCGGCTTTCAACAAGAAGACAGTACGGTGACATTGTTCGCGTCCAATACTCTGATGGGTGTGTATAATCAACTCGCCCGTGAGCCTGAGCCCTTACTCCTAGAATTTGCTGATGCTGTCTGTAATCTGGCGACACCGAATGTATATGGTTTTAATCAGACCCTCATGGTTCTGGCAGGAGAGCATGCTGAAATTCTCAAGCGTAGTGGCTGGCGCAGGCGGCAAGTCCAAGAGTTTGTCATTCAACACGCACGTCGCAGCGTGGCAGATTTCAAACGGGCAGGGCGGTTGCCTGGTGAGATAACTGCAGAAGATGAAACTGCCTGGCGTTATGTGATGCGTGATCCCGGTGATTTATTAGTCGTATGTGCTGGTGCCGAGGGCGGAAGTTGGTCCGCGTGTTTGCCCGGCTGGGGCAATAAATGGACGCGCAGTGTGACCGAGTTGATCGGATAATCAATGTATGGACGCGGTCGCCGCGCCAGGGTTCATGCTGCGCTTTTACCAAAGTCAGGTGAGGAGAAAAAAGATGCGTCGCACGATTTTTGACCCAACCATGCCACTACAAATAACTGAATTTAGGTACGCGCAGCGACCAGCGTCGCTCCAAGGCCTACGCATTGGGCTGGTTGAGAATATGAAATTCAACTCCAAAGAGTTACTGTGCAAAGTTGCCGAGCGACTTGAGCACAGCCATGGCATGCGCATGGTACATCTCGACCGGAAGAAGTCCTCGGGTCATGCTGTGAGCGAGGAGGCGATTTCGCTTTTTCGACAACAGGTTGACGTCGTCCTGTCTGGAGTCGGGGATTGAGGCTCGTGCAGTTCGAGCAGTGTGCTCGACGGACTCAAATTAGAACAAGCCGGCATCCCGACAGCATCTATTGTGACTACGCCGTTTATCGGTACTGGGCAGGCCATGGCCACAAGTTGGGGCGTGAAAGCCTACCCGTTTCTGGTGACCTCGCACCCTATCGCCAACTTGACTGAAGATGAGCTGAATGCCCAGGCCGACGAATTAGCTACACAAGTCATAGATTTTTTTCAATATGAGGCCGGGCTTTCAGATTGATTTCGGATTGACACTCACAGAGCCGCATTATAACAACACTCTAGAGTTTCAAATACGAATTCGCTAATTCGCTTTGGGAGGTAAGATGTTTCAAACATCACGTCTACCTTACGAAGGAGCCATCGACGCAGATGGCCACATTAACGAACCCGCAGATCTGTGGGACCGCTATCTCGAACCTGAGTTTCGAGATCGTGCGATCCGGATTCGTCCCGGGCCGGACGGATTGGACCATTTAGAACTGGACGGAAAACGCTCGCGCTATTTTGATGCTGAAATCCTGGCTCGTGGCCGGAGCATGGGCAGTACGGTTGAGGAGCGAAATGTTATCAAGCAAAAGGGCTATACGAACAGCATTCCGTTTGGCGGGAACGATCCCCAAGAGCGCCTGGCCTTGCTGGACCAAGAAAACCTTGCCAAAGCGTTAATCTATCCAACCATTTGTTTGGAGTGGGAAGCCGAAGTCACAGATCTTGATCTGGCCATGGCCTACACTCGGGCCTACAACCGCTGGATCGTTGATTTTTGTTCCGATTCAAATGGCCGGCTGATTCCGATTGCCCATATCTGCCTCACTACGGGTGAGGCTGCGGCGCAAGAATTAGAACGGGTGGTCAAGGCTGGGGCCAAAGGTGTTTTTGTGTCCCCGTATACGCTGACGGATAAAGCGCACGGGCATACCGATCATGATCCATTCTGGGCTGCGGCTCAAGATCTCGGGGTGCCTATTGGTATCCATCCGGTTGCTGAACCGCCGAAGCGACGTGTCTATCAACGCTTTCGCGAGATGTATAAATGGGGTGAATGGTGGGTCGATATGCTCGGTGGCCAAGGGCCGCAACAAGCGTTCCTGGGGCTTTTTCAGTACGGCCTATTTGACCGCTTCCCAAAGGTAAAAATTGTAGTCCTGGAATCTGGGGCGGGGTGGATTGGTCATATGCTTGACCGCATGGATGCTGCGTATAAGACGCCTCTTGGTGGCAGCGTGCCGCTCAAAGAAGTCCCGAGTTATTACTTCCAACGCCAATGCTGGATTTCGGCTGATCCGGATGAACGCGCCCTCCCTTATCTGATCGAGTATATTGGTCCGGATAAATTCTTTTGGGCGAGTGATTTTCCGCACGATGATCATACGTGTGACTACATCAAAGACTTGACGACAATGGTGGAACCACTTTCTGAGGAAACACGCCGCAAAGTCCTGAG
>CAZXFE010000203.1:0-7461 GCA_964639795.1 uncultured Enterobacteriaceae bacterium | reverse complement strand
GGAGGAATGCTGCATGCCAGTGGCCTCCGAGAAGAAAATATCAACGATATTGTTCCGCTGAAAGCCGAGGGGCCCTCCAGTTTGCCGAACAGGCAACGCGCGAGCCTGTCCGTGTGAGCAGCGAGTTCATGGCTCAACTCCGTCAACACTTTGATGAGGGGGAAGTCCTCGAGATTGCCGCCGTGGTTGGACTCATGAATTTTGCCAACAAAGTCAATGAATCCTTGGCGATTCCACTTGAGGAGAAATTCGTTCCGTTCTCAGCGACACAGTCCGCGGCATAGAGTGTTACTTGGGAGGACACAGCATGCCCGAACCCAACCTCCAATTCTGTTTATAATTTGTGAGCTCATATTCTTATCTATCGGTCTTCCGCATCGAGCAGGCTGCCGCTGACGCGGGTATCAATGTCGCGTGGAAACCGTTTCTGCTCGATCCGCCCATTAAGGAATTTGTCTGGGACGACTCGCCATTCAATATATCCGGTGAAGGGCCGCTATTTGCAGCGAGATCTTGAGTGGTTGCTCCAGCGGTACGATTTACCCGTTCAGAAGCCCGAGGAATTTCCAAAGAATGGATTGTACGCTGCCCGGATCATCACTATTGCCGCAGTAGAAGGCCGGTGTTCCGCGCCAATTTTTCCGAGGATCAAGACATTTGGGCACCGGAGGTTCTGACTGGAATACTTAAATCCATAGGACAGAACGTACCCTCAGTTTTCGAGCGGACCCATAGGCAGGAAAAAAAGATTGTCTCCGGCAGCAAGCAGAACAAGCTTCTCATATCGGCATTTTTGGTGCACCGAGTTTTATTACCAACGGCGAGCTCTTTTGGGGCAATGATCGGCCGGACCAAGCAGTAGAGTGGTTGAAAACGAGCACTTTAACAGGGCGGGCCCTACATTAAATCTCCTCCTAGGTATATATGAAACGCTATATTCCACTTTCAAAAGCAAAGGCTCGTTTGGGTCAGCTCATAAGATGAGCACAAAAAATGGTGGAGAAGTGATACTCACCCGGGACTGTCATCCTGGCACGATATTGATGACCGTTGACGAGTTTGAAAGTTGGCAGGAAACGAAGGATATAGTAAGCGACCCGGAGCTGACGCGCGAAATCCAGCATTGCCTTCGCCAATAGGAAAGTGGAGAAACTTTCACCTTTGGGGATATATTTGGCGAACCCCTTTAGTCTTCTGCTACTCCATGGAATATCCTCATGAATATCACCCATCTCTCTTGTTCAGCCTGTAAAGAGCGCTACACACCAAACCAGCTGTATAACCTGTGCACCCAATGCGGTAAGCCGCTGCTCGTTCAATATGATCTTGAACGTGCAGCCCAAACATTGACGAAAGCCGCCCTTCCGTCCCGGTCTTCAAATTTGTGGCGTTACCGAGAAGTGCTGCCGGTTGTCGAGGACGAAAACATTATCAGTCTGGGTGAAGGCTGGACGCCTCTTATTCATGTAAGCCGACTCGGTGAACAACTCGGAATGCCGCAGCTCTATATCAAAGACGAATCACTTAATCCCACGGCATCATTCAAAGCCCGGGGCATGACAACCGCAGTCTCCATGGCAAAAGAACTGGGCGTGAAAAAACTCGCAGTTCCATCTGCCGGGAATGCCGCTGGAGCGCTAGCTGCGTATGCGGCTCAGGCTGGACTCGAAGCGCATGTCTTTATGCCCAAAAACGTGCCCCTAGCGAATCGGATTGAGTGCGAGCAGGCTGGGGCTCACGTTACCCTTGTTGACGGGCTTATCACCGACTGTGGCCGGATAGTCGCTGAACGCAAAGAAGAGGAAGGCTGGTTCGATGTCTCGACCCTCAAAGAGCCCTACCGCATCGAGGGTAAAAAAACGATGGGTTATGAAATTGCTGAGCAGTGTGCCTGGGAATTACCGGATGTCATTCTCTACCCCACAGGTGGAGGGACCGGACTGATCGGGATGTGGAAGGCCTTTGATGAAATGGAACAATTGGGTTGGATAGACTCCAGGCGTCCGCGCATGGTGACGGTTCAAGCGGCAGGCTGCGCCCCTATTGTTGAAGCGTTTGTGATGGGTGCCTCTGAAGGCACTGCGATTGCCAACCCTCACACGATTGCCGCTGGGCTGCGTGTGCCAAAGGCAATTGGTGATTTCATGATGCTCGATATTCTGTGTAAAAGTACCGGAACGGCCGTGAGTGTGAGCGACGATGAACTGCTGGCCGCGGTACGCGAAATCGGCTCAGCAGAAGGCCTCTTTCCTGCCCCAGAGGGGGCTGCCTGCCTCCCGGCGCTGAAGGGTCTACTTGAGCGCGGCGAAGTCAATAAAGACGAGCGCGTTGTACTGTTTAATACCGGTTCGGGGTTTAAATACTTGGATGTTTTGTCCGCCTAAATGGAAACCCTAAGGATTAGCGAGGTATCCGGTTAACCTCCGCTAACCTGACCTATGGGATTGATCCCACTGAAATATTCTTCCGCCTAGCTCATACCTCCACATTTGGTCGTAGGACTCGACCCGACAACGGGCCTGTCTGTTCCCCATCTGAAAACAAGATCTGTCCATTGAGAATAGTATGCGCAATACCCGTCGATTTCTCGATATAACGCAGGCCACCGCCAGGAAAGTCGTTGACGGGTTCCTGCTTACCACACCCAACGGTATCAGGATCGAACACAACGAGGTCAGCGATCATGCCCGCAGCGACAGTCCCACGTAGCGGGACGCCGAAAACTTGGGCGGGGACAGATGTAATACGGCGGATTGCTTCTTCAAGTGCGAGCATTTTCCGGTCCCGAACAAGGGTTCCCAGTAAATACGTCGAATATCCGGCTTCACAGCGCATATCGGCATGCGCCCCGCCGTCAGACAAACCAACCAGCGTGTTTGGATGCGTAATCATTTCCTGATTCACATCGCCGAACTGAAACAAGAACTGCATATCGAGGTTGTCCTCAAGCGCCAGGTCAAAGAAGAGATCCAACGGATCTTGTCCACGTTCCTGGCTCAGGTCCGCCAAGCTTCGCTCCAGAAGCGATTCCAGCTGTCGGGAATTCACCGTAAAGACGCTCATCTGGTCCCAGTGACCGGTAAACAATCGCGGCTGTTTCAGTTCCTCGCGGAACGCGGTACGAAAGGCCGGATCACCATACAGGCGACGTTGCTCTTCCAAGGGTCGGTCAAAGACCTGTTTCCAACAGTCGAAATTTCCAAAGATAAACGGACGTTTGAGACTGAAGCGGGCGCTCTTGTAATGACACGGGACTTGGCCCAAAGGTAGATACCCACGGTCGAACAACGGAATGACACGATTGATCGTATCCTTCCAGGCATCAGGCGGCGCGTCGGGTTTTTGCAGTAATGCCAACCAGGTCACGGGCCGTTCACTCTTAGTGAGAAGAAAGGTCAACAGATCGTACTCTTCATCCGAGATTGAGCCGGGGCTGCGGGTCAAAGCAATTTCAATGCAGCCGCGTCCGAGTTCCTTCAGAGTGCTCGCCAAAACATCCAGCTCATGACGACTGGCCAAGCGGCAGGGTAAAGGCCGTCCTTGAAAACCCAGATGCTGAGGCAGAACCGTGGTAGAAAACCCAAATGCACCCGCCTCCATGGCTTCTCGGAAAAGCGTTTGCAGCTGCTGCGTCTCCGCTTGTGTGGCTGCTCGCTCTTTGCTTTCAGCCCCCAGGACGTATTGGCGCAGAGGCGAAAGTGGCAGCATGACACCAACATTCATACCCAGACCATGAGCGGCAATCGCATTCAGGTATTCGCCGAAGCTTTCCCAAGACCACTCAACTCCTTTTTGCAAAACGTCCAGCGACATGCCTTCAACATTCACCAGATCGCCAACCAGAGATTCTCGATCTTCAGGCTTACAAGGGGCAAGGCCCACGCCACAATTACCCATAATGATTGAAGTCACCCCATGCCAGGACGAACACGTTGCCAGCGGGTCCCACAAAATTTGGGCGTCGTAGTGGGTGTGATGATCAATAAAACCGGGACACACGATCAGCCCGCCAACGTCGAGCACCTGAGAGGCCTGGCTTGCCGAGATATGGGCATCTACCGCGACAATTCGATCTCCCGTTATTGCCACGTCCGCCGCAAACCGCTCTCGTCCGCTGCCATCAATGACCGTCCCCCCTTTGAGTAAGAGATCGTAGGACATGATATTCCCCTTTGTTTGATGAGCTGGGTATCTGCTAGGACTCCGGCCTTTTCTTAATCAAATAAGCGTGCGTGCCCTCAAGCACAACTTCGCCGCGTTGATTCGTGATCCGTAGGGTAAGCCGAAGCAGCCCAACATCAGTCTTTGGGACTAGTTCGCTTACTTCCAGTTCTGGTTTGATGGTATCGCCAATCAGAACGGGTATGAGGAACCGGGAAGATTGCTCGATAAAGGCGACCATGGACTCCTCGACTAACGGCGACAGGGTAGAGGCGCCCACTACGCCCATCGCCGTGACCAGTAGCCCATGCGTGACCCGTTTGCCAAAGCGCGTGGCCTGAGCGTATTCGTCATCGTAATGAAGGGGATGATTGTCGCCCGTAAGCCCGGAGAAGAAGAGGAAATGGGCATCGGTGAGCGTCTTGGATGGAATATAAAACTTCTCACCAAGCTCGAAATCTTCAAAGTATTTGGTTGTTTTCATCAGTATTATTTTCAAGAAGGAGGATAAGACTTACACCGCACGTGAGAGATTCTTCGCTTCGCTCAGAATGGCAGAATACCATCTTTCCTTTTACTTCTCATCGAGAACGGCAATGGCGTCGATCTCAATGAGCGCCTCCGGTCGCAGCAGCTCCTTGACCACAATGCCAGTGGCTGCCGGAAAGCCGTTTTTAAAGAACTCGCGCCGCACATCGGCCGTGCCCCTATAACCTTGCTTGGTCGTAATATAGTCCACGGTCTTGACGATATCGTCGAAGCTTGCGCCAGCTTCTTCCAGGATCTTGCCGATCTTTTTGAATATCTCGCGAGTCTGAACGACGATGTCGTTTTCACCAACAACCTCTCCTCTAGAATTTGTGGCGGTGAGACCGGAGAGGAAGAGCAGGTTTCCCTTGCGGACTGCCGGCGAGAAGGTATAGCGCGCATCAAAACCCCACGGATCCACTATTTCGAGTTTGGGCATACCGGATTTCCTCTCTTGCTTGCTTATTTTACGCCTGACCAACAACCCGGAGGTTCGGACCATCCAACACAAGATGTTCAGCAATCTCAGCCACCGCATTCTCAGCCCGGACACGGAAATCCTCAGGCTTCTCGCCTGCCTTAAGATGCGGAATCACCACAATCGGGGTGTCCGGCATGGCCATAGCCTTGGATTGATCCTGCGCCGCAACCAAAAAGGTATCAAAGGCCACGGCGACCGTTTTGACTCCCCGCTTCCACAGTTTTGCTGAGTCGAGCATACAGCCCGACGTACACGATCCTCACGCGCACAGGCCGACGACGGCCTGCTGCGATACAGACGCAACCTCATCTATCAAGTGTTCGGGTGAAGGGCGGGTGAACATCGGCTTACGCCAGATCGAAACCTGGCTTACTTGCGATTTCGCGAGCAAGAGTTCTTGCAGACGCTTAAAGAACACGTTCGCAATCTCGTTCCCGAAACCGTTGTTCACCAAGCCGATCACCGAGCCCTGGGCACCACGATCAATCTGTTTCTCTACGAACTGCCGCCTTTCGCCGACGGGGCTGAGTATGCGCATTTTAAACCTCCTGAGTCTGTCGAATTTCCTTTGTGACCGCAAAACCGCCCAGTCCGCCCCAGCCCGGACACAGGGCTGCAAAATAGGTCTCGCCGCCGGCGACGACAATGTGAATGTTTCGCGGGCGCTCGGTAATGGGGACGAGGTAGTCATCATTCTCTTTTTCGACCCAGCTAGGCCAAAACTGGTCGGCAATACCGAGGGCGTCAACTTCTCTGATACTGCCAAGTCTGCACCGCGCATGCTCCCACAGATACACCCGGATCTCCGGCTTGGACCAGCCTTCTTTATGAAACTGCCGGGCTTGCCACGGATTGAGTACAACCAGTGTTTCTCCCATGGCCTGTACGTTATTGCTACCCAGCGTGCTGAGCGAGCTGACTAAAGACGCCAGCATCTGTTTGACCGTGCCGTAACACAATACCGAGTGGGGTGCCTCGCAGCTAAAGACGGTGACCGCATTCTTGCCTGTTTCTATGCCGCGCTCCACATGAAAAGGCTGCCACGGACTCGCGTCCTCTTTTTCAGCAACGCAAAAGCTCCACTTGCCGGGATGGGCCTGGGTCGATTTATCCACCTCACCAGGGATATTGCCACCCAAATTCCACAGAATGAGCCGGATCGCCCGGCCAACCGTTCCGTTAGCGCGAAAGCCGTTTCCAAAGACGCCATCGCTCGCGTTGAATTTGAGCTGGGTTGCAATAGGCCCATTAACAATCACCAAAGGCACACAGCAGTGCGTGGTAGTCTGCACCCCATTCAGATTGTGTTCGGGCTCCAACATGGCCTCAACTGCCGCAATCACAATCGGGAAGTACTCGGGCCGACAGCCTGCCATAACACTGTTAACCGCCAGTTTCTCGATAGTCGCAATGCCTTGGACAGGAGGAATCTCACCGATTTCTTCATGTGGCTCCCGGCCAGAAGCCCGGATCATGGCCTCAACCAGATCTTCGGTTGGCGGCACTATAGCCAGGCCATCGGTCCAGCCACGCTCAAAGAATAGCTCAACCGCAGCGTGGTAGTCATCAACGTCGACAGGTTCGGATGCGAACTGCATAGTCCCTCATGCCCCCTCCAGAATGTCTCCAGAGTACCTTTTGATGTCTACACAGCCTGGAGCGTCCGCGTCAAGGGTTGGCGCCTGCTGATCCTTTTAGATCTATCCGAATCTGCGAAAGAGGGAATTTGGGAGGGTATCGGGAATGACTACTGAGATATGTCGGCCTGGTCTCTTGTGGGTTTGCCGCGCAGCAATGGCCCTCCGGTTTGTCGCACTTATCTCAGCCTGTAGCCTCAGTCGCCAGGAACGCTTGATCATCCAGAATGAGAATTTTGTGGCGGCACTTTTGGCCCTCCTATTCCTGCCTATTTTGCATGCACCGGTCTCCTCCTGTACTCATCCCCTTCACGTGTTGGCCTATGTACAAGGCAAAAGTGGTGCCTAGCCATTGCGAGCTAAATATATAGCCATACGTGCCGCGCAAAGGGAAAAGGAGAGAAACTAGGAAAGAATTGCCGGGGCCTAACGAATAGATGCGGCAGGAATTTTCGACATTAGCGAAGCCTTCGGTAGAAGCCCACGTTTGTCTTCCATAATCGATTTTCGATGATGTAGAGGGCCAGAGACAGGGGACTTGCACGGGACTGGCTTGCTATCTTGATACAGGCCAACTTCTTCTGAGAGATCAATTCAACGCGCGGCCTGTTTGGGTCTGAGAACCTGTTCTTCGTTCCCAGCCTGCTGGAAGTT
>CAZXFE010000202.1:0-7481 GCA_964639795.1 uncultured Enterobacteriaceae bacterium | reverse complement strand
CCGCCTTCTTCAGGAATCGTCAGCGGAACAGGGTCCGCCCGATCGGGCTGTTTCCGCGTGCGGGTGAGGCGCAGGAGTTCCTGATAACCGGCTCGAAACACCTGGGCGAGCGGACTCGCATTCATTTCTAATGCGGCGGTTTGAATAGCCGGTAGATTCTTAGTCTTCCAAAACACGACGGTGAAGCGTTCAGATTCACGCCGCGCTTGGCGAAGCTGGCGAAGCTTATAGAGCGTGATCCCCCAGCTAATAACCGAAAAACTCAGCAAGACATACAGAACTGCCTGGACTACCGGCCCGGAACTGACCACCATATCAACAATGTTGTGTGATTGCCGAAGTGGCATGTCGGCTTGAACCGCAAAATGCCCGAGAAAACCATCCATAATCGGATCTCCACCCCTCCACAAACACATGTAACACGCGTTGGTTGCCTCGCCTCCCCACGCTATCGGCACGCGACTGCCCCTCGCTAGCACTAATACACGCTGGGAATGGAGTCAATCGTTCCCCTGCCTTTTCACGTGACGGGCTTTCACCAGACAGGAAAATATGAAAAGAGATCTGGCGGAACTTTGTACTGCAAAAAAAGAGGAATTTATGGCGATACGTGTGGGAATCAATGGCTTTGGTCGCATTGGGCGGAATATCTTTCGTGCCAGTCTCAGCGAACCCGGTTTAGAATTTGTCGCTATCAACGACATTACTGACGCAAAAACGCTCGCCCACCTTCTCCGCTACGACTCGATCCACGGGCGCCTCGACGCAGACGTTGTGGCGGAAGACAAAGCGCTGGTTGTCAATGGGAAAAAGATTCAGGTCCTCCAAGAACGTGATCCCGGTAAACTCCCATGGAAAAACCTTGGGGTTGATATTGCTCTTGAATCTACCGGCCTGTTCACCGCGCGCGACAAATCCGAGCTCCATCTATCAGCTGGAGCCAAGAAGGTCATTATTTCTGCACCAGCCAAGGGGCCAGACATCACTCTGTGCTACGGGGTCAACCATACCAGTTATGACCCTGCCAAGCATCACATCATTTCGAACGCCTCGTGTACCACCAACTGCTTATCCCCTGTTGCCAAAGTGCTACACGAGGCTTTTGGCATTAGGCGTGGCCTTATGACGACTATACATGCCTATACAAATGATCAACGTATCCTAGACCTGCCCCACTCCGATATGCGGCGTGCTCGGGCAGCAGCCCTGTCTATGATTCCCACCTCAACCGGAGCAGCACGGGCGGTTGGCGAAGTCCTGCCAGAGCTCAAGGGCAAACTCGACGGCATGGCCGTTCGGGTTCCAACTGCCAATGTCTCGGTCGTTGACCTCGTTGCTGAGCTGGGCAAAACCGTCAAAGCAGAAGAGGTCAACAACGCAATCCGTACCGCCGCCGAAGGGCCGCTCAAAGGCGTGTTGCAGTATAGCGAAGAAGAGCTTGTTTCCGTCGATTTTAACGGCAATCCACATTCGTCCATTTTTGACTCTTTGCTGACCAAAGTCATGGACAATAATTTTGTCAAAGTCTTGTCCTGGTACGACAACGAATGGGGATTCTCCAATCGCATGCGTGACGTGGCGCTCTTCATCGGGCATCAACTCGATTAATCCCATGTCTGCCCGTCTTCCATTCATTGCCGGCAACTGGAAAATGCATAAAACAATGGCCGAGACAGCCGAGCTGCTGTCGGCCTTGGTCGTGCAGCTTCCAGACACGCTCTCGGATCGCGAGGTCGTTGTTGCTCCGCCCTTCCCTGCGCTGGAAACAGCAGCACGGACACTGAACGGCTCAGCCATTCGCCTAGCCGCTCAGAATCTGCATTGGGAAACGCAGGGCGCATTTACCGGGGAAGTCTCAGGTTCCATGCTGAAAGCCATCGGCTGCCAGTATGTAATCATCGGCCATTCCGAGCGGCGGCAGTATTGTGGTGAAACCGACGAACAGGTCGCTCGAAAAGTGAAAGCCGCTCAGCGTGATGGTTTGACATCGATTATTTGCGTGGGAGAAACCTTGGAAGAACGGGAAGAACAGGAAACGCTCCAAGTCATCTCACGCCAAATCCGTGGGGCTCTTGAGGGTCAAATTACTAGTGCTATTGCCCCACTCGTCATCGCCTACGAGCCGATCTGGGCAATTGGCACGGGAGAGACAGCGTCCCCCCAACAAGCCCAGGACGTCCATGCGGCTATCCGTACCACACTGGTTGAACTATCTGGTCAGCCCAACGCGGATGCTGTACGCATTTTATACGGCGGGAGCGTCAAACCCGATAATGTTGAGGACCTCATGGCGCAAGCCGATATCGATGGTGCCTTAGTCGGTGGAGCAAGTTTGCAAGCCGACGCATTTGCCCGTATTGTCCACTTCGCGTAGAATTCGCTTTATCATGTTGTACACAAGCTTAGTTGTTGTTCATATTATTGCCTGCGTGTTCCTCATTGCCGTTGTACTCTTGCAAACCGGGAAAGGCGCGGACATGGGAGCCGTGTTCGGGGGCTCCAGTGACACCGTCTTTGGCAGCTCCGGCGCCGGCAACTTTTTGACAAGGCTGACAACCGGAGTGGCTGCCCTTTTTATGCTCACTTCACTGGTGATGACCTATGGCTCGGCCCTTCAAACCACACAAAGTCTGTTCGATGACGTGCCTGAGGCATCCACCCAGGAAGGCGATGCTACAGAGGCCCCGCCGGTGATCGATGCGGAAGACACCCCGGCCTCAGAACCCCAAGCCTCTGCCCCGCCATTGGTCGAAGGTTCGCCTGCAGGAGTACTGCCGCCGAATTCAAACGCGCAAACACCCGGAACCGGCGAGCCCCACGCAGAAGCACCCGTTGCTGAGACGCCAAGCAGTTAGTCCCCTGTTTGACTTGTCGCTTGCTGCTTGAAGCTCGCTAACAATCCATATCGTTCTAGGCCTGTACCCCCTGAGGCCCAGAATCGCTCCAAGGGTCTCTCTCAGAACATCGCAGCTCTCTTCTTATGGGGGCGAACCCTGTATATTTTGTATTCGTCGATCCATCTTCTCTTAGTAACCTCGCCCACCTTGAAATGGACTGAGTCTTTTTTTAAACTGCAGTTGATAAATATGTCGCAGACTATTCAAGCCAACGCCGTTCAGCTCAGCGCGAAAAGCCTCCCAAGTTCGCGCCGCGAACGCAAAAATGAATGGACCCGACCAGAGATTTACACTTCAGCTATCGAGTTATTCCTTGACCGTGGGTTAAACCCTGTCACAGTTGAGAATATTTGCCACGCTGCGGACGTTGCCAGAGGAACGGTTTTTTACACTTCCCAACTAAGGATTCCTTACTCCTAGACTATGGTGCCCAAGTTGCACGGGAGGTGAGCCCTCTGCTCAAAACTCATCGCGGGAGCGCGGCCGAAAAACTGAGGAAGGTCCTGATCTTTCTGACGGAACCGGCCACGGACCATGCGGATATCGCGCGTTTGGTTGTCCGCGAGGTGATGGCTCACCCGGTCGGTCAGGCTGACGCCACAGCACAGAGCCGTGAGCTACTGTATCGGATGTCGGCCGAGGTACAACGTGGCCAGAACAAAGGCGAATTTCTACCAAATTTCGAACTACGCCTGGCCGCCGCCATTATTGTCTCTGCGTACTTTGCCATAGCCATCAAATGGGTGCGGTGCGAAGGAGAATTCCATCTTGCTGAAGCCCTTCAACGGTCTTGGCACACAGAGAGAGAAAAAATAGGAGAACCGCATGTCCCAAACTCACGCTGTTATCCTTGGTGGAAGTATGGCTGGTCTGTGCACGGCGCGTGTACTGAGTGATCATTTCGACACCGTTACGGTGATAGACCGGGATAGCTATCCCGATGGTGCGCTTGAGCGAGCCGGCGTGCCGCAGAGCCGCCATGTTCACGCCCTTCTGGTGCGCGGCAGGCAGGAGCTCAACCGCTTCTTCCCCGGTTTTGACACCCTTATGCTGGAGCGCGGGGCACATGACATCGACTTTGGCAACGACTTCGCAACGCTGCGTCCTTGGGGTTGGGAACGTCGCCACCCCACTGCCATGATGACACTTTTTGCCAGTCGGAACCTGATAGAGTCGACAGTTCGGGAACTCCTCCGCAAGGTGCCTACTGTGAAACTACTCGAGCAGACTAGCGTCACCGGGCTTGGCATGACGGCCAATGGTCGTAAACGCATTGACCGTGTCCATATTGCTCCACACCAGGATGGGGCACCCACCACGATACAGGCCCAACTTGTTGTTGATGCCAGTGGCCGCGGCTCCAAGGCGCCCGGCTGGCTGCAGGAACTGGGCCTTACGCCACCACAAGAGACCATTGTGAATTCCTATTCAGGCTATAGCTCACGCTGGTTCCAGGCTCCGCCGGCAGATCAGCTCCCGGCTGAGTGGTGGTGGAAGGGCATCTGGCTCGAACCGGAAATTCCGGGCGGCATGCTGGCCGGGGTATTATTCCCGGTCGAACAAGGACGCTGGATTGTCACATTAGGTGGAGTGGCCAAAAACTATCCTCCAAAAGACGAAGCAGATTTTATGGACGCCCTGTCTCAGCTACGTTCGCCGATACTAGCGGAAGCCATCCGCCTGGCGGAGCCGATCTCTCCGGTCTATTGCAACCGATCCATGGCTAATCGGTTTCGTCGGTATGAGAAGTGGAATGAGCGCATTGACGGATTTATCGCTGTGGGCGACTCGACCTGCGCTTTTAACCCCATCTATGGACAAGGCATGACGACCGGAACGCTTTCGGCCTGGGCGCTTCAGAAGTGTTTAGAAAAATACGGCCCGATGCACCCAGAACTTGCCCGAAATTTCTTCCAAGCCCAGGCCCAGGTGCAATCCGATCCGTGGGGGTTGGCAACCGGCGCAGACTTCAGCTACCCCTCCACAGAAGGCAAGCGGCCGGTCAAATCGCGCATTTTTGCGCCCTATATGAGGGCACTTTTCACAACTGCCATTGAGGACATGATGCTGCATCACCAAATTGATGAAATCCTTCAGATGCTCAAGCCCCCATCACACTTCTTCTCCCCGGCCGTCATGGGACGCGTTGCTCGGGGAACCCTGCGGCGATGGCTGCACAGGAAATCTGAACAGCACGTTACCCCGGCTATGCCGCCTACCGCTATGCCGGTCGGCTGAGGTTTGCATGGCCAGAGTGCACCCCGGCGCCCCTCTTGCCCCCCTAGACCAGACCATAGGAGCACGGTATCATTTTCTCGTCCGCAATCTGCTCCATACAGTGAGAAAAGCACTGTGTTTCTGCGAGGATGGCGGAACTGGTAGACGCGCTAGTTTGAGGGACTAGTGGGGTAACACCTGTGGGGGTTCAAGTCCCCCTCCTCGCATCTTTCTTTCCGACAGGGACCCTCCTTCCCGTTTTGTCTTCTGCACAGTTTCGGCTTTAATAGAGAAAGTGATCGCTTAACATTGACTCCCGTATGGGGTTGTGAGACACAGGAGAAATATGTCGAACGAAACGCAACTCGAGACGTCTGTCGAATCAAAATACCAGGAGCAAGCAAGGCACACGAGGCACAACGACCGGCTTCTCCTTACACTCGAGAACGGCCTCCAGGTAGCCATTCAAGAGGATCATTTTGCACCGGTTGTGGCCATCCAAGTGTGGGTCAAGGCCGGCAGCGCGGATGAAACCCCGGATGTGGCCGGCGCTGCCCACGTCCACGAACACATGCTCTTTAAGGGCACGACGCACCGGCCGGTTGGCTCGATTGCGGCGGAAATCGAATCGTCAGGCGGTAATATCAACGCATTTACGACAGCAGATCATACCGTCTACTACATCGTACTCGCGTCTCGCCATTTCTCGACCGGGCTCGAAATTCTGACTGATGCCATCCAAAACTCGACCTTTGATCCCAACGAGCTGGACAAAGAACTCCAGGTCGTCATGGAAGAGTGGAAACGCGGTGAGGATTCGCCCACGACCCGAGCGGCAACGGAACTCTTTGAGATCGCCTTTAAGCAACATCCCTACGGGCGGCCGGTCATCGGCTATCGGGAAACGGTTGAGGCCCTCAATAGGGACCGTGTCGTGCACTTCTACAAACGCTGGTATCACCCCAATAATATGACCTTGGTCATCGTCGGTGACGTCGACCAAGAAGCCGCACGCCAAGAAGTCCTGCGCTTTTTTTCCCATAAACCGGAGACCACCCTGCCGGTCCGGCCGCGCCCGCCTGAGCCTGCCCAGACAGAGCTACGCCTGTCGGTCATCGACATGAACGTTGAGGAATTCTATTTCTATCTGGGCTTTCCTCTCCCACCGGCCGAACATGAAGATATCTTTGCCCTCGATCTGCTCAGCTTTATAGTAGGCGGAGGAGAAAGCTCACCGCTTGTACAAAAACTACAAGCCGAACAGGAATTGGTGAATTGGATCACGGCCAGCGCCTACACGCCCGCAGACTCCGGCCTCTTCATCGTAGCCGCGGCTCTTGAACAGGAAAAACTCCAACCCGCTCTTGAGCAAAGCCTGACCATGCTGTTTCAGTACAAACACACGCTCGTGTCTCAGACCGAACTCGACCGAGCCCGTACTAATCTGGCCAGTGATTTTGTGTATCGTCGCGAAACCGTTCAAGGCCAAGCCCGCCAGCTCGGCTATTTCCTGACCGTCTTCTCTGATCCTGATTATGAGCAGCGCTATCTGAGTGGCATCGCCGCTGTCACAGCGCAGGACATTCAGCGTGTCGCACGTCAATATATCAACGCCACGACAGCGAACACCGTCATCCTAGGCAAGACAGAAGGGGCGACACTCCCGACAACAGAAGACGTGGCCCAGTTATGTCAGCGGATAGACCAACCGCCAACACAGAACAGCTCACCAGCTTCTAACGTAAATGGAGTAACCTTCACGCGCCTGGACAATGGTGTCCGCATTCTTGCGAAAGAACATCATGGGGTGCCCGTGATCGCGATTCAGGCCGCCACGCTCGGGGGTTTGCTCTTCGAGCAGGAAGGAAACGCGGGTATTAATAATCTGATCGCGGGCATGCTGACGCGAGGCAGCCAGCGATTCTCACGTCTGAATCTGGCGGAAACAGTTGAATCAATAGCCGGAGGACTGAATGGATTCTCAGGACGCAACAGCTTAGGATTGTCTGGCTCGTTTCTCACCACCCATACGAATGAAGGCGTCGATATTTTCCTTGAAACCTTGCTGTACCCAACATTTCCGGATGACGAGGTTGAAAAACGGCGACGTGAGATCCTGCTGGCACTCAAGAATCGTGACGATGATCTGGCGCAAATCGCCTTCGATTTGTTTTATGAGACGCTGTACACGACCCATCCATATCGCCTCTTGACGCTCGGCCGTGAGCACAGCATTAACGCGATAACACGACAGCAGATGAGCACGTATTATCGCACCCTACTTGACCCCGAACGGCTGGTCGTCAGCGTGGTCGGCGATATCGATACCACCCAGCTCGTTGATCGGCTGAGCACCGCCCTGTGCAC
>CAZXFE010000201.1:0-7572 GCA_964639795.1 uncultured Enterobacteriaceae bacterium | reverse complement strand
GAGTAAGCGCAGCCGGCCGTCTTTTGGCGGAGCATCGGCCCAAGGTTGCGGTACCCGGGGCAGCCCCATCTTTTCGGCTTTTTCCGAGGCAATCTCAATCTTGCCGCTCGGCGTATCGAATTTGTGATCTTGATAGAAGATCAGTGGCGACTCGCTGATGGGATGCCAGCCCTTATTTTTGAGCTCGTTGAAGTCAAAGCCGACGTGCATTTCTGCAAGGAGACGGCTCAGAACCACCTCATCCGGCTCAAAGAGCGCGGTCTGCTCAAAGCCCATCCCCTTTGCCAAACGCCGAAAGATTTCTTGGTTCGGCAATGACTCGCCCATGGGCTTGTGGGCTTGGGCTTGGGCACCGATGTTGAGGTGGAAATAGCTAAAGGTCAGGTCATCGAATTCGAGAAAACTCGCCGCTGGCAAGACAATGTCGGCAAAGTCGGTGGTGTCTGTCGGAAAACAATCCACAACAACAGTGAACAGATCGTCGCGTCGCAGTGCCTGATGCAAACGCTGCTGTTGCGGGGCTGAGGCGGCCGGGTTTGTATTCCAGCATACTAAGGCTTGGGTTGTCTCGACATCCGCCAGCCGCTCGGCAAAATCCATATGACTGATGCTCGCCCGTTTTCCTTGGAGCAGTTGCGCGCCAGCCAGGGTATCAAAGTTGGCGCCGGCAATGCCTGGCGTAATATTTAGATAATAAAAGCCTGCCCCTGGTTTGCCGACATTGCCGGTGAGTGTCGGCAGGAGGCCGCAGGCGCGCATAACGTTGCCACCTGTAGGCTGACGCTGCAGCCCTTGGCCGAGCCAGAGCAGAGATGGACCTGACCCATACACATGAGCGGCCTGTTCGATAAGCACGGCTGGGACACCGGTTTGTGTCTCTCCCCAGGTTGGAGTACATACCTCCAGCATGGGGAAAAGTTCGTCCGCCCCGACTGTACGGTTTCTGATAAAGTCCGCATCGAAAAGCCCATCTCGCTGCAAGACGTGCAATAGGCTAAAAGCGAGTGCGGCATCTGTGCCGGGAAAAGGCTGCAAATGGAGATCTGCCTGGGCCGCAGTTGCCGTCCGAATTGGATCAACGACTATGGTTTTTGCCGGAGACTCAGGCAACCAATGCTTATGCGCGTGCGGGGCCGAATGCGCAGGGTTCGCGCCCCACACCAGAATGCACTGAGAGTCGGCGGCGGTGCGTGGGTCAAAGCCGACGTACGAGCTGCCAAATAAAAGATCCCAAGCCACATGCCCGGCCATATTGCAAATGGTGTCAGGCTCAACCTCAGTGGCACCCAGGCGGTGAAAGAAACGCATGGGGAACATATAGGCAAGCAGAGACAACGTGCCGCTATAGTGGGTATGCACGATTGCTTGCGGACTCGATGTCTCAACAATCGTCCGCAGTTGGGATGTAATCGCTTCCAACGCCGCGTCCCAGCTGATGCGTGTAAACTCACCTGCTCCTTTTGGTCCGATTCGTTTCAACGGATACAGCAACCGAGCACTTTCATCCTGCCAGACACCGTTATAGGCAGTTGCGCATTTGCCGCACAGGGTGCCGCGTGACACGGGATGGTCGGGATCTCCGAGTACGCGGGTAATCTCCCCATGCCGCCGCTCGACCACGATCCCGCAGCCGTCATAGCAGTCTCTGGGGCAGGTTGTTCGAATGCGTTCGATTTGGTCTGGCATCGCTTCCTCCTCAAACCCGATATGGACGGATGCGCCGGGGTTCGGAGCAATTCTCGGGTATCTGCCCGTGTGTGGCAATCCCCACAGGCTGGCTATAAGTTAGGCAAAACTTATGAATGCTGAGTTCTTATCGTACAAGAGAGAGTCCCAGTGGGGAACAAGAAGAGTTTAAGAGAAAACCCGTATGATGGAGCTAGACACCAGTCCGTTGTTGCCTCGTGCCCGGAAAGTTCCCATTGTCCTTGCTGAGAAAGGACTCGACTGGAAAAACATCACGTCGATTTACCGAACAAAGAGAATCTGCGGCCTGAATGTCTCGAGCTCACTCCTTTGGGTGTCGTGCCCACTTAGGCCCACGACGATCGGCCAGTCACCGAATCGAGTATCATTTGTGGGTACTTGAATCACGCCTTTCCGCACACGCCGCTAATGCCCGCTGACCGTTAGGCCGCCTCCAAAGTCGTTTTCTGGATGAAGCATGTGGACACCAAACTCCACCCGTCCTGCTGCCCGGTCGGCTCAAAAAGAGTGAAGCCGACCGGCCGGTGATGCCAGACGTTGGCCCAACCCCCAAAGGCATTCTCAATGTTTTCACCATGGTATTTTTCCAACCGTTCGCGGAGGTCACCGTCTTTGTAGGCCCGCACTACTTTGATTATCGACTGCACCAATCCATTCTCGCAGAATACGTGAGGGGCGTCGGTGATGATGCTGGCAATCCTCTTGGGTTGATTTTTTGCCGTATAGATAAATGCGATCGAGCCTCCGTCTGAATGGCCAATGATGCGGTGTTCTTGGATCTCGGCTTGTTTTAGAACCTGTGGTAAGAGACGGGATGCTTCCTCGTGTATAAATGTGACGGGTCTTAGCAGGACCGACGGGCCTGACCTGCGGGAGCCCAAGCGACTATAAATAAGGGTGCCGGACCCTGTTATTTCTGACAACCTCTTCAGGGACTCTTTTCACATAGATACGCAGCCAAGTCCTTCGTGCAAGAAAACGAGGGTTGGCGTCTCCGCGTGGGACGGTCCGTAAGCCGCAGTCTCGATACGATGCCCTTCGACAATTAGCCTCTGTGTACGATACGACATCGGTCGATGGTCACACATGTGGCAATCAAGGGTGCCGCCGACTAGATATTGCCTCGCATACGAGATATAGTACCGCGACAGTCGGGCACCACTTGCGATAGTATAATATGGTGTTCCCGCGAAGCCCGTGGAGAGCCTAAAAATTCTCACGAAGGATCGAAAATAATGAAAATAGGTAAGGCAGTGGCTGGGGGATGTTTGTGGTTGTTAATCGTGGGTCTACTGATCATCGGTACGGTTAGTCCTTCTAGTGTAGGCGCAAGCGGGCTCACGAACCCGGCACTTGGTGTTTCTGATGGCGCGATGGTGGGCAATGTTGTCGCTCTGCCTATAAATGCGGCGACAGCACTGTTCCACAACCCGGCGCACTTGAGCCTCCTGCCGAACCAAATGAGTGTTGGAGGGTTGGGCATTCGGTTTCATCCGACGTACGAGAACAACCGGGGATATGATAGCCGCAGCCGCGAACTACCTATCGCGCCAAACATGGGCTTTGTGACGGATGCGTTTGCGCCGCTTCAATTCGGGATCGGGATGTATGGCGCACTTGGGCTTACCTTCAACCATAGCGCCGAACCCGAACACGGCGTACCCAACAATTTCTATACCGAACTGTTATCGGTTTCTCTTGCACCCGCAGTGTCATACTCCCTGTTGCCAAATCTTCACGTAGGCGTCGCGGTAAACCCGACGTACGGGCGGTTCCGGCTCAAGTCGCCGACCCCGGTCGGGCGCCTTGATGTTGATGTCCGGGGCCCCGGTATCTTTGGGACATTGGGCGTGCAGTACCAACCAACCGACCGACTGAGTCTTGGCCTCACGTACAAAACCAGAGGAAAAATATGGATGTTCGGCAACGCAAGAGTAGGCGGTGGTGGGGATGACGTCCAGCTCAATTTCAATATTCCACAAAACGTGAAGTTCGGATTCGCCTACAAGGTGACCGACCGGTTAACAATGACGGGACAGGCCCGGTGGACGCAATTGTCAGTATTTCAAGACACGCGGATGAGGTTTGATGAGAGGACATTTTTGAATCAAAATGCGGTCAGCGCGGCGAAAGACCGGTGGCGGCTGGGGGTAGGCCTGCAGTACGAAATCTTTGACGGCGTAAAACTGCGATACGGATTTTCGTATGAGCCATGGGCGATTAAGGACCGGGCCTTATCTCCACTTCTTGCTGACAATACGGATTATATGAACGCGTTCGGCATATCCGTCGAGCGTTCCCGGTGGATTATTGATATCGGTGGGGGTTTTACGCATACCAAAAAGAGACGGGCCGACGTCAAGGAAAATCCGCTTTTCCCTGGCCGGTACTCTCTTGATTTTCCTGTGTTCGGATTCCAGGTAACGCGACTCCTAGGACCGTCAGATGAAACCATGACTGACGGGACTACTTCCTCGTTAAGTATGGCCTCGTCTCGTAATTATAAGGCATTCTCGAGACGACCAATCGCGCGCCCGTCGAATTATGAACGCCCGGGCGTGATGTTTGCCAGGGCGCGCGATGGTGAAGCCTTGCTGGATGCCATGATCAAAAAATTGGCCGCCAAAAATGATCCGATAATGGTTGCTCGCGCCCGGCCCGCCAATGGTCATGGTCTTCTCGATTCGTTGATCTCACGGCTGTCTGCGAACCGTTGCATTCTCACGCCAAATAAGCGAAGTCGGACGGCACTCGCGTTGTCTGACCGCGAGCGTCGCCAGTGGTGCAAAAGGGGGGAGACGTACCGGCCGGCCTAGTATGGCAGTAGGATAACTTGATGGACCTTACATTTTTAAGGGGGATCCTCTTCTGTCAAGATTGCGACTGCCGGTTGCCAAGCTTTGGGAGTAGAGGCGAAGTCGTCGGGAACGACTTCGCCTCTACGTGTGGTCTCCAAAATCATCTGGCCGGGCTAGGGGCTCAGCGCATCGCGTGAATTCCATAGGTCTGGTTAGCGGAGCGTAGCCCGACACCATAAACAGTGAGGAACCTTGTAATAGGAATTTGTCAGAGCGAGCCTCACCCGCGGCCACTATGTGGACGACGCCCTCTCCGTAGATGGGCAAGGGAAAAAAGCTGGAACACGGGGAATGATTACTGCTCGCCTTTGTACAACACACCTTGATCGTGCAGAGCTGTAATGGTTTTCGACGATCGGCCGAGATAGTGGCTGAGAATTTCATCGTTGTTCTCGCCCAGCAGCGGAGCGCGCAGGTCGAGTGTATCCGGGAAAGCCGAATACTTGAATGGGAAGCCGGGAATCGTTACATCGCCAAGAATTTGGTCTGGTACCTGACGAACCATTTTCCGGGCGGTGAAATAGGGATGTGATACCGTCTCTTCAATCGATAAGACGGGGCCAGCGGGCACACGATTATCAGCCAGCGCCTGGAGGGCGGCTTCGTCGGTGGGAAACGATTGCAGCCAGGTTTCGATCATAGCAATCAATTCTTTTTGATTCCGTCCGCGCGTTTTTGCAGTGGAAAAGCGCGGATCGTCAACCAATTCAGGTTTACCCAGCGCCCGGGCGACATTGGGCCACTGCCGGTTGAGGGCCAGGATCACAAAATAGCCTTGCGGGCTTTTGAACACCCCCAACGGACACGAGGCATAGTGATGCAGCCCGAAGCGCCTCGGTTTGTATTTGCCTTTACTGGCGGCAAAGGCCTGGACCTCGACTGATTGCATATGGTAGAGCGCATCGACCATGGAGATATCAACGTGTTGGCCTTGGCCGGTGCGATCACGATGGAGTAGGGCATAACCAAGTGCACCAAAGGCGCTGACCCCGGCAATGCCATCGGCTATCGCAACCCCGACAAAACGCGGTGGGCCATCCGGATCGCCGGTCATATGCATGATGCCGGAAAAGCCCTGAGCAATATAATCGTAGCCAGTTAAATGCGACAGTGGACCCTCACGCCCAAAGGCTGAGATGGAACACATCACAAGGCCGGGATTGACCGTCTTGAGAGATTTGTAATCCAAACCGCGCCGTTCCATTACGCCTGGACCGTAGTTCTCGATGACAACGTCCACGTGTGGAATAAGGGCTTTGATCAGCTCAACGCCCTCATCCCGTTTGAAATCAATACAGAGACTTTTCTTGCCACGGTTCTGCTGGATGAAGTAGATACTGCGATCGTCTTTCATAAACGGCAGCGAGCGAGATGGATCACCACCCTTGGCCTGTTCAACTTTAATCACTTCCGCGCCGAGTTCGGCCATTAGCCGGGTTGCCGTCGGACCGGCCAGATATTGGGTGAAGTCGAGTACGGTGGTACCAGCCAGCATAGCTGGCTGGGCTGTAGCATTTGCCATGTAAGTCCTCCCTTTTAGTCCCTGACTGCGGGCTTCGCCTGTATATACGACGCTGGAGGGTGTTGGAAATGGCTTGGTTCAGTCCAGCTCGGATACTAGGCAGTGGACGAGCGAGTAGCGGCACGGGACGCAGACCGAGACTATTGCTCGAATCGATGGACGGCAGCCGGAAGAGGAATGAACGAGGGAAAGCCTGAAAAGTGTGACTAGGCTGGGATATCTATTGACAAGAGCCTTTCAATGAGAACGCTATTTGGCGCGGAGAAAATCTGGCTTGGTTAGAACTGGGCGGCGTGTTGGCTGTGCTTCCCCATGTGTGAATATCGGACTGCTGTTTCATTTTGCTCTACCGTTGCACCGAGTCTGAGCTATCAGGTGCACGTCCGAAGCAAAATCGTTGACGCGACGTATATGAACGTGCAGGTGCCCTCACTGCGGGTATTTCTATCGTACCGGCCAATGATCTGCCCAAAGTTAGCCCGTCGCATTCCGGGTATGTGGTCATAGGCGCACGTAAAACCGGCATGGATGCGCTGTTATGGATGCGCTGTTATTGAAGAACCAAGGGATGGATCCGGGCCACATTACCTGAATCGTAAGCAACGACGCCTTGCTACTGGATCGGGTCAGCATTTACCCCGATCGGTTGGTCGACGTCCTTGAAAAGCAGCTGGCCTGTTTTGCTGCCACAAACACGCTGGAGGAGCTCTGTAGCAGCATGGAAGCCAAGGATATGCTGCATCGATTAGATCCGAAAATCTGGCCAACGAAATTTCGTTGCGTTACAGTGAATCAAGAAGAGATGCGCCAGCTTCGGCAAATCGAGAATATAGGGCGTTTGGGATAGGTTGGGCGCATCGAGTCCGACGCGATCGTGCTAGCCAAGGGCGCGTCCCACCGATTCCCTCAAGCTGCATGTGGACTGCACGGCAAACAGATTGTCGCAGCGGCCTGCGCTGCCTGTCTTCGCCGGCAACACAATCAGGTTACAGTCGTTGTCTTTGTGCCAACAGGTTTTTAGTGAGGCGCTCATTACTTATGTGGAGGCTCGTTATAACAACGAGGCTAAGAAGAATGATCTGTGGCAACCGGTGCCCCATCCGTGAAGAAGTGTTGGAGTATCTTTTCGCCGTGAAAGTTACTCTTGCGACCTCCAACTAGTAAGCGCGTACGTTCGGTCGGTGGTTGATGTCCGACCGTCTCTACGTCGTAACCCACGGATCCAGGTTGAAACTTGTCTTAGTTCCGATGAAAATGAGAAAATTACTACTATAGGCAGAGGCGGTGATCCGACAGCTCATTGATAAGGAAGTCAGCTAAAGTGAGCAAAACTAAGAGCAGCGGCAAAGAAACTTCCACGAAAACTTGTAGTTAGCTACCTTACGGGAGATTCTCTGAAACGGGGCGATGGGGGTATTCTTTCTCGCCTGTGACAAAAAGTGAGGCGCACGCGAGACTTTTCAATGTGAGGGGAGAGAGAAAGGT
>CAZXFE010000200.1:0-7574 GCA_964639795.1 uncultured Enterobacteriaceae bacterium | reverse complement strand
CTGTACAATGGTCAGTGCGTTTCTTGCCTGTACGCAGCGTATTCACGTTGGCACCGGGATTATTTCTCTCTATCTGCGACCGCCAACCCTCGCCGCCATGCAAGCCGCAAGTATGGATCTGATCGCGCCTGGCCGAGCCCGTTTGGGTATCGGGGTGAGTACGCGTAATATCAACACCTTCCACGGCATCCCGTGGGATCATCCTGTTGCGCGCACGCGCGAGTATGTCGATATTGTCCGGCGCGTTTTGGCCGGAGAACGTGTCGCCCAGGACGGCCAATTCTATAAACCCCACGGGTTTCGGCTCAGCATAAGACTCTCCGGCAAAATGCCGATTTATCTCGCAGCAGTAAATCCGCACATGCTCCAGCTTGCTGGAGAAATTGCCGACGGTGTTTTACTCGCTTGGCTACCGGCCAGCCAGATTCCGCATTCACTGGCAGAGATTGCCAAGGGGGCCGAGCGCGCAGGCCGAAGCCTGAGCGACATCGACATTGGCTGCTATGTGCACACATTGGTCAAACAAGATCGGGAACTTGCCCTCAAGCAATTGCGCCATGTGCTGGTTGGCTACTGTCAAGCCAACACCTACATCCAGGGCTTTCGACGCTTTGGCTATAGCGACATTCTGGATGACGTCCATCAGCACTGGCAGGCGGGAGACCGTACAGGTGCAGAAGAGGCGATCCCGGACTCTATGGTCGAAGATCTTTTTGCATTCGGTCCGCCCGAAGACTGTCAGAGGCAGCTGGGCAAGTTTGTCGACGCCGGGGTTCAACTGCCTATGGTTGCTGCTCCGCCAACTAGCCAATTGACGGGGGAAGATCTACACGCCTTGGTTGAGGCGTTTGGGCAGTAAACCCGCGTTGTCAGGCCTCGTATGAAGTCATAGAGTGGAGGAGGATGGAGGCCAATTTTATGGCAGCACAAGATGGTTTACGCCTAGACCCGCAGGAAATTCGGGCACGTAGAGTCCGAGGTGAGGACATTGTTTTTGTGGATGTCCGCACACAAGACGCGCGCAGTATGCAACCGGAGCAAATTCCAGGCACGCATTGGTTACCCTTGGCTGAGGTGGTGCAAAAATCCGATACATTGCCTCGCCAGAGTACTATCGCCATCTATTGAACCTGACCCGCTGACGCGAGTAGTGCCCGGGCGGCACTACGGCTAAGAGATGAAGGGTTCGAGTCCGTTTACGTTCTGCAAGGCGGCCTCCAGGCCTGGCAGCAAGCCAGCTATCCCCTTGTTCCTATTCAGTCCGAACAAGAAGCTGAGAACGGTCTAGCACCAACCGTCACCATAAGGGCGGCGTCCGTGGCTACAGACTCAACTGCGACCCATACCCACACCTTCCTACCAGGGCTGGTGCAAAATTATGTCAACAAACAAACCCTTCCAACACAGAAGGAACTCACCATACTCTTTGTTGATATTGCCGACTCAACCACAACCGTAGTTGGGAAATCGCCCAAAGAAGCCCTCGAATTCGTCCAACGTTTTATGAGCATAGTGACGGATGCCGCCCTGGCCTATTGCGGTGATGTTAAAGACTATGAGGGTGACGGCGCGCTCCTATATTTTGAGTCCGTTGCCGAGGCCACCCAAGCCGCGCTTTCCATTCGAAACACTCTGGCCCGTCAGCAAGAAGAAGGACAAACACCGCTGCACGCCCGTTTTAGTCTCAGTGTCGGAGATATTGTTATTGGCGTGATCGGCACTCCAATGCGCCGCTCCGTGGCGTTGATCGGCCCTAGCATTAATCTCGCGGCCCGTTTGCTCAAGCAAATTCCGCCTGGCGGCATCATTGCCACTGAATCGGTGGTCGAGCACTTACACCAAGAAGCCCCGCCGCTCGCAGGACGCTTTGCCTTGTGGAATGAAAAGTTGGAATTGAAAGGATTTGAGCAGGAGTATGTGACCGCTTTCCATGTCGAAGTGTAGCTAAAAATCCTCTCTGTGTGTAAGAGCGGATCCCCCCCACAAACCGTTGCCAGGTTCAGCTTATACCAAATCCTCTTTAATATGAGCGTTACGCCGGGCATGTCATTCTGAGCCGGAGGTGAAGAATCTCTCCGTCGGCGGTGAGGTAACCAACGGGGCAGAGACACCCTTCGTTTCACTCAGGGTGACATCATCCAGAGGAACGCTATTGTCTTTCCAGCAGTAGTATTAAGGATTGTGAACAGGACGATCGGGCTCTTCACTCTTGTTTGAGTTTTGCATCGTCTGCGACAGCTCAGCAATAACTCGCCACTTTCGTGCCTCATTCAACAGGGAAGGCAACACATCGACAGGTTCACCGGCAAGGAATTGGCAAACGCGCTTCATCAGCAAGTCCGCTATCCGTACAGGTGGCTTCGTCCGCGTCTCCTTCTCCCACATGGGGACTGATTGCCGCGTGCTACCAATCAGCTGTGCAAACTCTTCCATTAAAAGGCCCAGGTCTTTCCGAAGCTGTTTAATTTCTTCAGGCGTGAGAAAAGCTTGGCGGGCTTCGAGAGAGCCTGTATAAGAAGAGTGCGTCCCACCGTTTTGTCTCTTCAGGAGCAAACGATCGTGCGCCGCACTCGTCACATACCCCAATCACTGCCTCATCGACGACAAAAGGATAGCCTTTGATCTTTGTTCTGTAGTTATGGGTGTGAGTGGTTTGTACCATCCCGCGACTACATTCGGGACAGGGGTATTCGAACAATTCTTCAGCTTGCATGGTTTGAGCTCTCCTAGAAATAGAGAGATTCTTCGCCTAACTCAGGCGGAGCTGTTATGGTTTCGCTAGCGCTTTATCCCACCAACTTCGCCAAAATCTGCCCGTACTCTTTATCATTGTCGGCCTGCACATTGACGTGATGCAGGTCCACGCCGCTTTCTTCTTGGGCTTGAAGGCGCTCAATGCCCTCTTCAACTGAACCTACACAGCCGGTTGCATCGACCAACTGATATGGCACGGCTTCGCCCGCGGCCTGTGAGCCACCTTCCCAGGCTTTCTTTATTGTTTCAACTGCATCGCCATAACCCAGTCGTGTCAGTTGGGCGGCATAAAAGGCACCCATACGACCAATATAGAAGGCTAACATACCTGCCGAGACGGCGCGGGCTTTATCCACATGCGGAGTGACAGTCACCGTGCCAGGCGCCCGGACAGAGACCGCCCTGGCTGGACGACCAGCAGCCACGCTCGCTTGGCGTACGTTGTCAATTTCACTCTTGAGATGTTCAAGCGGAATCATAATCGGCAGCCAGCCGTCGGCTAGCTCCGCCGTCATCTTCACGCTCTTGGCGTTGATCGTTGCCAGATAAATAGGAATGTGATCTCGGATGGGTTTGAATCGCAGCGTAAAGCCGCGTTGGAGATCAAACAGCTTGCCCGAATATTTGAGCGGTTCACCGCGCATGATCGTGTTAATGATTTCAACATACTCGCGCAGGCGTTGCAGCGGTGGTTTGAACTCCACGCCGTGAAAATGCTCGATCACCTGTGGCCCGCTGGTCCCGAGGCCAAGCAGCATGCGTCCACCAGCCAGCTCATCCATAGTAGCAAAGTGCTGGGCCAGAGCGGCTGGCGTACGTGAGTAGGTATTCACAATCGCCGTGCCAAGCTGAATATTCTGTGTCTTGTCAGCCAGCAAAGTCAAAATAGTAAACGCATCGCGGCCCCAGGCTTCCGGCACCCAGACCGAATGCACCCCGGCAGCGTCTGCGATTTGAACCTTTTCACATAACACCTTGTAATCGATCTTGCCTTGCCAATCGATACCAATCGAAATTTTCCGAGCCATACTGTCCTCCACAAATTGTTTTGTGGCGCGACTGTAGCATGTTCGTTTTTCACAGTCAGCTATTCGCCTTGTAGAGGCAGCCTGGTGTGGCTGGTCTTTCGGATTCTTGTGGATGCTTACGGATGAGGCAATCCTTGACAAAGTTATGGCTTTCAGGCCAGAAGGGGACGTTTGCCAGGAAAGGGAGATAGATGGCAACCTCAACGACGCAAGACCAACCTGCTCAAGCTCAACCCTCGCCTCTGGACCAGAGCACAAAAACAGAGGTGGGTGGACCGTATGCCTATTACGTTCTAGCCGTCCTCTTTGTGGTTTACGTCTTCAATTTTATTGATCGCCAGATCCTGGCCATCCTGCTCCAACCGATTAAGGACGATCTCCAAGTCTCTGATACGGCCATGGGTTTTCTGACCGGTTTTGCCTTTGCCGTGTTCTATGCAATTGCCGGCTTGCCCTTAGCTCGGCTTGCCGACCGTTGGGTACGCCGCAGCCTGATCGCGATCAGTGTGGTGACATGGAGTCTAATGACAGCGGCCTCGGGTCTGTCGCGTAATTTTACCGACTTGGCCCTGGCTCGGATTGGCGTGGGTATAGGAGAAGCAGGCTGTACGCCTCCCGCCCATTCTCTTCTTTCGGACTATTTCCCACCTGAAAAACGCGCGACGGCCTTAGCCCTGTACGCGTGCGGTATCTATACGGGCATAGGTCTCGGTTTCTGGCTGGGAGGTTGGCTCAATGATGCGTTTGGCTGGCGCGTGGCATTTATGGTTGTTGGCCTGCCGGGTGTGGCAATAGCCATCCTCGTTCGTTTGACTGTACGTGAACCACCACGAGGTATGAGTGAACATCATCTGGTGAATGACCGCACATATAGTTTAGGAGAAACCTGGAGATTTCTGACTCGGCTGCCGAGCGGCCGCCGTATCAGTCTTGCGGCGTCGTTCCAGGCCTTTGTCGGCTATGGTCTGGGTGCGTGGATTCCCGCCTTCTTTATTCGGCTCCACGGTATGACAACGGGAGAGCTCGGATTATGGCTGTCGTGGATAATCGGCATCGGTGGAGCAGTGGGCGCCTTTTTCGGTGGCTGGCTGGCGGATAAATGGACGCAGCGGCAACCGAAAGCACGCACCTCTATTAGTCTGATCGGCGCGCTCCTTTCGATCCCTTTCATCATCGGCGCGTTGCTCATCGAAGACACAACGCTCGCCTTGTTAAGCCTTTTTCCTGCCAATGTATTCGGCACCATGTGGCTCGGGCCGGCCGGTTCGATTGTCCAAGATCTCGCCCCACCAGCCATGCGCGCCACGGCCTCCGCTGTGTTCATCTTCATTTTGACCATGATCGGTCTTGGGGCCGGACCACAGACGGTCGGTATCCTCAACGATATGATCGGCACCCCGGATGCCATTCGCTACTCTCTGCTCTGGGTGGCTGTGAGTACCAGCCTCATCTCGGCCGTCTTTTTTTGGCTGACAGGAAAGACTTTAGAGCAAGATATCCAGGCCAAGCAGCAGCTGGGATAGGGTTATCGCAGGACTCATCGTAGGGTGGTTAGAGCGTAGCGAAACCAACCAAATAATCTTGGGTCGGAAGGACCTACCCGACCGGTAGATGGTCAGTCATACCCGTCTTAGGCTTGCACGTTGATATCGTAATATCCCATCACCGCTGGCGCAGCAAAATACGCTGCTAGCCTAGACAGGACATCAGGGAAAAATCCACCTACTTGATCGGCCGCTTGCATCTGTTCTAGGCTTGTCCACAGGCTCACACCCAATCCTGTTCCTTGTGATTGATCTGCTAACCACATCACACCCTGGAAACCGGGCTGTTGTTTGAGCAGCGGTAAATACTCTTCCTCGTATATTGCGAGTGCCGGATCGACATGCTCTTGAGGCACAGGGAGCGTAATCACACGGGCAGCAAGACCTCCGACGTACTGGCCCGCTCGCACTAAAACTTCATAGTGCCCAAGCTGCGGGTTGTGGGTCAAAAACGGAAGCAGCATGCTGGCAACCGCCTTGCGGCTGCTGAGTTCGGAGCGTTCGAGTGCCGCCTCAGAGTTCCACAAGGTCAAGATAAGGCCCGCATTCGTCTGTGCGTTTGATAACACAAGGATACCACTGAAGCCTTGTTCTTGGATCAGCGCTGGCATGGCTGCTTGGCGATAGACAGACAAAAAATCGTTCAGCAGGCCAGGCTTGTATTGCACTCGGACGACACGCACGTGCATATTATCCTTCTCCTCTGGGCCCCTTTACAGCGTGGCCCGCAAGTCACTTAGAAACCCCTCAATGACCCGAAAACCTTTGTCCCAAAATTCTGGCTGGTTAATATCGATGCCTATCTGAGCCAAGGCATGCTCCGGACGCTGTGATCCACCACTTTCCAAAAGCTGTAAATAGCCGGGGACAAACCCCTCGCCTTGGTCAAGATAACGCTGGAACAACGCCAAGGTCAGCAACTCTCCAAACGGATAAGAGTAACAATAGAACCGGCTATGAATAAAATGCGGGATATACGACCAACCCCAACGATAGACGGGCAGCATTTCGACACTGTCGCCAAAGAGCTTGGCCTGCTCAGCCAGCCACAGATCACAAATATCATCCGTGCTGAGCTGTCCATCCTGCCGTTTGGTATGAGCGGCCATCTCAAACCGGGTCAGGGCAGTTTGGCGGAAGACGGTACCGTACATGCCTTCTAAAACATCACACAGAAGTGCACGGCGTGTATCAGAATTGTCTGCTTTGTCGAGCAGATGTCTCGTCAGGACAATTTCCGCAAAGACCGACGCGGTCTCGGCCAGCACCAGCGGAGCATCGTACTGGAGGAGTTTCTGCCGCCGAGCCAACAGGTAATGTACCCCGTGTCCCAATTCGTGAGCAACAGTCGAAACATCGTGTCCGGTGCCGTTATAGCTACACAGCACATACGGGTGATGCTGAGGGGTGAGGGCAGCGCAGAATGCCCCGCCGCATTTGCCTACTCGCACTTCAGCATCAATCCAGTTTTTATGAAAAAACTCTCCAGCAAGGGCGGCAAACTGCGGGTTGAATTTGCCAAAGGCTGTCAGGATTAAATCCTGCGCTGCTGCAAATGAAATTTCTTCTGGCGCAGTTTCAATCGGAGCATACAGGTCTGTATTCTTGAGGCGCTCAAGGCCGAGCAGTTCTGCCTTGAGTTGAAAATACTCCTGCGCCAAGGGATAGTGGCGTTCGACCGCCTGCATCATCGCCTCAACCGTGTGCGGCGCGATTTCATTTGATAAATGCGTGGGTGTGACGACATCGTCGAAGTGACGTTGCTCACACTCAATTTTGTGGTCGAGCAGTAGGCTATTGAAAACGGCGGTCAGCACAAGCGCGTGCTGCGCATACGTCTCAAGGAACGTCGTGAGTGCCCGCTCACGCAGCCCGCCATCCGCCTGCTGCAAGAGGGCCATGACCTCCCCATCGGTCAGCATCTGATCCGTGCCCTCGACAGTCAGTGGAAAGCGCAACGAACCACTCAGTTCATCGTACAACTTCACAAATGCCTGTTTGCCGGACAGGTTTTTATGGTTGAGGAGCTGCTCTTCCTTTTCACTTAAAGTGTGCGCCTTAAAACGCCGGACACCTTCGAGGTAATGCCGATAGTCCTGCATCTCAGATGCAGTGAGCAACGCAGCGGCCTGGGTATCCTCAAGGGCGATGAGTGCCAGGGAGAAAAAGATCAACAGGTTCTCAATATCGGTAGCCGCCTCGCGCGTCTGCTGCACGAGTTGTTGAGCCCGCTGGTTCTGGGTGTCGG
>CAZXFE010000199.1:0-7580 GCA_964639795.1 uncultured Enterobacteriaceae bacterium | reverse complement strand
GACGTGAAGCATTACGCGGAAGCCTGGAGCCTGGAGAAGGCGGCCATGCATGCCCCGGACTGGATGCGTCGCAAGACACCGTCGCCTGGCTGTGGGATCAGCAGATTGCGGCCATTGCGTCAGACAAACTGGCCTTAGAGGCCTTACCGGTGGACCAAGCAGTCGGCTTTCAGCACCGTCGGCTGATTGCCCTGCAAGGTATGCCTACTGGGGAGATGTGGGACGTGGATGAACTCGCCCAGGCAGGTGCGGAGGACGGGGCGTATGAGTGTATGCTGGTCTCCATTCCGCTCAACCTGCCCGGCGGCGTTGGCTCGCCAGAAAATGCCTACGCGGTAAAGTAGCGGGCTGTGATGTGGACTTTACTCTTCGCCTGGGCGCAGTACGCTGCACCCCTCCAACCCCTCCGTTGTCGATCTGACCTGAAGGCGTAACTCGATGCTCAACATTCTGACCATCCCTCCTACGAAACTCCTCTTCAGCCTCGTCTATGTTGACTTCCTGACCGTTTTGCTCGCTATTGGTCTCGGCTTTGCGTTGCACCAGAACCCCACCGCCTATACGGGCGAGGGCGAGCCGATTACGTGGCTATCGTTTGCCCACCTGCTTGTCACAAGTACTCTTTCCTGGGAAGTATTCTCGCGCCGAACGGGAGGCAGCCTCCGGGGCAATGTGTGGCGTAGTCCCACTTTTGTTTGGCTCCTGATTGCGCTCGGATTTCTTTTCTTGGCGATTGACGAAATTGTGGCGATTCATGAGTCGATTGACCACCTGTTCCACCGAACCTTTCAGATCCAAGAGACGGGTCTGACGGACCGACTGGATGACGTCATTATGTTGGGATACGGGCTGACCGGAGCGGGAGTCTTGTATGCCTACCGCTGCGAGCTTGTCCGGTATAAATCAGCCCTACCGCTGGTGATTTGTGGTTTTGCCCTTTTTGTGCTCATGGGTCTGCTTGATGCCCTGGTGAACCGTGATGATGTGTTCCTGTTCTTGGGTATAAGTAAAGAAGGCAGCTATGCTCTGGCAAGATGGATAGGCGGAGTCGAAGAGGGCTTAAAGATACTGGCAGAAGCCGCTCTGCTTGGAGCAACGTATACATGTGTCTTTCTGACACAGGAGAACGGCAAAGTAAGCCACGGCAGGGCGGATGCCCAGGAGGATAATGAGGACCGACGTCGCGATTGACAAGCCTCACCCTTCCAGAGTAGCTTCCTCCTGCTGACTGAAATGACAGGGGACGCTCCGGGATTGAGTATTTTGCGTCAGACTTCTGAAGGGAGAACAAAGGGGGTTGTCATGCATATACAATGGTTGAGAGGGACTTCTATTGTCGTCCAGGCAGCGTTTCTGATTACAGGATTCCTGCTTTTTCCTCGCACGGGGTACGGCGGACAGGATTTGCTCGACATGCAAAAAACCCCAGACCAATGGGTCATGCCGGGCAAAGACTATGCGCTCACCCGTTATAGTAGTCTAGAGCAGATCTCGGCAGAAAATGCGAAAAACCTGAAAGTTTCCTGGACTCTCTCGACGGGCGTGCTGCGGGGACATGAAGGGACACCGCTCGTGATTGGGGACATGATGTATATCGTGACCCCGTTCCCCAATATTGTGTATGCAATCGACCTGTCCGATCCTGCCCATTCCGTCAAATGGAAATATGCGCCCATTCAGGATGAGGATACCATTCCCATTGCCTGCTGCGATGTGGTCAACCGGGGTGCAGCCTATGCTGATGGCAAGATCTTTTTCAATCAGCTCGATACGCATACGGTCGCACTCGACGCCGAGACCGGCAAAGTGCTGTGGAAGGTCAAGCAGGGCGACATCAAAAAAGGTCAGACCATTACTATGGTGCCCTTGGTCGTCCGAGACAAAGTCATCACTGGAGTCAGTGGTGGCGAGTTTGGTGTGCGCGGGTTTGTCACCGCCAACAACGTCAACACGGGTGAACAAGTTTGGCGGGCGTATAGCACCGGGCCGGACTCTGAGGTGCTGATAGGCGAAGACTTTTCCTCTCCGTACGCATCCCATCAAGGCAAGGACCTGGGTGTGTCAACCTGGAAAGGGGAAGAATGGAAACGCGGCGGGGGCACGACGTGGGGCTGGTATAGCTATGATCCGGTCCTCGATCTCTTTTACTACGGCACCGGAAATCCGGGAGCCTGGAACCCCGACCAGCGACCAGGCGATAACAAATGGTCGATGACACTTTTTGCGCGCAATCCCGACACGGGTGAAGCTAAATGGGCCTATCAAATGACGCCGCATGATGCCTGGGATTACGACGGTATCAACGAGAGCGTCCTCATCGACCTGCAGACAAACGGCAAGGACCAGCAGGTCTTAGTCCATTTTGATCGTAACGGCTTTGCCTATGTGGTCGACCGGACCAGCGGCAAGGTCCTGTCGGCGAAGAAGTTTGGTCATGTGAACTGGGCCAAGGAAATCGACTTAGAGACTGGGTTGCCGGTTGAGAATCCTGACAAGCGGACAAAACAAGGCACAAACATCGAAGGCATTTGTCCCGGCTCTATGGGCACCAAGGACCAACAGCCGGTATCCTATTCGCCACGAACAAAACTTTTTTATGTCCCTACGAATCATCTGTGCATGAACTACGAGGGCACGAAAGTGCGCTATATCGCTGGGGTGCCGTACGTCGGAGCCATTGTGAAGATGTTCCCCGGGCCTGGCGGGCACCGTGGCGAGTTTATTGCCTGGGACCCGGTCGCGGGCGAGAAAAAATGGGGCATTAAAGAAAAGTGGTCAGCCTGGAGTGGCGCGCTTTCAACCGGAGGAGACGTGGTCTTCTACGGCACAATGGACGGCTGGTTTAAGGCGATCCATGCCGTAACGGGAGAGGAACTGTGGAAGTTCAAAACCGGCTCCGGCATTATTGGCGCGCCTATGACCTATATCGGACCGGACGGCAAACAATATGTCGCCATTATGTCCGGTATCGGTGGGTGGTCGGGCCTCGTCGTGGCCGGCGATCTCGGGACAGACGATCCTACCGCAGCGTTGGGAGCGGTGGGTGCTTTTGGCGAGCTTGGAAAAGATACCAATAAGGGTGGCATGCTCTACGTCTTCGCGCTTGAGTAGTGTTGTGCTTCTGAGTATCCTCAAACAACGTGAAGGGGCGCAGCATACTGCGCCCCTTTTTTTCATGAGACAAGGTCTTCCCCTCCTGTTTTTTTCTGTCATTTTCCTTTTGGGAACATTCCTCTCGGGAACAACGTGGGCAAAAGAGGAGTCCGAATTTACCCCGGTCTTCCGCGTGTGTGCAGACCCCAACAACCTCCCCTATTCAAATCAAGACCAAGAGGGGTTTGAGAATGAAATTGCCCAAGTGCTGGCGCGCGAGTTGGGACAAGCGGTGGCCTATACCTGGCGGCCCCAGCGCCGCGGTTTTCTGCGCAATACGCTGAATGCGGGCAAATGCGATGTGGTGATGGGTATTCCCGCCGACTTGGACTCCGTGCTGACGACCCGGCTTTACTACCGTTCGTCTTATGCCTTTGTGTATCCCGAAAAGGCCGCTTATCAACTCTCGTCTCTGGATGACCCAGTTCTCAAGTATTTGAAGATCGGCGTGCATCTTATTGGCGATGATTATACTAACAGCCCTCCGGCTCATGCACTGAGCAGCAGAGGCATTGTGGACAACGTGGTCGGCTATAGTGTCTTTGGGGATTATGCACAAGACAGCCCGCCGGGCAAGATTGTTGAAGCCGTGGCGAATAGAGAAATTGATACCGCGATTATCTGGGGTCCGATTGCCGGCTACTTCGCCAAAAAGCAAGCAGTCGCACTGCAGGTGAGTCCAGTCACCGCTGATGCAGATTCCGGATCTTTCCTGTTTGCGTACGATATCGCACTTGGGGTCCGTGCGGACGATGAGGAACTGAGAAACACGCTGAATAGACTCATAGATCAACACTCAGAGGAAATCCAGGATATTCTGATCCAGTACGGCATCCCTATGGCTGCTGCCCAGCGGACTAAAAGTCCGACTGACGAGACGGCTATTGAACCATCCCCAGAAGCTGGCACAGTACGAGCCAAACTCAACCCCTATACCGGTAACCCCGAGGCTATTGCAGAGGGCGAAGAACTGTATAAGCTACTGAATTGTTATAGCTGCCATGGACTGCGCGGGGGGGGTGGGATGGGACCCAATTTAACCGACGAACAGTGGAAAGAAGGCACGGGCAGCGACACACGGGTGATGGCGCAGGTCATGACCGGGCGGAACAAAATGCCTGGATACGATGGGGCAATCACTGAAGATGAGGCGTGGAAGGTCATTGCCTACGTGCGGACCCTGTATAAGGGAGACCCCTCGACTGTCGAATGGTAAACGGTAGCCAGAGAATGGCGGCGCTGCTGGCGGAAAGGGTGTAAGGAGGGGTATGGGAAACCGTGCCCCTTTTGTTTTTGCTAGGCAGAGTGAGCCTGTGGTGATCGAGTAGACAACACCACATCGAAGACCGCAAGCTGGGACTGGAGATAAAGGGTATGCAGTGCCCGAATTGTGTACAAGACAACCGCGCGGGGGCAAAGTTCTGCGATGAGTGCGGTACTCCGCTATCGGTCCGGCCTGCTGGGCCGCTGTCGCAACCCGTTCAGGCAGATCCGGGGCATACACGTGACGGGCGACGGCAGTTGACTGTCATGTTCTGCGACGTGGTTGGCTCGACCGCACTGGCAGGCCGGCTCGATCCTGAGGAATGGCGCGACATTATTCAGCTCTATCAAGAGACCTGTTCAGCTGTTGTGCAACGTTTTGGCGGCTATATCGCCCAATATCTTGGGGACGGATTGTTAGTCTACTTCGGGTACCCAATTGCGCATGAGGATGACGCCGTCCGTGCTGTCAAAACGGGCCTCGGTATTCTGGCTGAACTCCAAACGATGAACGCGCGTCTCAAACAGACTCGGCTCAAAGAGTCCGGACGCACACGCCTTTTTCCAACAGACTGCAAGGAGTCACAAGAGATTCAGCTCCGTATCGGTATGCATACTGGTCAAGTTGTCGTCGGGAATATGGGCGCAGGTGAGCGACATGAACAACTTGCTCTTGGTGAGACGCCCAATATTGCGGCCCGTATACAATCAATTGCTAAAGCAGACACGATGGTAATCAGTGCGGCAACCTTTCGTTTGGTCGAAGGCTTCTTTGAATGTCACACCCTGGGACCACACGCGCTCAAAGGCGTAGCAATGCCCCTTTCTGTCTACCATGTCATTGCTGAAGGGGGCGCACAGAGTCGTTTTGAGGTTGCGCTCAAAGCTGGCCTCACTTCGCTTGTCGGACGGGCAAAAGACCTCCAATTTCTCCAGGAACGGTGGGACAAGGCCAAAGTCCGACATGGCCAGGTCGTTCTTTTGGATGGAGAACCGGGCATTGGGAAGTCTCGGTTGGTGCAAGAGCTCAAAGTTCAGGTGGCAAAAGCTGGTGAGGCCAGACGAGAATTTCGCTGCTCGTCGTTTGCGCAGAACACGGCGTTTTATTCCGTGGTAGACCATCTCCAACGCTGGCTCCAGTTTCAGCGAGATGAGCCCGAGGAAGAAAAATTCCGCCGCTTGGAGACCGCCTTGGAAGGTTATCGCCAATCGCTACAAGACGTTGTGCCGCTCTTTGCTAGCCTGCTTTCGCTTCCGTTGCCCGAGCGCTATTCAACGCTTGATTTGAGTCCGGAGCGCCACAAGCAAAAGACTCAGGATGCGCTCGTTGCCTGGTTGGCTGAAGAAGCCGACCAACGGCCGCTGCTGGTTGTCTGGGAGGACCTGCATTGGGCCGATCCCTCGACTCTTGACCTACTGCAGCTCCTCATCAATCAAGCGGCCTCGCGCCAGATGTGCCTGCTGTTGGTGTTTCGTTCGTCTGAATTCTCTCCGCCTTGGCCACAGCAGCCACATCTGGCCTCGCTCACTCTCAGTCGTTTGGACCGGCAGCCTGTGACGGAACTCATTTCACAAGTGGCAAAAGGACATACCCTTCCGAAGCGGGTCGTTGAACACATTGTGGCTCAGACCGATGGCATTCCGCTCTTTGTTGAAGAGCTGACAAAAACAGTGTTGGAGTCGGACGTGCCGCAGGCCAGTACGGACGGCGTAGTCCCCGTGTTGTCTATTCCTGCGACCATACAAGGGTCTCTTCTGGCCCGGCTCGATCAGCTCAGCAGTACGGCGCGTGAGATCGCGCAAATTGGAGCCGTCCTAGGACGGGCCTTTTCGTATGAGCTGATCCAGGCGGTCTGGCCACTTGACGAACAGCGTCTCCAGCACGGGTTGGCTCAGCTTGTTGATGCTGAGTTGGTCTTTCAAAAGGGATTGCCGCCTCAGGCCCGTTGGGTGTTTAAGCATGCTATGGTGCAAGATGCCGCCTACCAGTCTCTCCTGAAGAGTAAATGCCAGCAGCTTCATCAACACATCGCTCACGCGCTGATTGAGCAATTCCCCGACACAAAACATAGTCAACCGGAATTGGTCGCCCATCATTATACGCAAGCTGGGATGTGGGATGAGGGGATCGGCTTGTGGCAGTATGCGGGGGAACAAGCCGTCCAGCGCTCGGCTCACCGAGAAGCTCTCGGCCATTTCGCAAAAGGGCTGCAGTTACTCGAAGAACTGCCTGACACACCGGATCGCTCACAGCGTGAATTAACCCTCCAGACTCGTTTAGGACCAAGTCTCATGGCGACTAAAGGCTACGCTGCCCCCGAGGTCGAACTGGTATATGCCCGTGCGCAGGAGCTGTGTCAGCAAGTCGGAGAAACGCCGCAATCTTTTTCTGTCCTGCGCGGATTGTGGGTGGTGCATGAGATGCGTGCTGAGCTCCAAACAGCTCGGGAATTGTGCGAACAATTGCTCGCCTTAGCGCAACATCTGGACGATCCGGATTTGCGCATAGAGGTGCACCGCGCGCTGGGGAATACTCTGTTATGGATGGGTGAGTTTGCGCATGCGAGGCAGCACTTAACCAAAGCAGTTTCGCTGTATGATCCCGAACGGCACAGGGCCCTGGCGTTTCAATATGGAACAGATCCGCGAACAGTCTGCTTATTATACGAGTCGCTGGCTTTGTGGGTCTTGGGTTACCCAGACCAAGCCGTGCAGAAGGGCGAAGAAGCCCTGGCTCTGGCCCAAGCGGATTCCCATTCGCATAGCCTGGCTGTGGCACTCAACTGGACGGGCGTCCTGTATCAACTCCGGCGCGAGGCGAGCCTGGCGCAAGAGCGAGCCGAAGCCGTCATAACACTGTCACAACAGCGTGGGTTTCCCCACTGGCTGATGCTCGGCACAATCCTGCGAGGCTGGGCTATCGTTGAGCAAACAGACAATGTTTCGAGCGTACGACAAATGCAAGAAGATCTGGCAGCCTGGCGCGCCACCGGAGCAGAGTTATTGCGCCCATATTTTCTTGGGCTGCTCGCAGAGCAATGCGGGAAGGTAGGCCGGTTTGAGAAGGGCTTGGTCTTACTTGATGAGGCAATAGCGGTCGTGAATAAAAGCGCTGAACGTTTCTCTGAGGCGGAATTGTATAGACTCAGAGGCACGCTGCTCCG
>CAZXFE010000198.1:0-7583 GCA_964639795.1 uncultured Enterobacteriaceae bacterium | reverse complement strand
ATGGCATTCAAGAGGTCGTGAGTTCAATTCTCATCGGCTCCACTTCTTTTCTTCTTTCCTTTCAGTAGTTTAGCGAGTTCTTCCTTCACTCCATTTCAGTCCTGAATCGGCTGGTGGCTGTAGTGATGGCTGTTGGTTATCGAAAAATGCGTAGGTCAGCGTTGAATCGCTTCGATACGAGCCGTCCGCTGCTCCAGCATCGCGGCTTCTGTATCTCGCTCCGTAGCTCGGTAGAGCGCCGCTAGGCTGTTCAGGCTCTGCGGCACATCGGGATGGTCTGGCCCCAACGCCTTCTCCCTTATCGCCAACGCCCGCTTGAGGAGCGGTTCGGCCTGCGTGTATTCACCTTGCTCGATCTAGAGCAATCCCAGGCCGCTCAGATATTGAGACAGAGCGGGATGATTCAGCCCTAGCGTCCTCTCGCTTGTCGCCAGCACCGTCTTATAGGTGGAAATGGATCATTCTACGCAGGGCTTATCGCCAGGGATGCAACCGGCCTCCCAATTCAATGCCTGTCGTGTGACAAATGGCACTGCGGTATAGAGGCTCTGACGTTTTCGGCTTTTTGAATCTTGTTGCGCTGTTTGCCCACATCCAGCGAGGACTCCCAACAGGACCAAAATAGTGATGAAGCGCATGCCGGTCTTCCTCTCGAACCAAATTTGGTTCAGAAAGCAACCAAATATAGCGCGCCGGGGCTAAGTTCTTATACCCACCCCCGTGCGATAAGCCGCTCAAGCGGAGCAGATGGTTGCGCTGCAAGTTGTCCGCACCGGACTTATGGGCTATCGAGTAATTCTTTCCGCTTCGCCTCGAACTCCGCTTCGTTTATCAAGCCCAGCTGGTAAAGGGCATGGGTAACCTGTTACAGGTACCGGGACGTATCGAAAACAGGTGGGAACGGCCTCTTAGGAGGGTGCGCAATGACGACACCAACAAATGACTCTGTGACTGTGACACCAAATAGTCAGGCGAACGGATCACGCTTACATGATCCCTATCCTTACCTCGGGACAGGACCAATCCCGGCGGAAGTGTTCACCTCGGAGGACCGGTTTGAACAGGAGCGAGAGCACGTCTTTAAGAAAGTCTGGCTCAATGTCGGCCGGGTTGAGCAGATTCCCAATCCAGGCGACTACTTTGTAAAAGACCTGGCAATGTGTCAGACCTCGATTTTGGTCGTGCGTGGCAAAGACGGACAGGTGCATGCCTTTCACAATATGTGCTCCCACCGGGGCAATAAGATTGCTTGGGATCAGCAGGGTACCTGTCAGATGTTCACCTGCAAATTCCACGGTTGGTCGTATGCCTTAGACGGCTCGCTCAAGTTTGTTCCGGATGAAGAGAGTTTCTTTGATTTGCAAAAAGACAAGCTCGGTATGACACCAGTCGCGTGTGACGTCTGGCAAGGCTTTATCTTCATTAATGTTGACCCCCATCCGCAGGAAAGCCTCCGGGACTATCTGGGCGGACTGGGTCGCGGCTTAGACGGCTATCCGTTTGACGATATTTCCGCGACTTGTCGGTCGTGGACCACGGAAGTGAACGCCAACTGGAAAGTGGTCAAAGACGCCTTCCAGGAAGCCTATCATACTAGTAGTTTACATTACCGCTCTACGCCGGACGCTATGAACGGTCCAGACAATCCATACGCACATTACCTTGATGTGAGACTCCACGGACGGCACGGGAGCGCGTCATTATGGGGGAATAAAGATATTCAGCCCACTCCGGTTGCCACCCTAGCCTTTCGACATGGAAAATTTGTGATCCGTGCTGATTATGCGGAGAGTACACAACTGGCTGGCGCAAACCCACTCGGCCACAAAGAGTGGATGCTTGATTTCAATGGGATCTTTCCGGGTTTTTTGGTCGATGTCTCAGAAAGTTCGTATTTTACGTATAACTTCTGGCCGATCAGCGTTGACCGGACGATCTGGCAATCGGCTCAGTATTTCCCTAAAGCCCAAACAGCCGGCCAGCGTTTTATGCAAGAGTACGGACATGTGTTATTCCGCGACATCATCTTGGAGGACGGCCGCACCCTGGAAGAAACGCAAAGTATGCTCAGCTCCGGGGCGAAAACAGAGTTCCCCCTCCAGGATCAAGAGATCTTTGTCCGGCACAGCCACCACGTCGTGGAGCAGATGATCAACGGTCAGCCGGTTGATGCCCCGGCGACGCTGAACGGCCATGCGGACGCTCGCGCTGCGAAGTGAGTCATTTCAGTATGTGGCTCGACTGAATCAGCATTGTCAACGTATAAGGAGGCAAAGAGATGCGAACGAACAGTACACTCGGTGTGATAGCGATTGCTGCAGTTTTGACTTTGGGGATGCCGCATACCGCTCGCTCGGCCGGCGAGGAGACGGGCAGCTTTACGGCGAAGATCGTGGGTGGCGTAATGTACCGCCCGAGCAATGTCGGAGCCGTGTGCATGGAAGTGAATATGGAAGGCACGGTCAATTCAAAGCGGCTCGGTGAAGGGTAAGCCTCTTGGACGCACTATGCCCAGGCAGATGTCGGGGCAAAGACCGGAACCTGGCGTCAATACGGATGATCCTCGCCTCCGCCGGTAAAGAAGCTGCCCCCAGAGGCGGCGTCCTTCGAATAAGTACTTTAACCGATTGTTATTTATAAATTATATCTATAAATAGTTAAAAAGTACTAACAATTAATTTTATCACCCTAAGAAACTACTGGGTCACAAACCATATCCTTGGTAAGTGAGAGCGGACGATATAAATGCGTTTTGTGCTACTTCAAGAGGGCGACACTCCGACGGGGGCTTCGGTAAGCCATCGACCTCGCGAGATGGTCCGCGAGGCTATTTTCGCAGAGGAGATGGACTTCGATTGCTGGGGGATCTCCGAGCACCACGCGGTGGAACAAGTCGCCACCGTTAGCGCTCCAGAACTCCTGCATGCGGTGGTGGCTTACCAGACGAGCCGGATCAAGATCCGGAGCATGTCGACGGTCATGCTCCCGTTTAACCATCCGATCCGAACCGCCGAGCGCGTGGCGACACTTGACATCCTGTCCCACGGACGCTTTGAGCTAGGCACCGCCCGCGGTAACAACGCCGCCCTTGTTAACGCCTTTGGCTATGACATGCAGACGACGCGAGAGCAATATAGGGAGACGATGCAGGTTTATGTTGATGCGCTCACGAAGGAGGTGGTTAATTTCGATGGTGACTTCTACAAAGTAGTCGACACCAGGGTGGTTCCCAGGCTCTATTCGCGCGAGCTTCCGCCGATGTACGTCTCCGCAACCAGCTTCGACACCCACGAAATGGCGGGTCAAGTCGGGATTGGAGCCATGTCCGGTGGTCTGTTTGACTGGGACTACTACAACTCTTGTGCAGAAAAGTATAGGAAGGGCGTCCAGAACCAGCAGTTGCTCGGCGATTATCCTCCAAACAATTCGCTTTCAGCGGTTTGCATTTGCGCCCATTGCGCACCTACAAAGGCCCAGGCCCTGCAGGAGAGCCGACCTGTAGGTCTCGGGTTCGCCCGCTGGGTAGGGCAGTTCTTCGCCCCTCTCGCTAAGTCCAGCCCCGATTATGCCTACATGGCGGAGGTGGTCAAGCATCTCGGTTCCGGTACTTGGGAAAAACTCGTCGACGGGCTGCCGTACTTTTTGGTCGGGGCGCCCGACGACGTCATCGAGAAGATCAAATTATTCGAATCCCTGGGATATGGCGAAATAGTTATGAGGATAGACGGCCTCGGACATAAGATGGTCATGCAGGCAATCGAGATGTTCGGCAAGTACGTCATCCCTGAGTTCAGGAGCCCAGCTTCAGTTGAGCGGGCACGCTCCTACCAGGAGTTTGATGTCGAACAGCACCTCTACCCAACCTGAACCCGACGGTGCTAGAGAGAACTGGAGAATTATGATGTCACAAGATGTGCAAGGTGCGGAAATCCTATCCGTGGCGGTTCCGGACAATCCTCCGAGCGGACGCTATTCGCAGGCCGTAATATCTGATTCAGCCTGCCTTGGCCATATCGCTGGGCAAGTGGCCGTGCGTGATGGACAAGTTCTCTGCGTGGGCGACGCCAGCGGCCAAGCTCGCGTCGCGTTCGATAACCTCGGCCTCACGCTCCGTGAGCTCAACGCGCAATGGTCGAGCGTGTGCTCCTTAAGGATGTACGTGGTTGGTCAGGAGAACTTTCAGGCAGTCGGCGACGTCTACCGAGAATGGGCGGTCGACTGGGCGCCCGCGTCGACGCTAGTGTTCGTGCAGGCGCTTTTCCGTCCCGAGGTGCTGGTCGAAGTCGAGGCGGTTGTCGCACTCGATAGGCGCTCGGGGGCGGTCGCTGTGTCCTCCAGCGACGTTTAAGCGCGAACATGACGCTAGAGAGTCCCTAGTCCTTAGTGTTTTCTCTTGTGTATGGATCCAGGACCCTGGTAAGGAGAGGGCATGCCTCCCGTCATAGTGGCTTGTGCGATCGCCGTGGCACTGGCGGTTGTTCCTTTCCCGGCGCCCGCCTGGTCATGGACTCAATTGGGATTAGATATTGACGGTGAAAGCGCCGCCGATCTCAGCGGTAATGCCGTCGCCCTGTCCAAAGACGGGACTCGTGTCGCGATCGGTGGACAGGGCAATGACGGAGGCGGGAGCCATGCGGGACATGTCCGGGTGTACGAGTTGAACGGGAAGGCGTGGGCCCAAATCGGCGCGGATATTAACAGTGGAAGCGCGGGCAATCGTTCCAGCTAGAGCCACCTCTGACGTCAAAGCAGATTTGGGAGATGCTTGGGCAGAATGGCGCATGGTTGGAAGCCGCAAAGAGTACCATCATGGAGCGCTTTAGTGTCTCAGAGGCAACTGCAAGGCGAGCCATTAACAAGGCTGAAGATCAGAATCTCATTCAGCGTGAGAAGAAAGTCAACGAGACGACTGGGAAAAAGAAAACATATCTCACGACGGGTGCCGGGAATCAGGGGTAAAGAGGCGGAAGGTGTCATGGAGGGTGACACCTTGTTCAAGAGGTGAGTACCCATGCTAGCTAGTCCATTGATAATCCGCCGGAAACAGCGCTGGGTAGGAAGGTTAGGGCTTCGTAAAGGGAGAGTGTATGAACAATATTCTCTGTACGGTCATTCTGTCCGTCGCTTTGATGGCGAGCGGCTGGATGATCAGCGAAAGTGGGCGATATTACTTTCCGGCAATGGGAGGACAGGCTATGTGGGACACAAAGACTGGGTGTTGGTATAAGGATGATAGTTTCTAAACTTAGAAACAAGAGAAGTTAAGATGCTTAATTGGCACAAAAAACAAGTAGACTGGTGGAAGAAAACGCTTGGAATTTCCGATTATGGAATCGCTTGGATATCTTTTATTAAAGGGATCCTAATTGGATTACTAATTTATCATTTCTTTATAGATTAGTGTGTCATCAACATATTTTCACAGTGAAGGCGCGATGACTAAGGTTATCTGCGGCCCGTCAGACCGGTCCTGCCGGAGGCAGTAATGCCAGGGGTTCTCATAAGGTGATTTGTGAAAGTCAGCGACCACCTTCGGATTGGAACGAGAAAGGCAACAGCGGGGAAACGGGTAACATCCCTTATCCCATGCGAGTAGCTACCCGATTTCGCGGGGTCAGCAGCTCCGCCTTCGATCGTGTGTGGCAGGTATTGACGGCACTGCATTCCCACGACGATGTCCTCGGGCAGGAATTGGATGAACTCCGCATTGCCCTAGCCCAGCGACGACCCGTCCGTGGTAGGCCGGGCAAAATCATTCTCGACCTGCCCTCTCCATCACACAAGATTTTGCGGACCGGTTTGATGAAAGACTCCTCGAGGCGACGACCGCCTCCTGGTACTTCTGGTTCGGGCTACTACAAGTCTATCACCACGAGCCCGGCGACTGTCTCGTGCCCCAAGGCCGCAAGACTCCGTCTCAGCCGGACATTCTGGGGTACGGTAGACCGGGTCATAAAGGAGTAGTCCCTGATGGAAGCATTCTTTCGGGCCATCATTCGCTTTCGCTGGCTGGTCATTGGCCTGGTCCTCGGTAGTACCGTGTTGGCGGCTCTCCCGATTCAAACATTACGCTTTGATAACGATGTTGAAGCCATGTTCCCCTTCGATGATCCGATCCTCGCCTATAGCAGAGTGGTTGAAGAACGATTCGGCATCCGTGACCTCATTATGATCGGGGTACTGAACGACAACGCCGACGAGAATGGCGTCTTCAATCCGCGGACCTTAGGCATTGTCAAGGAATTCTCGGAACGTCTTGCTCTGCTACCCGGAATCAAAGCCATCCGGGACGAGGATGTGGCCAGTATTGCCACGATGGATAATATCACTGGCACCGTCGACGGTATAAACGTTGATCCGTTTATGGAAACCGTTCCCGACACCCCGCCTGCCCTCAGTAGCCTCAAACAGGCCATCTTCGCCAATCACATGTTCGTCAATTGGGTCGTCTCGGAAGACGGGACGGGACTGCTCATCATGGCCAAGATGGAGCCAGTCGAAGGTACGCAGGCAGGCACGGCGCAGCGGATGACTGTGTATACCTCGATCCGTGACATGGTCCAGGCTAAAAAGGCGACGGGCGTGCCGGAAGCATTTCATATTGCCGGGCGTGGAGCGCTCGAAGTCACCTTGTCGGAAGAGGAAGCGCGCGACATGGCAACCTTCTTACCCCTGACCTTGGTCGTGCTTATGGGCACCTTATATTGTACGTACCGAAGTCTGCGCGGTGTCCTGCTTCCGCTGGCGGTCGTTGTTGTGTCGGTGATCTGGACCGTCGGTATTATGGCCGCGCTCGGCATTCCGATGTACTTCGTCACCTCCATAATGCCGGTCGTTCTCATGGCCATCGGCGTGGCGAATGGCATTCATATCCTGAGTCGCTATTACGAAGAGCTATTAGAGCATCCGGATATTTCCTCAGCTGACGCTGTGATTGTGACTATGCGAGAGATGTGGCTGCCTGTCATTTTGACCTCGCTGACCACGGCGGCGGGATTCTTATCCTTTCTGACTGCGACCGTTGTCCCGGTCCGCTATTTTGGGGTGTTTAGTGGAGTGGGAATCTTGGCCGCGATGCTCTTCTCGCTGACCTTTTTCCCGGCCATGTTGAGCCTGTTGTCGCCGACCGTCAGCCGGGGTCTGCGCAATCAAATGAGCCGGAGTGGAGACCTGGCAGCCGCCGGCTGGGCAGCCAGCTTCTTGGCGCGCCTCGGTCGCGCTGTGGCACGTCGTCCACTGGTAGTGTGGGTGCCGACCGCGCTCGTTGTTGTGCTTTGCTTGCTCGGCACGCAGCGGATTGTAGTGGACTCGACCATGGTCGGGATGTTTCACCCATCCCACGAGCTGCGCGTTAGCGATTCGGTCCTGCGCGATACATTTCAAGGCACCGTGCCTATCTATGTGGCAATCGAGGGGTATGAGGCTGATCGGCTCAAAGATCCGGTCCTGCTCGCTCAACTCGATCGACTCCAAGCCGTAGTTGAGCAAGACCCTGTTGTGGGTGGCTCCTTGTCCCTAGCGGAATACATCAAACGGATGAACCGAGTCATGAATGAAGATCGTCCCGAGATGGAAGTCATCCC
>CAZXFE010000197.1:0-7608 GCA_964639795.1 uncultured Enterobacteriaceae bacterium | reverse complement strand
CGGATTTTTTCACTGGCCGCATCGAGATTCGGCGTGCGCGCGACAACTTCGACACGATTACAGGTTGAGAGGATCGCCCCTTCACGAATCGTCTCCGTGTCGACCAACCGTGACAGGGCTCCGTCTAACGAGTCATCACTGAAAGCAAACTGCTCGCGGAGTTCTACGGGTGTAGAATGATGGTTCAGTCCAACAACCATGAGCGAGGTTGCAGAATTAGCCAAATTCGCCTCCATGCCGGCCAGGGAAAAGCTGAACCCCAACAAAAGAGACGACCAATATGGCAAAACATACGATGGTCAGCGTTGCTGCACGCCGACCGCGCCAACCCACACTACGATAGTGCAGCAGCAGCGCATACAAAACCCAAGTCAGCACGGATAGGACCAGTCGAGGCTCCCAGATCCAGAATTGACCCCACGCATATTCCGCCCAGACCGCGCCACTCAACAGTCCCAGCGTCAGGAGCAGGAATCCCCAGGCGAGCGAGTGGTAGTTTAAATTATCGAGCGTTTCAAGCGAAGGCAGACGGCGCAAAAACGACGACGCCCGTTTTAGTTTGAGCTGTTTTTCCTGTACGATATAAACGAGGCTGGCACTAAAAGCGACCACAAAGACGGCATAGCCCAGAAAGGCGGCAGTGACATGGATGGGCAACCAGGCGCTTTGCAAAGCCGGCGGCAACGCACGGGCCTGCGTATAAAAAACATACACGCCAAGGGTCAGAATGAAGCCCAGCGGACTAACAATGGCCCCTAGAATAGACACAGGCAAACGCCACTGCACCAGCAGCCCCATACCCGCCGTAAGACAGGCAAAAAAGGAGATTGCCTCATACACGTTGGTTACGGCGATATACCCAACTGCGAGAGAACGGACAGCGATCGCCCCGGCATGGCAAACGAAGGCAATCAGTAAGCAGCCCGGCGCTAACACTCGCACGATGGGCCGCGTCGACACCAAGGCAAAGACAAAGCCTCCCGTACTCAACAAATAAAACAGCAAAGTAATTGTGAGGAGCCAGACTTCCATACCGTTACTCAAAATGAAAAGTCTCTCGAAAAATTCAGCGAGAAATCAAGGCTTTCAAGCGTATACGTCGCACCTAAGGTCTGCTGCAAAAGCGCGTTCACTTTATCGGCTCGGCGTTCTCGAAGATAGTCCAACAGCGCTGACTCGGCCAAGCCGGTGAACAGTCGCTGGCGTTCTTCCACAGTCCGCTTCTCCCGGATGATGCGCTCACGAATGCGGCCTAAAAGCTGGAGCGCCAGGGCATATTCCGGTCCAAACTGCTCGGCTAAGTCTCGGCAAATTCTCTTTGCAAGCGCAGGACTCGCACCGCTGGTTGAGACGGCAATAGCCAGATCTCCCTGTTTGATAACAGCGGGGACAATAAACGAACACAGCGCGGGCTGATCCACAATGTTACACAATACTCCGACCCGCTTGGCATCTGCCGCAACGTGCTGTTGCAAGGTGGTATCATCTGTCGCAGCAATGACGAGGGCTACCCCAGCCAAGTCGTCGGGCTGATACGACCGCTGGCAAACCGTGATCCGTCCCTCTATTCCGAGTGCTTGAAGATGAAGCGTGAGTTCAGGACTGACAAGGCTGATGTTTCCACCAGCCTGAAGCAGGGAGTCGACCTTGCGTTCGGCTACCGTCCCCCCACCAACAACCAGGCAGACCGTCTCACTCAGATTCAAAAAAACGGGGTAAAAGGCCATGAGCTCCCACCTCTCGCGTCATGACCAAATCGTACCACAAAGGCGCTGAGTGAGATAATTGTTTTACAAAGATGTCGTATCGGAGAGTATCGAGGGGATCCTACACGACGGAAATTATGATGATCGTACCGAACAAAATGGTCAGCAAGACAGGGCCGAGAATACACACCAGCAGCCATGTGACCCCACCGGGCTTCGCCCTCATAGCCGGCAGTTGTGTATCCGCGTTTCCAGAATCGCCGTCGCACCGATCGCTTCCAGCCGGTCCATCACGTCAATGAGATCTTTGCGTTTGACCATCACCTGCACCGCGCACCAGTCTCGGTCTTCCAGCGTGTTGATCGTCGGCGAGTTGAAGCCCGGTGTTATCTCCTCGGCATCGGCCAACTTGGCTCGAGGTATGTTGTATTCCAGCAATGACCAGCCACGCGCGATGACCACGCCTTCCAAGCGACGCACGATGCGATCGGCAACCTCGGCTCGGCGCACCGTGCGGTTCTGTACCAGCACCGTTTCATATTGGCCAATGTCGATGAGTATGCGCAAATGATTCGCCGCAAGTGTGCTACCTGTTTGCACCAGATCGACGACCCCCTCCGCCACTCCCAGTGAAATCATAATCTCTACAGATCCGGACAACGGGACCAAATGGACCTTCGCCCCAAACTGTTGAAAAAACCGTTCGGTCACGTTTGAGAAACTAGTCGCCACGCGGCGGCCGGCCAAATCGGCAGGCGTTTGAAACGCCGAGTCTTCGGGCACACACACGGCCAGTCGACACCTGCCGAAGCCCAACGTCAACCGCGTGGTCAGATCGACACCGGCCTCTTCAACCAAGTCGCCGCCGGTGACCCCCATATCGATCGCGCCTTCGGCACACAGCACTGGGATGTCTTCGGTGCGAAGGAATGTAATATCGACCGGCAATTCGCTGACACGGGCGTACAGACTGCGCTCTTGGCGATGAAAGCTTAGGCCGGCTTGCGCCAATAACGCGGCGGCATCCTCGGCCAACCGCCCCTTAGTCGGCAATCCTATCCGCAGGTTACTCATTGGACACCCCTCTGCGGCCGCGCGCCGCCTTTTCGTCCAAACCCGAGATTCCGAACCGTCCTTGCAGTTCCGCTTCGAGCTGATCCAAAGGAATGTCACAATGTCCCAGCAAGACGAATAGGTGATAGATCAGATCGGCCGCTTCATGCACCACGTGTTGTTGGCGTGTATCGGCCGGCCCGGCACCGGCTTCAACGACTTCCTTGGCTTCCTCGATTATCTTGTCGCCGATCTTGGCAACGCCACCTTGAAACAGACTCGTCGTGTAGGAGCGCGCGGGGGAATTCACCTTGCGGTCTACGATCACGGCCATCAACTGCGAAAACACCCTGGAATTGGACATCACTACATCTTCCACTTTGCAGTAGGTAGCCTCCCATGGCCTAACGATGCGGATCAGGTACGGCTAAAAGCCCTCTCCGTCATCCGGCTTGTTAGAGGCCTCCCTTGAACATTTCTTGTGTCATTACTCCGTCGCAGACCTTTGTCACAGGTCCAGTCATGGTAGCGCGGAAACCATTGCGAAACTGGATGTTGAGACTTCCGCCAGGCATATGAACGGTAATATCCGCGTCACAAAGACCAAGTTTGAGAGCAACGCCCGCCACAGCCATGCTACTGCTATCGGTGGCCAGCGTATAGCCTGCTCCGCGTTCCCAAATCTCAATCTGGATAACCGGGATAACCGCGCTGTGGAAACTCACCTCTCCCATGTTTACCTTCACGCTCTTGCCATCAGTACTAATCTGACGGGAGACGACACCACCAGGCGTTTCCACAGTGAAAGGCTCGTCGCCCACGAGGCGTTCATCCCAGAGAGACCTTGAAAGATGCGCAGGTCATTTCCGCCTTTCTCCTATTCGGTTCCGTCAGGATCGAAAATTCTCAATCAAAAATCGCATGCCTGGCTGTCCAGAGGGCCAAGAATCCCATCCGACCCCACGCCGTAGTTCCGATGACAGACGAGACGAATGACGTCCGGAACAAGTTCACTCGGGAGTTCCGCTGGGCGGATCACGATGTAGTCGTTACCCAATGCGTGGTATTTCGCGCATCTCATCTTGGCTTCAAACTGGTACTATGCCGCATCTTAAAAGCTGGCAAACCATGCAACTTTAGCACTATTTGCCCGTTCCAATATTGAGTCGAGCATGACAAGAAGCACCGAGATTGACAATACTTCCACCTCTCCGTCCCGGACCTAGCAGCTCACTAATATCCCGCAACTTACGCCGCTTACCATCATATACGTTCTACGAACGTTTCCTGAACGGCTCAGAGGGAAAAGGGCGAGCAGTTCAGGACTTCTCTTCCGGTAGCTTGTGGTGCTTGAAGAACGGGGATCCCGGTTTTGAGTGCGCACCTAGTGGCCTTCTAGCCGCGCGGAATCCGTAAGATCTGACCGACCTGCAGACGTTTAACGTTGATCACACTATTCAAGCGTTTGAGGATCGATATGGTTGTGCCGTATCTTCGGGCGATGCCACCCAGCGTTTGGCCGCGCCGGACTTTGTGTCTCACGTACTTTGTTTGTCGTTTGGCTTTACTGTGTGAGTTGACCGAAATATGCAGCTTCTTGCCGACCTGTACGAATTGCGCATTCCTAATCCCATTCAGCCGTTTGAGTGATGCAATGGTCGTTTTATGACGTAGGGCGATTCCTCCCAGCGTCTCCCCCCGTCGGACGGTGTACGTAATCTGGCCCGACCGCCTCTTGGCCACCTGAACCGGTTTGGCACGCGGTGCCTCCGGCTTCCCACTCTCGCCACGAATAGGCACCCGCAGGCGTTGACCAATGCGAATGAGATGGGAGCTTCTCAGTCCGTTGAGCTTTTTGAGGGCAGCGATCCTTGTCCCATAGTCACGTGCAATCCCGCCCAATGTCTGACCGCGCCGAACCTTATGGAAAGCAAATATCGAACGCTGTTTTTTTGCCTTGTCTCTGGAATCCAGGGCGGCATACTGTTCCTGAAATTGCGCCCTGGCTCCGGCTGGAATACGGAGCCGATGGCCGCGTGGAACGTAGAGTTTTCCCTCTTGAATATATTCGCCAAATGAGCGGTTTAGTGCGAACAATTGTTCTGGGCTTGCATTGGCACAAGAAGCCAAATTTCTGAGCGAGACAAAGTCCTTGAGCTCGACCTCGTCGTAGGCGAGCACGGGTAGGCGTTCGAGTTGACCAAAATATTTTTGGGTACTGTGTTCGACCTCTATCGCAGCCAAAAGCTCAGCATAAAAATTCCGCGATGCGAAACCAAAAGACCTGCTCTTATAGCGTCGAATGATCATGTTCAGGTCGCGTGTCCCAACTTTCCGAACAGCCCGTCCCATACCAGCCGCGCCGTGATTATAGGCGGTAATGGCAAGCGGCCAGGTCTCGAGCTTTGCGTAGTTGGACTTGAGTAGCCGCGCAGCGGCGCGAGTTGCAATGAGCGGATCACGGCGCTCATCAACCATATGGTTGATCTTGAGAAACAAGCGGCCGGTTGACGGAATAAACTGCCATATTCCAGCCGCACGAGCCTTAGAGTAGGCGTTAATGTTGAAACACGACTCCACGAGAGGCAGCCGAGTGATCTCGACAGGTAGTCCTGCCTGCCGAAATATACGCTCCATTTCGGGCAGATAGCGCCCGGAAATTTCAATACCCTCCCGGAAACGCTCATACAGCCCAGACTGCGTGCGCAACCTGCCCTTCGCTGCGGCCTTTCGGAATTTATGGCGCTCTTTGACGTGCTGAAACAGCTTCCGAATTTTTTTCTCACGCACGCTCAGCGCGCGCCCCTTTGCCCCGTGTTTGTGCAGTTTAATCAGGGCCGCACGTATTTTTTTGACCTCTTGCTCCGTCTGTTTGACCTTCAGCTGAGCGACAGCCGCTTCCGCGTGATCTTTCAGCAACGGCCGGAAATCGAGCACAGCATAGACCTTGTCCAGGTAAACCGCGTCATGCACGACGACTTGATATTTTGAATAGACGCCAAAAATATTGACCCAGAACTCCACCTGAGGGCGGAGGGCTTCCGGATACGGGAGCGCCAGAGATGAAGACGAACGATCAGCCTTCTTGTCAACGGCTCCAAGTGTCGTGCTCGTCCCAACTACAATGAACAAGACCGTGAACAAGACCGCTGCACGCCACACTACGCGTCGTATCGACATCCCCACTCCACTAACGCTGCTCCCACCACCTCGGCGCGACCGTTGTCACTCCAAGCGTAAATATAAAGTACACTGGCAGAGTTCTCCGAGTAGCAAACCTGCACGGACAGTGCAACTCTCTAGAGTACGAAGCGAGCAACGCCATAGCCAGCGTTTCGATAAAAACGGCGCCAGTGCCAGATCGGAAGCAAACAACGCTATAGTGGCATTGAAAGCTCAAGAACGAGTGGGGCGGAGATGCCCTCGTCTTCGAGTTAGATCGTACCCGACTGACCGTCTTGCCATATAATAACGATTTCGCTCGTAAATGTTCCGACCGTAGGCGGCACAAATGCCACCAAGAGCCCGAAACTTTCCGCCACCTCGATTCCGCCACCCACCAGCTCGCCATGTATGGCGATCATAGAAGGTGCATCAGGATTGGAGGCACCGAGAAACGGCATAGGCCCAGGCCGGGGTTGATTAACCGTACGACGGCCGTCGTGCTCTTCCCTGTCTCAATCTGACCCAAGTTAAGCGGTTCAAAGGCCAGCGGTGCAGACTCAAAGCCGCGGCCCGCCAAACCAACTTCCACATCTCGGGCATCGGAGGTAAGAGCGAGAGAAGCGCCCGCAGCCCCCTCAGCAGTCGAACTGCACTGAATGGTAATCCAGGGCACATGCCCATCTCCTAGATTGACCGTACCGCTCGGCGAAATACTAAAACCTGCATCTCCGGACAGGGACACTTTGATCTCCAAGATCCCGTCGCCCGTAATGTGCGCCCGCAGCGGTCTCGCCCTGGTTGCCCCAACTTCCACCAGAACCAGGTCAATTGTCGTTGGCCTCACAGTATCTGTTGGAGGGTCATCTGGCAGTAGCGGAGTTGCACCTGGATAGAAATCAATGTCCTCCGCCTGGATAAGGATAAGAGTCTGCATCCCAGAGTCCCACCGAAAGCCTAAATCTACTCGTTGCTGCACCCGGCACCGTGGACGACGGCATTTTCAAGAATAATCTCACCGGCATCGATCTGTATCGTTGCCCCAGACAGATCCAGATCCTCACCAAACTCAAAGCTGTCAAGCTTCACCATAGTCACGGCGTGTACAAAGACACTCACTATACCGTCAGCAGCCTCAACCTCAATACGGAAGACATGGTCACCAAGGCTAAGGGTCGCATAATCAAATGTCGTGCCCAGCCACTTCCGCCTATTCGGACCAACACGAAATTTTTTCCACCTGTTTTCCGTCAATAAAGAGTCGAATTTCCTTGACTGCAATCCCATCTGCACCAAATCCCCAGCCACGCAAAATCGTGATGCCAGCTCCAATCTGTCCATCAACTGGGTTCTCGAACAGCGCATACACGGGAGTGGCATGGCCACTAAAGACCCCCAAGCACACAGTGTACAAGCGTCGGCCGGTCTAGCCAAACCGGCTGGCCCGTACTCGCAACATTCTCTACAGTTTCTGCTTTCACAGGGGCAAGTTGCTGAGCCCTGGGAGACCAAGCATATTGCAGGTTGACTTCTTGTTGCCGTAAAGCCCCGTCGGCCTCTCCTGCCACAACCACACCATCAAGTACGATTATATTGTTTTCGGTTCTGGCTGCTGCCCCAGCGAGACTAAACGTACTGAGATATTCAAACCCGCCGTATTTAATCACCATGATAGTTTTTTGTAGGC
>CAZXFE010000196.1:0-7622 GCA_964639795.1 uncultured Enterobacteriaceae bacterium | reverse complement strand
GACCTGTTGGTGCTCGAAAATTGCGTCCTTGAAAAAGGGCAGCAAACACCGCTCACCGACGACGGCGATTGGCGCACAGAGTTTGAGTTAGACTGAGAGAGACCCAGTGACGCACCCGCCTGAAACAAAACTCATCCGCTCGTTTGGACTCACCGTCGGTGGCATTTGTCTGCTGATTGGGCTGTGGCCGCTCGCGGTTCGGGCCGAGCCTCTGGGGCTCTGGGCTGTCGGCACTGCGGCGGGGCTCCTGCTGCCAGCGGTGCTGTTCCCTAAAGTTCTCACACCAATCTACCGACTGTGGATGACCATCGGCGAAGCGCTCGGGTGGATCAATACCCGCATTATACTGAGCCTGATCTTCTACGTTCTGTTTACGCCCATCGGTGTGGTACGGCGGGTGCTGCTCAAAAAGGACCCGCTCCAGCTCGCGTTTGAGCCAGAGGCGGGGACCTACCGCATCATTCGCCAGCCGCGACCACATTCGCATATAGAACGACAATTTTAAGAATGGGGAGACCTGCACGTGGGAGAATTTCTAATTGAACTCTGGGCCTTCATGCGGGAGCGGAAGAAGTTCTGGCTGCTGCCAATCATTCTTGTGTTATTGCTCTTTGGTGGGTTGATTGTTCTGACCCAGGGCTCCGCGGTGGCCCCGTTTATCTACACCCTCTTTTGAAAAGAAGTCCGCGTTTGTGCACGAACAAGGCCCAGAAGCCTATATCCCGGGTAAAGATCCTCTTGTAGCCGAAATCATGTACCAGGCCCGTACTTGGGAACGCGTCTAAACAGCGCGGTGGGGCGGGCACACTTTGTTCTCCTCCTCGGCTCCTCTCCTTTCGCTTCAGCCACTTTAACGAGGGACGCGGCCAAGAAGCCCCAGGTCTCCAAGAGTCCGGCACATTTCCTCAAGCTCTTCACCCAAAGCGCCCTGCCATTCGAGGCCATCCAACCCTTCTTGCAATGGCACGTCAGTCCGCAACGTGGCAAGCTGACGATACAAGGCCGCCTCGCGCTGATGCGTGTTGAGGCTATCGGAAAGCGCCGGCGCACCACGCAGGCTAATAGACCACTTGGCTGAATCTCCAGGAATGTGCTCAATGTGGCCATATTCGGAAAGCATAGCTGAAGCCGAGCGCGCGCCCCAACGCGGAATGCCAGGGATGCCATCCGCTGAATCACCGACCAAAGCCAGCCAGTCAGGAATTGACTTCGGAGCGACCCCGAATTTCTCATGCACGCCCGCTTCGTCAATCGTTTTTTTACGGCGGCGGTCTACACACACGACGTGCTGACCTGATACACACTGGGTGAAATCTTTATCCGGGCTGCAAATGCAAACCTGCGTAACGCGCGAATCTTGAGCAAGATGTGCCGCCGCAGTCGCTATGGCATCATCTGCCTCAAACTGGACCATGGGCCAGACGACCATCCCCAGTGCACGTGTGATCTGTTCCGCAAGTTCAAACTGAGACCACAAATCGGTATCAATACCTGCTCCAGTTTTGTATCCGGCGAAGAGATTATTTCGAAATGATTCGATGACATGATCAAAAGCAACCGCGATATGCGTCGCGCCTTCATTTCTGATCAAGCCGAGAAACGAGCGAGCCATTCCTCGTATCGCACCGACCTCGCGTCCGTCCGGCGCTTTGGCTTTGGGTGCGCCGAAGTAGGCGCGAAAGAGTTCATAGGTTCCGTCAATGAGATGGACTCGCATCTTATTTCAGTATCTACACGGGGTCGACTTGCATGGCCTCCCAATATTCGTCGCCGTAGCTATAGAAAATTTCTCGGCCTGATCTGATCGTCCCCAGGCTTTCAATGCGAGCCGTCTTCCAACGGGTTGAAATAATCAACTCCGCATTCGGCTTGGAACTGTGATTAATATATCGCGTGTAGATCGCCTGTGGGCCAACGGCATTAATCCAGTGGTTTTTGCAAACCCACATCAAGTAGAGCGACGACACATAGGGTTCTCGGTTCGCATGCCAGTCACGGATAATCTCGCCGACATAATATCCTATGGTCTCGCCTTTATTGATCTTGATCTTGGCAAACACTCCTTTTCCGCGTCTGGGAGAATTTTTGATGATGAAGCTATCAATAGTATGTACTACCTTCTTCCCTAGCATTCGTCCTCCCCGCCTCAACCCCCATACGCCTTTTATGAATAGATCGGCGTCCCATGCGCTCCGGACTCACGCAACCGCCAATATAGGGCATCAAGCTTCCGTGTAATCGCACCAGGGGTCGCTCCTTGGAGTGGGCGCCCTGAGACTTCCCGTACGGCTAACGCCCCGCCTGCCGTGCTGCAAGTAAAGACTTCATCGGCCGAGTATAGATCAAAGGCCGTTAAATCTCGCTCAACGGCAAGAATGCCAGCTTCTTCGGCGAGATCAAGAAAAGTCTGGCGGGTAATGCCATGCAGCACCTCCCGTCCGGGTGTATACAGCGTTCCTTTACTGACCATAAAAATATTTGATGCCGGCCCCTCGCTCACATACCCGTCAGTTGAAAGCCAAATAACATCATCATATCCCGCCTCCAGCGCCTCAATCTTAGCAAGTTGGAAATGGAGACGGTCCAGGCATTTATAACGCGGGTCAAGTGTGTCAGGCGTAAAGCTGCGTAAATGGCTAATGAAAAGGCGAATACCCGTATTTCGTTTTTCCTCGTCCGCTAGGAAAACATACGGTGTAGCCCAGATGATAATGGTTGGATCGTAATCACGCGGGTCAGCGACCACCTGTTTCGCAACTCCACGTGTCACAATAAAACGGATGCTCGCATCCTGCATCTCGTTGCAGCGTACGGTTTCAATAATCGCTTTACGCCACTGTTCCCGCGTCATAAACGTGGTCAGCCGTGTTGCCCGCAGCGACTGAAAAAATCGATCGAGGTGATCGTCTAGCTTAAAGATGCTTCCCTTCCAGGCTGATACCACATCGAACACCCCATCGCCTAAGAGAAAACCTTGATCGAGTATTGAGATGTTTGCCTGACTCAGTGGCTTGAAATCCCCGTTCATGTAAAGGAGGGACTCGTTCGGCATGGTTTGGTTCACCTCATCGACCTTGGTGCAAGTAGCGCACCCTTTGCTTCGGGAGCTATCTATCCTACGCGTCTTAACAAGGAAACTAGGGTAAGGACAATGAGATATCCTTATCTAATCTAAATCAGTTAGCCAGTCGAGATCAAAATGGGAACAGTAATCGAACAGGAATAGTCTGTCTCTGGCTTAGGAAAAAGTTATGGGGAGGGGAGGAAAAAGGAAGAGGCGTTCGCTTACTTACGAGCCTTCGCTGGTAGGGCAAAGTTAAGGACTTCACCAGCCGCCCACACACCCACGGCAACTGCAGCTCCAACCGGACCACCAGTGAGGGCCCCAATCCCAGCAGACGTACCAGCACCGACAGCCTGGCCGGTGCGTTTCGCTTCATTCTTTTCTCGGCCCAGAGCTGAAGCAGTGGATTCGGCAATAAGCTGTGCGGCATCTGCGGCAATTAGCCAGGGTGTTGTTGCCGCTCGACTGGCAACTTTACTCGAAAGCTTTGCGGATGCGTTTACTGCAAGTTTTGCAGCACCGGCGGTAACCATGCTCACCACAACTTTTGATAAAGCGTCAGAAGCGTTTTCGATAAACCAATCAACCTGTTGACTTTCGCGTGTGCCCGTACGACACCAATTGACAAAATGCTCACAGTTGTTCCACAGGATGTGATATTCCTGTTCACCCACACAATTCAAAGCCCGGAGAGCGATCTCATCGGCATGGAAAGAAGTGGCAGAAGCGTGGATCTCAATCGAGCAGCCTTTGGAGAATCTTTCGCCAGACGTGATGTGAACAGACGCCGTCACTCCATCCGATATGCCTCGCCCATATTGAACGACATAGCCATCGCCGAGATCGATAGCGTGATGGGTATACCAGCCACGCCGGACAATGAGATGGTCGCCTTTTGCCACAGTCTCTACCTCTCCCTCTTGCTTAGGATGCCATGACCGAAGATTTGAACCAAGACCTCTTTCAGAATCGTTCCCTTTTTACGCATTAATGGATGAATCAGCATGCTGCAACTTTTTATAAATAGTCACGGCACGCGGACGCCCTACTACCTCGTCCTTCTCGTTGAACTCTCCATACTCTGATTAAAACAGATCCATGCCGCATTCACGAGGTTGAGTGTCAAACCACAGCTTGGTATGTGCGCAGTAGTGTAGGAGGTCCTTTTTATCGGAGCTCCATTTTTGCAGCTTCTTCATCACATCCAGCTAAGTAAGATGACGAATTGATGTTTCGGCGTTACGCGCCTGAAGCATCCGACCTCCGCTCGGGCAGTAGCGCAGTAAGAACTGAAACTTCTCATCATCTTCTTCACATGTAAATTCATAGCCGTGAGAGCGCAGGAGCATGGCATACGTTTCAGCTGATAGGGCGGAATCTTTATCGCGATGGGCTCAGCACAGGGCGCCACAGTTTTTCGCCTACATAACCCCACGCTTCCGCAACGCCCCTTGGCAGAGTTTTTCTTTGACGTAGTCAAGAAATGCCGCAGACATGTCGCCATACAGATCATGGATCGAACGGCCCTCTTCCCAAATTTCGTCGACCGCCTTCAGCGCCTCTCCCGTTTGTCCAGCTTCAATGGCCGCCTTGGCTCGGTCACGAGCCGTTTTAATACAATCGTGACCAATCTTTTTCAAAGGCGACTCGCCTGCTTATACAAAAATATCGAGCGGTAAAAACGCAGAGACAAGGAAGTTGGGTACATCGACAAGTTCGCTGACCTTGAGATCCACGGCCACACTGCAGATGGCGTATGCCTGTTGGCGGGTATAACCACGCTCATCAACCAGATGATCGATCATATTGAGCAGCGCGTTCCGAGCCGCGAGCGTAGCGTCTTCTGAATGCGCAACACCTTCACGGGTAAAGGACTGCCCCGTCGTTGCAAAAAAACGCTTTGGCACGGCCATCTCTGGCCCGGTGAAATAATCTTCGCGATAGAACTGAATATCGCGAATATTGTGTTTTGCCGCTAGTCCTTTTAGGACCTTAAACGAACAATAACACGTGGCCGCCATCTCAACCGCAGTGCCGCAGCTCTCGCCATCTCCTTGAGCAAAGTGAGCATCGCCGACGGAGAACAACGCACCCGGTGTAAACACTGGGAAGCGGATGGTCGTACCTTTTGTCAGTTGCTTGATATCAACATTACCGCCCGTCTCATGCGGAGCGATGGTTCGCATGGCGTTGGAGGCAATGCCTTCTTCAGTCGGAATTGCATATTCCGCCTCGGGCAATAATACAACGCCGCCACGCCGGGCTAAATCCGCCTCGCGTTGATTAATCTGCTTGAGTAGCTCATGCGAAGGGGCTAGACCGATCACACCCATAAACGGTGCGCCAGGAATACGCACGCCAGGCAGATCATTCGAGGTCGCAAAGCCGTTTTCGATACTCCAACGGACGATATACGGTTCTGTAAACACGTCGCGCAAAAAACCAAATCCAGGTAGTTGAACCGTGAAACCAAACGGCTGAGGCTCAACTTCAACAATCGAGACCTCCAGTAAATCTCCCGGCTCAGCACCTTTGATATACATTGGACCGGTGAGGGGATGCACAACGCCGAGATTGGCGCCCTGTAAATCCTCCGCCGTGGAGGTTCGTTGGATAAAGCCGTCAAAGGCATCCCGCGTTTCAAGGCCAACCACTTGGCCAGGCTCAACCTCGGCTGCAGGTGTAATGTCAGGGTGCCAACGATTATGACCGCAGGTTCGTTCTTCTTGGAGCGTTTTGGAACGGTCAATCGAGATATAGGCCGCAGTCTCGATACTCATGGTTTTTGATTCCCCCTCCATTTTAAGTCCATTAGTCAGGCATTTGTTTTTCCGCCCAGCCTTCTTCGTAAGAACTCAGCAGTTTGAGGTTGAGCGCGACTCGTGAGAACTTCCACACACCGTCGTGTTGTTTGGCCAGTTCGCTCTCGTAGGTGCCTCCGATCCAAAAGGCGTCGTCTTCTCCGGTCTTCGCGTTCGGCATGGTCGCCGTCTCCCACAAATACCAAAAGGCTTTGGCCGTTTTGCCATGAGGCTCAACTTCTACTGCGGGTGAGACCATATAATGCAGCGTCCAGCCGATAAACGAGCCGGACTCAGACAGAAACTGACAAATCGCTTCCTTTCCCGTGTGGACACCAAAACGTTCTCCACCATCCCACACCCCATCATCCGCGAACAACGGGACCATGATTTCGGTATCATTGCCCCGGTCTGCTCCTTGAGCGTAGCGCACGACAAGGAGTTTGATAGCCTCAATGTCTTCTAAGCGCTGCACTCGTACGGCAAGTTCTTGGACGTCAACATCAACCATTGCACTCTCCGTCGTTACGCTAGCCGGTCGGCATGGACGGCAATAAAACGTGTCTCTTCAAAACTATTCAGGACTCTCGGTTCACCCTTATAACATTCAACAAAGGGTGCGATCTCGGCAAAAGACAACGTCAGATGGAAGAGCCGTTTGGCCTCTGCGGGCAGCTTATCCAGTGGGTATTGGTTCAGATGCTCAAGCATCGGGTCTAAGCGAGGCAGCAGGATCTGGTACACCAGCTTGAGTTCTTCGGCCGTACTCGCCGCACGTTTTTGCTCGCGTTCGCGCTGCGTGGCGAGTGACCAATCCGCGACAAAAACTTCAAGGTCAGTAAAAGGCTTGGGTAAACGTGTTGTGCCCATAGATTTTTCCTTAGGCGTTTCCGTTTTCCGTGTAGAAGCCGACGTAGTCTTCAAGCACTTTATAACTATGGCGAATCAAGATCTCTTGATCTTGGAGGTGGAAATGTGTTTTGACTCGCGAGGACAATGCCTCCTGGGTGGCTTCCATCGTAGCCGTATCTTCCAGCCAGGCATTGCGCAGCACTGTGTTATTGAACTCCTGGGCAAAACGCTCCCCGGGGGTTTTGGCCGGTGGCCAGTAGGCCCGTCCTTCCCAGAGGGTCCGATCTACAGCCAACGGCCAGAACTGATGCGTGAACCACATGCCAGGCAAGATATGCAGCAGCAGATTGGGAAAGACCACATCCAAGTCAAAACCAAATTCAGCGCTACGGGTAGGATTCACCTCAGCGGGAAGCTGATCTTGGGCGCCGGATCGCTTTGTGACCGCCTCTCCAAAGCGGTAGGCGACTGCTGCCGCCGGGCTGGGTTTGTGATCCGGATTGCCATACACAATACACGAGCGATGTGGCCCGTAGAAGCGGACTTCGGGTAGATGACACATAGCGTTATTCTTGCCCGTAAACGTATCCGGATAGGATTGGCCATGAATCACATTCACGTGGTAACCTTCAGAAAACGCGTCTAAGGCGACTTTCCAGTTGCACTTGAGCTCAGTTTTATAGGCATAGCGCGCGGTTAGCTCTCCGTACGGAAAGCCACTCATGCGCGTCCCCCATGCACCCAAATAGTCATCCAGCGATTGAGACGGCTGAGGATCAACATTGGCAAACAAGAAGCCTTGCCACAGTGCGGTGGCGACTGGAACGAGTCCGTTTTCAGCTTTATCAAAATTGTGGAAATATTCTTCGTCGGGTACGCTGACTAATTGGCCGGCGGTATCATAC
>CAZXFE010000195.1:0-7655 GCA_964639795.1 uncultured Enterobacteriaceae bacterium | reverse complement strand
GGGGTTAGAGGAAGCCACCCATCGGAGTCGAACCGACGACCTACTGATTACGAATCAGTTGCTCTACCAACTGAGCTAGGGTGGCAGAAGGTTTTGAAGGGATAAACGACCACTGAAATAAAGTCAATCGTAGCCGGTTTTGGGCGTAACATTCAAGTCAAGCTTCTTCTCGAAGCTTACGATTCAATTCGGTGCAGAAGCTCTCGGGCTGCCTGAGCCGGGTCAGACGCAGCACTGATAGCTGAGATCAGCGCGATGCCAAACGCGCCGATCTCAAAAACCTCGGCAACCCGTTCGGCATTGACGCCGCCAATGGCGAAAACCGGCGCCACACTTTGCTGTACAGCTTCCCGCAAACGGTCGAGCCCTTGTGGTTCGCCATAGGCCACTTTTGACGGAGTGTAATATACTGGGCCAAAAATAATGAAGTCAGCCCCTTCTGATGCGGCGATTTCTTGCGGTGTATGGGTGGAAACGCCGATCAGTTTATCTGGCCCAAGGAGTTGCCGGGCTTCTGCAACAGGGAAAGAGCTTTGTCCTAGGTGGACGCCGTCTGCTTCGGTAGCGATTGCGACATCAATTCTATCATTGATGAGTAATTGCGCTTGATAGCGCAATGTCAGCTCTCGTAACTGTTCTGCCAGCTCGTATAATTCGCGGCCTTCGAGGTCTTTCTCGCGGATCTGAACGGCACGTACTCCACCGTCGAGGGCGGCGTGGACAACGTCGATGAGAGGACGATCCGCCGTTTGTTTGCGGTCGGTGACGAAGTACAGGTGGAAGTTGAGCAAAGGAACTCCCTTACTTAGTCACACGGATTAATACAGCCAAGTTTTCAGGCAAGGGGGCGTGGCTAGAAGGCTTGATCTCTGTATTACGACCTGGGGAAACCCATCCCTGCGCTATGTGCCACTCCTCCCAAGAGTGGATTTTCTGAACAAAAGGGGCCACAGAAGGGACCTTTGGCGATTAGCACTTACCTACTCTACTCGATAAGGTCACCGAGCGGGCTAGAGGCTGTGGCGTACAGCTTCTTGCCTATACGACCAGCTAGATATGCCTTTCTGCCCGCATCAACGCCCAATCGCATGGCTTTGGCCATCAGAATGGGGTCTTTGGCTGCAGCAATGGCCGTGTTCATAAGCACCGCATCACAGCCCATTTCTAGAGCAACGGCAGCATCAGAAGCCGTGCCAACTCCGGCATCAACGATCACAGGGATCTTACTGTGTTCAAGGATAATGCGAATATTGTACGGGTTGCGTATCCCCAGCCCGGAACCTATCGGTGCAGCCAACGGCATCACAGCCGCGCAGCCCATGTCTTCGAGCTTTTGGCACGAAATCGGATCATCGTGAATATAGGGCAGAACAATAAAGCCATCGTCAACTAAGGTCTTGGCCGCCTCAAGTGTACCCGGAATGTCGGGGAAGAGTGTCTTGGCATCCCCAATGACTTCAAGCTTGACCATATTGCCGACCCCCGCCTCGCGTGCCAGCCGGCAGGTCCGGACTGCATCCTCGGCAGTATAACAGCCGGCCGTGTTGGGAAGGATGGTGTATTGCTTGGGATCGATGTAGTCGAGCAAATTCTCTTTGTTCGGGTCGGTGATATTCACTCGCCTGACGGCGACGGTCACAATCTCGGCACCCGAGGCCTCAATGGCCTGTTTGGTTTCCGCAAAATCCTTATACTTGCCCGTCCCAACAATCAGTCTGGAAGTATATTCCTTATCTGCAAGTACAAATGGATCCGCTAAATCTGCCATGGCATCCTCGCTGTATAGATCTAAATAAATCAGCAGCCGCCGCCAACGAAGTGCACGATTTCAAGTTCATCACCGTGCCGCAAACCGTGGCGCACGTACTCGTCGCGCGGGATGATATCCTGGTTGACTTCGACGGCGATCCGCTTTTTTCCGAGTCCCAATTCTTCCACTAAATCCGCGATAGTTGCGCCCTCTGGGCACTCACGCTCATCGCCGTTGAGCCTCACTCTCATCGCGGCCTACCATATGCCCACGGGTTTCCCTTTACAACCCTGGAGGCTTCTGGTATTTCCCTGTCTGCTCATCCAGATAGCTATCTTTCCGACTGTCAAAAACCATCCGTGACCCCATCTCTGAGAAACGGGATGTCGAAATAGCAGAGGTCATAATGGCTCGGCATAACCAAGGAGAATGACATGGCTACCGTCACCCGCGCGCTCATGAGTGTGAGCGATAAACGTGGCATTGTTGACCTAGCTCGTGGCCTGGTCGAGCTCGGTATTGAAATTCTCTCAACCGGCGGCACGGCGAAGGCGATCATGGAGGCCGGCATTGCCGTCACGCCGGTCGAAGAGTTTACCGGCTTTCCCGAAATGCTAGACGGTCGGGTAAAAACCCTACACCCGCGGATTCACGCCGGCATTCTTCACCGCCGCAGCGATCTGAATCATCAGCAGGCCATGGCCGCACATGACCTCAAGCCGATCGATCTGATTGTGGTTAATCTCTACCCATTCGAGCAAACCGTTGCGCGGCCGGACTGTACCTTTGCCGACGCCATAGAAAACATTGACATTGGCGGCCCGTCTCTCTTGCGCGCCTCTGCCAAGAACCATACGGACGTTGGCGTGGTGGTCGATCCGGACGACTATCCTACTATCCTTGCTGCGCTCAAAGAGAAGGGTACCCTCTCCGCCGAGCAAAAGCTCGGTCTGGCCAAGAAGGCGTTTCGTCTGACCGCGCGCTATGATGGTGCAATTTCAGATTATCTGGGCAGTCTCGACGGCGAGGAACGGCTGCCCTTTGGCGAAACGCTGCATTTGCAGTACACCAAGGCCCAAGACCTACGCTATGGAGAAAATCCGCATCAGTCCGCGGCCTTTTACCACAGTCCGGTCATTCAGGAGCCCTGTATCGCCACTGCCAAACAGCTTCAAGGCAAGGCATTGTCATATAACAATATCGTGGACGCTAACGCCGCGTTTGAGCTGCTCAAAGAGTTTGACGAGACCGCAGTCGTAGCCATTAAACATACGAATCCGTGTGGCGTAGCCACCTCGACTGACTCACTGGTCGATGCGTTTCGAAAAACACACGCGTGTGATCCTGTGTCGATCTTTGGCGGGATTGTGGGCTTGAACCGTGAAGTCGATGAAGCCACGGCCCGAGAAATTCTGAATCTCAAGGTGTTTCTGGAAATCATTATCGCGCCGCGCTATGCAGCAAAAGCGGTAGACATACTGGCGTCATCAAAACGGATGCAGAATACCCGCATAATGGAAATTTCAATGTTAGCGGATGCGCAGCCGGCCCGTTATGAGGCGAAGCCGATTGTCGGCGGATTGTTATATCAAGAACGTGACATGGGCCACGTGAACGTGAGAGACTGTGAGGTCGTGACAAAACGCCAACCAACTGATGCTGAGTACCAGGCGCTCGCCTTTGCCTGGCGGGTGTGTAAACACGTTAAGTCCAACGCCATTGTCTTGACCGCCAGTGACCAAGTTATAGGCGTAGGAGCCGGGCAAATGAGTCGGGTGGACTCAGCTAAAATCGCCGTCTCTCGTGCTCAACAGATTGGCCTGGAAACCGCAGGATCAGTCGTTGCTTCTGATGCCTTCTTCCCATTCCGTGACGGACTCGACGTGGTCGCCAAAGCCGGGGCAACTGCGGCTATTCAACCCGGCGGAAGCATGCGCGATAAAGACCTAATCGAGGCCGCAGACGAACACAGCATGGCCATGATCATGACCGGTATGCGCCATTTCCGTCATTAAGATGCAGCAATTATGAAAGTCCTCGTTATCGGCAGCGGCGGACGCGAACACGCCCTGGTGTGGAAAATATGGCAGAGTTCACGTGTTTCCAAAGTCTATTGCGCCCCGGGCAACGACGGTATTGCCGGGCAGGCCGAACTGGTTGCGCTTGCGGCGGACGATATTGACGGGCTATGCCGATTTGCTGAAAAAGAGCGGATTGATCTGACCGTGGTCGGCCCCGAAATACCGCTCAGCATGGGCATTGTCGATTTATTCGAAGCGCGCGGCCTGCGTGTCTTTGGGCCAAACCAGGACGCGGCCCAGCTCGAAGGCAGTAAAGCTTTTAGCAAGGACCTCATGCGCCAACAGGGCGTACCGACTGCAGCATTTGGCGTTTTCAGCGACCCGAGCGAAGCAAGTAGCTATATTGAGAAAGTCGGCGCACCCATTGTAGTCAAAGCCGACGGCCTGGCGGCTGGGAAAGGCGTCCTCTTGTGTGCAACACAAGCTGAGGCCCAGGACGCCGTGACAGCAATCATGCGCGACCGTCAGTTTGGGGAAGCCGGCAGTCAAGTCGTTATTGAAGAATTTCTGCAAGGCGAAGAGGCGTCATTCCTGGCCTTTACCGATGGCAACCATATTCTTCCCCTGGCCTCCTCTCAGGATCACAAGCAGGTGTTTGACGGAGACAGGGGGCCGAATACGGGCGGTATGGGCGCATACTCCCCGGCCCCCGTTGTGACTCCTGCTTTGGTTGATCAGATTGTCCAAGAAATTTTGATTCCCGTCGTGCAAGGACTCAAACAGCGCAACATTATCTATAAAGGCGTCCTATACGCCGGCCTGATGATCCAGGACGGCCAGGCCAAGGTATTGGAGTTCAACGTTCGCTTTGGTGACCCGGAATGCCAACCGCTTATGCTACGCATGCGGACCGACCTGGTAGAGGTCATGGATGCCGTGATTGATAAACGCCTCGACCACGTCACGCTCGACTGGGACGAGCGGCCGGCTGTCTGTGTGGTCCTGACATCAGCAGGCTATCCTGGCAGCTATGAGAAGGAGAAGACTATTTCTGGTCTTGAGCAGTTCTCTGACTGGCAAGACGGTGCGGTTTTTCATGCCGGCACGAAGCGGAAGGCAGACGGATTCGTGACCAACGGCGGCCGTGTTTTAGGCGTTACCGCGACCGGCGCAGATATCGGGCGTGCCATGAACGTGACCTATCAAGCCGTTGAACGTATTTCGTGGTCGGGCATGCACTATCGCCGTGATATAGGCCAACGGGCCTTAAAACGCTAATCCGATACGAGTTCCCAACTGTTTCTTTATCTATTAATCCATCAATCTATCTATCGTACGGGCCCTTTTGGATTGTCCGCTTTGTTCTGTCAGTGTCCCGCATATACCCATTAGGAAAATATATGGCACAGATTCACCCTTTTCGCGCAATTCGTTATAATCCAGCCGTAGTCGGAGACCTTCAGAAGGTGGTTGCTCCGCCTTATGATGTGATCAGTCCCGAACAGCAAACGCTCTTGCACCTACAGAGCCCTTACAATGCCGTACACCTGGACTTTAACAAAGAATCAGATCCATATGCTGCGGCGGCCCAGACTTTTCAGACCTGGTTATCGCGACAGGTAGTGCAGCAGGATTCTGAGCCGGCTTTCTACTGCTACTCTCAGGAATACACCCTCCAAGACGGCGAGCAACGACGACGCACCGGGATCTTCACCGCGCTGCGTCTCGAAGAGTTTGAGTTCGGCATGATCCGCCCACACGAGCGTACGTTCGAACCGGCTAAAAAAGACCGCCTCGCTCTGTTGCGTGCCTGCCAGGCGCATCTGAGTTCGATTTTCTGTCTTTACGCAGGATCGGCAGGCTCAGCAGGATCAAATTGGTCTCTTGAACAGACTCTGCAAAAAGAGCTCGCTCAGCCGGCGGCGGTCGATATACAGGACGACGCAGGCGTCACCCACCGTCTGTGGCCGATTACCAATCCGGACGCGATAGCAGACCTAAGTGCCCGACTTGCGGATGAATCCCTCATAATCGCGGATGGGCACCACCGCTATGAAACCGCTTTACAGTACTGTCGGGAACAGGCATCTGAAGTAGATGCGAATGGCTCAAATGACTCAACTAGCTCGATCGGCGAGGAGCCATTTCGCTATGTCTTGGCCTATCTCACCAATGCGCAAGACGTAGGTCTCACCATTCTGCCCACCCATCGGCTTATCCAGCAGGCCCGCCTCCCGAGTCCGACCAGTCTTCAGGCCGTCCTCAAGCGGGACTTTCGGCTGGTCCGCTATGCTCTCACATGGCGGGATGCCTTTCTGGATGCGCTCGCCGCTCCTGAGCAAAATGGACGGTATGGACAAGAGCGACGCATTGGCTGTGTACTTACCGGCGCCGAGCACTACTGGCTATTGTCCTTTGACGACCGAGTGACTCACGGTCTGCCTGTATCAGAGGCGATGAGAGGACTAGACGTAACGGTCCTACACGACGTCATTTTCCAGCGCTATCTTGGGTTGCCTCCAGAGGTCCAGAAAAAGACCGTCTCATATACCAGTGATTCCAACGAGGCGTTTCGCCTCGTTGGCGAAGGACAGTCTCAAGCGGCATTTCTCCTACGCTCGACCACGTTTGAACAGATCAAGCAGGTGTGCGAGGGAGGAGAGACGATGCCGCAGAAGTCAACCTATTTCTACCCAAAGCTTCTGACCGGCCTCGTTTTCTACCATCTTGGAAAAGAGTAATTTCTTAAAAGCGTCGGCCGCCACCACCAGCACCGCCGCTACCAAATCGGCGTCGTTCTGGAGGGCGGGCTTCGTTGATCTTCAGGATGCGTCCCAGTACTTCTTGACCGTTAAATTTTTGGATGACGGCCTGAGCATCATCCTTTGAGCCCATTTCAACAAAAGCGAAGCCCTTCGATTGTCCGGAGAAGCGGTCGGATACAACCATGACCGAACTGACCTGGCCGGCCTCTCCAAAGACTTTTTCCAGGTCTGCGTTGCCAGCAGTGTAGGGCAAATTCCCCACGAAAAGCCGTGTGCCGGAGGAGGCTTGTGGACGCATCGGAGGCCTGCCCGAGGGTGCGGGGCCTCTGTCACGACCACCGCGCGCGGCTATAGGTCCGCCACGACTGGGTTTCGCCTCATTAACCGTCAAGGTCTGGCCCTCCACTTCTTTCCCATTCAAGCCCGCAATCGCAGCCTGGGCAGACTCCTCCGTCTCCATTTCAATAAAGCCAAACCCGCGCGACCGACCAGTAGCGGGATCTGTCATGAGTTCTGCAGATTGAAGACCTCCAAAAGGAGTGAATAAGTCTTCGAGTTCGGGAAAGCAGAGTAGTGAAGGTAAATTACCAATAAATAGTTTTACAGCCAAAAAGAAATCTCCTCTATTCCAGATTAACGGTCGCGATCTCCATAACCTCCGCCCCCTCGCCGCTCCTGAGGCTTTGCCTCATTGACGGTCAGCGCTCTCCCTTCGAATTCGTATCCGTTCAATTTTTCGATTGCACCTTGGGCTTCTTCTTCACTGCCCATCTCAATAAAACCGAATCCTCGTGAGCGGCCGGAAAATCGATCCATAATAATCGTTACTGAAGTGACCGAGCCAGACTCGGCGAATAGGGTTTCAAGTTCCCCTTCCGTTGTTTTGAACGAGAGATTGCCAATAAAAATTCTCAGCGCCAACTTTCACCTCCGTAGTGCATACACACAGGCCCCGTGAACCTATGAGCGGGTTCCGGGGGCTACAAACAGGAGCTGCTAGCTTTACAAATCTTGCAACTCTCGAACCAACTCATTCCACACACGGGACAATTTCCAGGGGCGTAAAGGAGGGTAGCAAATTCCGGTTTTGATTACAACGAAAAAGAGATGGGCGAAAAA
>CAZXFE010000194.1:0-7777 GCA_964639795.1 uncultured Enterobacteriaceae bacterium | reverse complement strand
TGTTTTATTGGTAGTGCCGTATCCGCGCTCGATATTTACTGGGCCGCTTTCTCTCATCTGATCGATCCGCTCCCGCCGGACCTCTGTCCTATGGATGAAGGGTTTCGGCCGATGTACAAGAATCACGATCCAGCGGTGGCGGCCGCGGCAGCGCCCAGGTTAATGCAGCATCGTGAATTTATCTATACAGAATATTTGGTTTTGCCCATCGATTTCTAGTGTACCTCAGCGTTGATGATAAAGCGGATGCCCGTGGAATTGCGTGTGCACCCGGCTAAAATGATCGCCTTCCAGATTGGCGAAATAGAGATCCTGCAGGCCCGGGCCGCCAAAGGCACAATTTGTGGGAAAATCTAGCTTTTGACCTTCAGGGTCGTCGATCAACATGCTCCAATTACCATTGGTATCGACTTTAATAATCTGGTGGGCTGGGGCCATGTTGACCCCTTGGTGAGCAATACCCTGGAGCTTATGTGAGCCGCCAATCTTGGCGGGAAGGGTGACATATAAGTTGCCGTCAACGTCGAAGGCCATTCCGTCAGGCAGGGCGGGAAAGTCTTTGGAGTAAATCTCAGGTTTACCGAATGTCCCGTCTTTATTGATCTGGATACGAAGACAATCGTCTCGTGTACTTTCCAGTACATAGACCGCATCTTCATTCGGTGAGATTGCTGTCCCGTTGGCAAGATAAATACCTGTGGCAACCACATCTCCGCTGCCGTTAGGTCGAATGCGAACGAGCGCACCGTTCGGGGCTGGCTCTGCCAGCTCTTCGAGCGCTTTCTCTAACGTTGGTGCGCTGGAAGAGTTAGAGACGTATAAATTCCCCTCCGCATCATAGCTGACGAAATTCGGCATGGTGAGCTTCACGTCACCTACTTGGTCAGCAATTAATGAAATCTGGCCGCTCTGCGTGACGCGTATCACGGCTTGCTTTGCCAAGTCGCAGTAGACAATATTGCCCTCGCGGTCCAAGGTGATCCCGTTGGGCATAGAGCCTTCCGGCAGTGTCGCGAGCTGACTGACTGTGCCATCCGGAGTCACTTTGTACACAATGCCGTCGCGGCCCGCACCGTACACGATGCCGTCCTTGTCGATCACAACGCCTTCGGCCTGAAGGACACCTTTGCCAAAAATCTCTACCTGGTCCAGAGAGAATTGAGAAAATGCAGTCATGCCGCTGTCTCCTTCCTTAGCCCTGCTGTCCTGGAGTCAGCCGTACCTGCTCCCCACCAATCTCAATCGTCGTCTTTGAGTAGGTTAGCTTTTGGATGATCTTGCAGTCCTTGAAGTGCAGGACATCGATGCCCCGTCGGGCCTCGTGCTTGTCTTCATGGCCTTTCTCAAAGGAGGGGGAGTCGAGCTGCCAACGGTAGAGCATCTTTTGTTCTACTTCGTCGATGAAGGTTTCTTCGTCCGTAAACGTGAACCCGCCATGATTGGCGAACCACGGTGTCCAGGCCTGGCGTAGATTCTCTTTACCTCTGGCCCAACCTCCGGTCCAATTCTCGAAGTAAATATCGTGGTGAAATAAATCCATAACGCCGTCTAGGTCGTGCTCGTTCCAGGCAGCGCCCCATTTGGCGAAGGCGGCAGAAATTTCATTCCGTGTGAGCATTTTTATCCTCCTGAACCTTGGTTTACACTACGTCCTGTACTTGCTTCGCGAACGATTGGACTTGCTTTGCAACGCTATCTGGGTCTCTACTTAACGGAATCGTGTAGAGGACCTTCACTCCAAGATCGCGGTAGGTTTTGATATCTTCAGGCGTGGTACGGGTTGGGTCGGTCATCGCCGTCAATTCGAGATCATCATAGTTGCGGCCCGCTTCATCCATCAGCCTCCTGAGCTGATCGAGCATGGGCCGAATCTGATCAAAGGTCAGAAGTGCAATATGCCAGCCATCGCCAAACTTGGCCACACGCTTCAGCGCATACACCGATTCGCCGCCGACCCATATTGGCGGATGGGGTTTTTGCAAGGGACGCGGTAGGACGTTTACGTCTTCTTCCAGTTTGACGAACTCACCATCATAGCGAGGACTTTCTTCAGTCCACAGCGCCTTCATTACCTCGATATATTCGCGCGTGCGTTTACCCCGACGCTGAAAGGGAACGCCAAGCAGATCAAACTCTTCTTCCAGCCAACCGACACCCGTGCCAAGAATAAATCGTCCACCGGACAGTACGTCGATGGTGGCGATCCTTCGCGCTACGTCAAAAGGATGCCGATACGGTACGATCAACACGCTCAGGCCGATCCGAATTCTCTCCGTGATTCCTGCAACAAAGGCCATGGTGTCAAACGGATCTAGCCATTCCATGCTGGTGTAGATGTCATAGTTTGGCTTTCCGTCGTTATACTCCTCGTATGGCCAGGGGGTTGCAATTTTCTTGGGTAAGACAATATGGTCACCGATAAGGAGAGAGTCACAGCCTTCCTCTTCGGCAATCCTGGCGACATCCATGAGGGCCTGCCTATCACAGACCGATGCGCCTCCAGCTAAGTGTAAACCGTACTTCATCGTTATTCCTCCTTTTTCGACTGCCAATTGGCGCTGCCAACGTCGTAGCGAAAAGGCTGGACGGGTGCAAGGCGAAGCCGGGCGTAAAATGCCGAGAGCCAGAAGAAGCCTGATCCCTATGTCTGGCGGTCTCCGCGCTCTACAATATCGGTTTGAACCTGCTGAGGAGAGAAGGCTTCTTTTAATATGCCGAGGACCGCCTCTGGCTCGGCCCTTCCGCAAGAGAAAACATCAATGGCCATATAGACTCGCTCTGGAAACGTGTGAAAAGTCGCATGTGAGGCCGCGAGTAAGAAAATACCGGTTACACCTTGGCCGCCGGTTGGAAAATGGTGACTGACCTGATTCAGAATGGAGAAGCCTGAGCGTTCAAGAGCCGAACGAAAAACTTGCATCAGTCTAGGTTCATCACGCAATAGCGCGGCTTCAACCCCATACAAATCGGCGAAGAGATGTTTGCCTGTCACGCGTATGCTTTCGTGAACGTGTAGTGTTGCTTGACGAGGTGCGGAAGTTGCTGCATTGTAGAGGTACAGAGTAGCACGATGCTGGGGATCAAAAGAACTGCCTCTCAAGGCATGCGGAAGACGATCTGGAAGATTGCCCTGAGTTGCTGCGTTGCAGTACTCCTCGCCGGTTGCTCGTCCTCCGCAACTCCGTTAGACAAACTGAAAACCCAACTCTCCTCCGCGCCCGAATATTCCATCATTCTTGATGATATGCGCGAGGAAGGGACATTCATCTCTTCCCACTTCCATCAGTACAGGGTTGCGCAGGGAAAGAAATCCTGGACGACTGACTGGTTGCAGGTGCCGAAGTCGGTGTACCGGGCCAATGAGAACTTCCTGGGTATGACGCTGGCATCCAAAACACCCGACGGTGAAAACAATGTCCCGCATCCCGCAGGGTATGGCTATGTTGGTAATTCCCGTTACGGACAGTGGCAGACGAATAATAGTGGCACGTCCTTTTGGGCGTTTTACGGCCAGTATGCGTTCATGAGCAGCATGTTCGGCATGGGCCGGGGATCAATTTTTCGCAATGATTATAACTCTTACGAGCGTTCACGATCACAACGTCGCCCGTACTATGGACCGACCGGAAAAGAACACGGGACGCGCGGCACGGTGACGCAGCAAAGGAAACCGTCGTTTTTTGAGCGTCGCCGGTCCCGCGACGTTGCGAAGCGGCAGCGCTTTGGGCAGAAATTCAATAATCGATTAGGACGCAGCAGCGTACCGGTGCGGTCGCGCGGGTTTGGTTTTGGCAAATAGGCGACGATTAAGAATAGACCCATGACTGTCGATGCTCTCATCCTTGCCTGTGTCTACATCATATGTGCCTACGTATTGTTCTGGGTCGGCACGCTGGTTTTTAACCTGGCCCACCGCGAATTCCATGTGCATGAGGAACTGATCGGCAACAAAAATACCGCTCTCGCGCTGGCTCTGATTGGTTATTACTTTGGGCTGGTGTTTGCCATTGGCGGCGCCATAGTCGGGCCGTCGCATGGAGTGGTTGATGACGTACTCGACCTTTTTATTTATGGGACACTCGCGATTATCCTGCTCAATATTTCGACCATAGTGAGTGACCGTCTTATTCTGTACCGATTCCGCAATACCAAAGAGATCATACAAGACCGGAACGCGGGCACCGGTATCACCGTTGGCGGGGTGTATGCTGCCACCGGACTCATTCTGTTTGGCGCGGTCTCGGGTGAGGGCGGGACAGTCTGGACTGCCCTAGGTTTTTGGGCGTTGGGTCAGGTCGCGTTGATTTTGACTGCCTTCATGTATGACTGGATCACGCCGTATAGCATCCATGACGAAATTGAAAAGGATAACGTCGCCGTTGGTGTGAGTTTTGCCGGCGCACTCATCGCTATGGGCAATATTCTGCGCTATGCGGTGAGTGGTGACTTCTTTTCATGGCAAGACCATCTGATGACGTTTGGGTCGATGGCCCTGGTTGGTCTGGTGGCGCTCCCGATTATCCGACTGGCAACCGACAAAGTTCTTCTACCGGGGACAACGATCACGGTTGAATTAGTCGAGCATGAACAACCCAATCTCGGTGCGGCCTGCATTGAGATGTTTTCGTACGTTGGTGCCTCCTTCCTCATCACGTGGTGTTTCTAGACTACTCAAACTCTGCTTGTTCGCGACTGGCTGCGCGGGCATAGTCGCAGAGTTTGTGCTGTGCACGCTTGCGACCTATTTTCTGGGCAACGCGGTCCTACAGTGGACGCTGATGATGTCGCTCATGCTGTTTGCGATGGGCCTCGGCAGCCATTTGAGTCGCTATCTTGGTGCAAACCTGCTGGACACATTCACCGTCCTCGAGTTTTCTCTATCCCTATTGTGCGCCAGCGCTGCAGCTGCGGCGTACGCGCTTTCTCCGTTTCTCAATAACGTCGGCCTGGTAATCTACCCGTTCGGGATTGCTATTGGTTTGCTGATCGGGATGGAGATCCCGCTTATCACTCGGGTTAATGCCGGCTACGAAGAACTCCGAGTGAATATTTCTTCGGTCATGGAGAAGGATTATTACGGGGCGCTGTTGGGTGGACTGTTCTTTGCCTTTGTGGCGCTACCCTACTTGGGGCTCAGCTATACGCCGGTGATTCTCGGTACGGTGAACTTCGGTGTTGCGTCACTGTTTCTCTTTCGTTTTCGGTCCTTACTCAGGGCGCCACGACTGCTGAGCGGTGCCTGGGCGGTTGTTGGCGCGGGTCTAGTCAGTCTCTTTTTCTTGGCCGAGCCTATAGTGCTGTTTGGTGAGCAGGCGCTGTATAAGGACACCGTTATCCTGGTCAAACAAACGCCCTACCAACGTCTTGTCCTGACGCGTTGGCGCAACAATTATTGGCTGTATATCAACGGCAACGAGCAATTCAGCAGCTACGACGAAGAGCGCTATCACGAACCCTTGGTCCATCCGGCGCTCGCTTTGAGAGGCAACCAAGAAGAGGTGCTGGTGCTCGGCGGTGGCGATGGCTTGGCACTACGCGAAATCCTGAAATACTCTGCTGTGAAAAAAGTGACGCTGGTTGATCTTGATCCAGAGATGACAACGCTGGCCGCCTCGCACCCGATCTTTGTACAGCTTAATAATAACGCCTTAAGCGATCCACGGGTGACGATCGTGAATGTGGATGCGTTCGCCTTTTTACAGGACACAAATAATTTATTCGATACGGTTATCATTGATCTACCCGATCCCAACTCAATTGAATTGGCACGCCTGTACTCGCTGAACTTCTACCGCTTATGTAAAAAACACCTCAAACGCGGTGGTACTATCGTGACTCAGGCCACTAGCCCATTTTTTTCACGCCAGGCATTTCTATGCATCCAGAAGACCATGCAAGAAGCGGGGTTCAGCACACTGCCGTACCACAACCACATCCCCACGCTTGGTGAATGGGGATTTGTACTGGGTGTGGATGACCAGCTTCTGGAATCTCAGGCGCTCAAGGAAACCGTGCAGCGTATGTCTTTTCAAGATGTGGAAATGCGCTTCTTAAACCGCGACGCGGTGATCTCGATGGTGCACTTTGGGAAAGGCGTCTTTGAAGGAGGGGAGAAGATAAAAATTAATCGGGAGAGTCGACCTGTCTTACATGAGTATTATAAGCAGGGCAGGTGGGAGGTGTATTAGCACCCATCAGGTCGAATTTACACATAGATTCCCTTTGTTCTTTTCCCCCTCATTCTTTCAACTGAAATAAGGATAAATGGCGGCCGAGCGCTCAAGATACCCTGGGTGTGGCTGGGCCCGCATCCTTCGGAGTCGTGGTACGTTTGCTATAGCATGTCCTCCGTTTTCTGCTTTACGCAAAGGCTGTATAAATTCGTATTAGTTACCGGTGGCCTAATGGTACAGCCTATATCGTATTTACTGAATGGACTTATCTGGCCGAATCTGGGGTTCTTCGCATAGAGAAAAGATTGGAGAGACCGGCGACGCTCTATGCGGGAACGCTTTGGGGCGGGGTGTATAAGAGTACGGATTGAGGGGGGGGAGCTGGGCGGCCACCGGCTTGATCAACACCGACGCCCGCATTCTAGCGGTGGATCCGCGCATTGATAACACGAGCAGCGGGACAGCCGAGAGCAGTCTGGTCAACATCACGGGTGACCTGACCTCGTCTTTGGGCAATAGAGTTACGGCTAACGCTCTGGACTGACGGTAAACCCCGAAGCGGATCTGTCCGTCACCAAGACGGACGGGGTCACCTCGGCGATCCCGGGCCAATCGCTGACCTATACCAATCTAGCCTCGATCAACGGCCCCAGTGCCGCTCCCTCCGTTACGATAACCTACACCTTTCCGGCGGATTTGACGTGCACCTTCACCACCGCCGCCACGGGCGCGCTCACGAACACGGTGACGGTCGCCAACTCAGCACCCACTCTAATCCGGTCCCCACCGCGGCCACGAAGTCAGTGGCCGATCCGAACACGGCTACCGACAACGAGACGCTGCTCACGCCACAAGTCAATCTGACCCGGAGCAAGGGTGACGGTGTGCCTGCAGTGATTCCCGGCGCCAACCTGACCTAAACCGTGATCAATAACGGGCCCCCGGATTCGACCGGCGTTAGCGTTAGCGACGTGTGGCCGACCGGCCTGACCTTCGGGTCGCCCGTCTCAGACCGTACGGCGGTAGGCGGCACGGTCATGTGTCCCTTCGGCGCCTTAGCCAACGGCGCCACAGTGGTGGGCAACGAACCCGGTCGGAGGCAACGACAGATGCAGTCGTACGATCGCCCCCCGGTAGTCAACTCCATCTCCGTGATCAAAGAAGCGAGCGTCGAGGGTCGTGCGACATGCTTTTTCATCACGGGGGGGAAGGGTCTGGCCGACTTCTCGTTGGTGGATGATGGCAGCGGCACCAATATTCAAACGTTTAGTAGCCTGCTGCCGAGGACGTTTACGATCACCGCGATCGTCCCGACCAGGTGGCGGCTGACCACGGTGGCGTGTACGTTCACCAATGGCCTGGGAACCCGACGCTGTCCGAGTGGTGAATGATCTTGTTGGCACTGTCTGTGCTCACACTGGCGACGTGGCAGTTAGCGGGGCAGGTGGCAGGAGTTGGGGGGGGGGGGATAGAAGGGGCCAGGCGCCCGGCTGTCCCTTCACCGTCAGCGGCTGCTGAAACAGCGGCTGCCGATGCGAGATCGCGAACGCTCCGTTTCGGCGGGTCCTGATGATACTGCGTATCTGAATTTGATAACTTCAGAA
>CAZXFE010000193.1:5349-7827 GCA_964639795.1 uncultured Enterobacteriaceae bacterium | reverse complement strand
CACGGTCATGCAAAGACAACAGCATATCCCGAGCCTGGAAATGCGGGTCCTTCACAATATCTTCAATACTATACACCGGACCGGCAGGAATTGTTGCTGCTTCGACCCGGGGCAATAATTCAGCAAGCTCATATTGCCCCGTCCACGCTGCGACAATCTCATCTATTGCCGCACGGTTCTCAGCCCGTACAACCTGATTCTCGAAACGTGGATCGGTCAGCAATTCTTCCCGCTGCATCAGCTTACACAGCCGAGTAAATAAGCCATTGGTATTTGCGGCAACGACTATCCATTGCGCATTTTTACACGGGTAGAGGTTTGATGGGGCAAAACCGGGCAGTACCGTTCCCGTCCGCGTCCGCTCATAGCCAGTTTTGTCGTACTCGGTGAGGGTCGCTTCTAACACGGCGAAGACGGCTTCATACAAAGCCATATCGATCACCTGGCCACTACCACCATTTACATCACGGTTATACAAGGCCATGAGCGTCCCCAGTGCGGCAAACATCCCGGCCAACGAGTCACCTAGACTGATGCCTACACGACACGGCGGACGGTCCGGGAATCCAACAACATGCCGCAGCCCGCCGAAGGCTTCAGCCACCGCGGCAAACCCCGGTTTTTCCCGGTACGGGCCGGTTTGTCCATAACCGGAGACACGAGCAAAGACGAGACCAGGATTCGACTCCCGCAGCCTGTCGTAGCCGAGGCCCCATTCTTCAAACACACCTGGTCGAAAATTCTCCACCAGCACATCGGCGGTCGTGACGAGCTTGCGCAAGATGTCCTGCCCTTCCGGCTCACGCAGATTGAGTGAAATACATTTCTTATTGCGCGCAATGCTCGGCCACCACAGGCTTTTTCCATCGACCAACGACTGGCCAACCGTACGTATAGGATCGCCCTTCTGCGGAGCCTCAACCTTGATCACCTCAGCCCCAAAATCAGCCAAGAATCGAGCACAGAACGGCCCAGCCAGCAGGGCGCCACATTCAATGACGCGGATACCAGCCAAAGGGCCACCAGTTTTATTGTGGTTTATTCCCATACAGTTGCAGATATAAACGAGAATCTTGTTTCGCGGGCACGATAAGCCCAAAGCCATGAGGGGTCAAGATCGCTTTTGCTGCGTTAAAACGCAAACGGACCTGTAATGTAAATCGCAGCACCAGCGAAAATCGAGCGCGCCGGGATAGCGATGCTTTCTAGAATATCCATACTCTCTTCAAAAAACGGCTTCCATATTTGCCCGAGAATGCTTGAACGCGTCCGGGTGAAGGGTTCTCAGAGACCTCAGAGGCGTTGATAGCACTCCGTTTGCCATTGTCTTTCTCATTTTCTATTGGTTTTTCCAAACGCAGGCGCACAGTTTCAAGGAGATGTACGGCGGCATTCAGCTCCTTGGCGGATAACCCCTGCGCAAGTTGGTTCGCCCACTGCATCTAGCACTGCATGACCTCGTCGTAGAGCTTGCGGCCCCGTGTCGTGAGGCCGAAAAGTTTTGCCCGCTGGTGATACGGATTTTCGGGCAAACTCGACTACTTGCTCGTCGGCCAGGATGTCCACTATGCGCTGCACGCTCTGCCTCGCCAGGCCCCTCTTCCGAGCAATCTGCGCAGCCGGCAGTGGGCCATCGACGAGTGCACCCATAACCTACCAACGTGCACTCGACAAACCCAAGTCTTGCACTAACTGATCACCAGCGGCGAGCAGGCGTCCGTTCAACTGAAAGGTTTCCAAAATCATCCCGGTGACAGCCTGTCCGGATAGAGTGTAATTGCGAGTCCCGTTCTTTTTTTCCATATGACAGAATGTTACCCTATGTCAGTTTTCTGTCGATAGAACTAAACTCAATCCTTCTGTGTAGAAATACTAGCGCCTTGCAGCAGCCTCGTATCTTGACAGAATAGCTACATCCCTGCTCCTGTAGATATTCCCAAAGGAGTAACCAATATGGCCAAGACAAAGCAGCCTAAACGCATTCAACGAAAACGTACCAAAGGGTGGCAGATGCCATCCAGGACCGCCTACGTGGGGAGACCGGGGAAGTGGGGCAATCCCTTTTTCAAACTCAAAGATGAGCCAGACGTACAGATGGATCGCGAATTTCTCGTCGCCGTGTACAAGCTCTGGTTAGACGGCCGTCTGGCTCCGGGCCTGGCGAAGACCTTTAAGGGCGGAGACAAGCTCCCTGTCCCACCCAGTCGTGAGAAGATTCAAAAGGAATTGGGAGGCAAAAGTCTCGCCTGCTGGTGTCCAACAAAGGGTGCCTGCCATGCCGACATCCTATTAGAAGTGGCAAACGCCGGAAGCATGGATCATGCGAAGTAAAGAGTACTTGCCAAAGGTGGACGATCCCAATACGGACCGGTCCGCTCAGTACAGAGGGGGACAGCTTCTCGCTGCCAGCGGCGATGGGACTGATATCAAACAAAACTGTCTGCGCGTTCTTTCCTTCCTTCTACTCAGCAAAGTCTA
>CAZXFE010000193.1:0-5339 GCA_964639795.1 uncultured Enterobacteriaceae bacterium | reverse complement strand
AAGTGGCAAACGCCGGAAGCATGGATCATGCGAAGTAAAGAGTACTTGCCAAAGAAGGTGCTAGAGACCTCTTGCACCGCTTGTTGATAGGCGTCTTACCCTTCGGATCAAGCGCGTCAATCTCTCGGGTCATGGCCTCCTTGTCCAGCGCCTCTAACGGCACAAGGGTCTCGATGTCTTCACAGTCTCCCTTCTGACGATGCCCGTAGGCGACCAGGCCGACCTCAGCTTCGGTAGACAGCCCGGCAACAAGTTTTTTTGAGGACTCGGCGCACAATGACGATCTTATTCTCTCCCTCGACCTGGCCCCACATGGAATCTGAGGCATCAAGGATGACCACGAAGTCAGGAGCAACCATTGGAGGGGAAATCTGGGCAATACTGCCTGTTGATAATAAGGTGAATAGGAGGATGGTTACCAATGCGATACAAACGACGATAAGTCGACACATAAATCAGGACCACAAGTGTCAGTCCAGGGGTAGTTTTGCGGCTACCACTCCTCCCCGAACGGTCGCACTTCGACGTTAAACGACCAGCCCGAACGGTCTTGGTGAGCGATATGGTAGGCGGTGTCGGCAATGGCCGAGGGCTGAATAAAATATCCATCCGGCTTGTCTTTGAACATCTTGCGCGTCCACTCCAGGTCGATCACCGCATCAATGACGATATAGGCGACATGGACGCCTTGTGGCCCAAGCGTGCGCGCCATGGACTCAGCTAAGATTCGCTGAGCGGCTTTTGTGGGCGCAAAACCGGCGAACCGGGGCTTACCGCGCAGGGCGGAGGTATTGCCTGAAGCCAGAACCACGCCCTTCCCCGCCTCGATCATATCCGGCGCAACCGCTCTCGCCAAATACAGCAGACCCATGGTGTTGACCTGAAAATTGTTGGCCAATACTTCAGGATCAATTTCTAGAAACGTGCCGAACGCGCCGCCTACTGCATTGTGGATGAGTATCTCCGGCGCGCCCTTTTCTTCTTTCACCCGAGCGACAACGGCGTTCACCGCGGCTTCATCAGACACATCACACACATAGCCCGCAGAGCCAGCAATCTCTTTTTCGAGCTGTGCCAGACGGTCTTGATTGCGGGCCAACATTGCAACGCGATAGCCGCCTGCGCTAAAACGACGACTTAACGCCGCTCCGGTCCCCGGACCAACACCACTAATCAAACAAACGGGTCCAGCCATACGCCTTCCTCCTTAATTCGATTGCTCTCTCGGCAATCCATTTCACTGGGTCCTTTGGATCCACTGGCCAGGGCCAGTACTCGCGTGGATTGTTAAAGTGCAAAAAGAGCTCGCCAACAATAGCAGACGAGCTGGCTCCCTCCGCCAGGATCGCTGCTACTTACCGAGTAGTGGGATCAAGCAGCGCACTGGTAAACGCGCATGCGTACTGCGCATCCGTTTCCCAATATTCTTCAAACACTGTCGTCATCCACTCTGCATCAAATGGTTGTTCATCACGATCACCCTGCACGATCCGTTGTAGGACGTGCTTGGCCATCTTTTAGGCGCTGTTCGCCCCGTGAGCGGTAATAGGATCATACGTTATTACCCTATCGCCTAAGGCCATAACCATTTTTCCAGACGAGCGTCGTCCGACAGGTTTCCCCTCTGTGGGTGGGAATTCCCCGGTCAGCCAAGCGAGTTCGTCGTTGAGCGTCGCGTCCTTGACCTTTTCATAATCCCACGGCACCAGATCTCGAATAACGTTTTTGGCCGTCTCAACTACCTCTTGGCCAGATTTGACCTGCCCGACAAAACGGTCCATCGGTCCGCCGCACTTGGCATCAAACGCAACACTATACGACGGCAGCTGAGATTTATCAAAAAGCGGCACCCAGAACAGCTCACACACTGCGGCAATAAAGGTAAACCGAATCGGATGGAAAGCAACATCCGACCAGGGTTTCGTATTCGTGACCGTAACCATGGCCAGATTACGTGGAGGTTCGTCGTATAGACTCCGTTCCGCATCGCGCTCAAAGAGCTGGTAGGTGATATCCCCTTTGCCAGTCGCAATAACCACGAGGTCGTGGGACTCGGCCAGGGGCTCAAGATCGTCATCCGTGACGGTCTTGGTAACGAGCTGTCCTCCGCGCCTCTCAAACTCCTTCAACCAACCGGAAAATCTGAGCCGCCGGTCAACGGCTTGGACCGGTTTGCCCAATGGTCCGGGCGTGGTCACGGAAATATCGCAACTTCTTGAAGAAAGGTCAGGGGTATGCCTTCGCCATCCGGAGCCGACTCTTCCCACAGATTGAGACCAAGGGCGCGCTCGTTCTGCCTAGCCTGGTCGAACAAAAAAGCCGTTCCGTTGGGCCGACTGTTATCGAGCCACTGCTCAGGAGTGCGGACGGAGTAACCTTCGGTCAACTTCCCCGTGTACTCGCTAAAGGCTTCCGCCCGATACGCGACTGAAATACCACGGCTGCCTAAGAGGCATTAAAATTCAACCACGCTCATTTCGGCCAGCTCACGTGCTATCCCCCTGGAGAGCTTGCCTTGCGCATACAGCTGAACCGCAAGCTCACGGCGAATCTCCGGAGCACTCACATCCGTTGCCAACTCTAGTTCTCGCGATATATCGATCAGGGTCATGGTCACGCTCTCCTCCTTGACGGAGAAATTTTTTTCATAACCCCTCTAGCAGCGTTTTTACGTCCTCCAAATCCTCTATTGTATGCTACTACCTCTAAAAGACCGCAAGCCAGAGCGAGTACAGCGCGAAGCTGCCGTACACGACAGACGCGATAATCATCATACCGATAGATATCGGACCAGGTCGTGCAGAAACCGGAAGATGGCGCAGATTCATATACAGCATCAACGGCACATACATCGCCATCGTGAAGCCACTCAGCAGCGCAGCATTAAAGAGAAAACCTAGCGCGGTAACGGCATAGCGTTCAAAGAACCAGGTGCTGGCCGTGCCCGCAACCATAAACAGTACAGCAAAGGGCACATATAGTTTGGCTTGGTCTATGCGTGCGCCAAAAGAAAGCGTTGTACGGATGATATAGGACCACACGCGCGCGTTGCCATCCACACTCACCAGCTGAGTACTGAACAGTGTCGCCATGCCTATCAAGAGAAACAGATACCGACCAAAGGTGCCCATAGACTCGTTCAATATAAGGGACATATCCCATATAATACGACCTTCCGTCGGAACCACCCCGAGCGGACGTAGGACACACAGCGCGCCAAACATAAACAGAAACATGGTGAGGCTATTGAGTAACCAAAAGTAGAGCGTCTGATCCATACGCACCCAACGAAACCAGTCCTTGAACGCGCGGAGATTCTCTTCCGTTTCGGGATAGACGTAGCCGGTTGCGTCTTCCTCGTGCGTTCCGCTCCGAAACGGGTTGTGTAACGAGGGCATACGCGCGCCCATACCGATGTCCTTGTCTCGCAAATAAAACGCGTACCACAGGTTGCCAGCGCCACCCGCGCCAGCGAACACTACGGCGCCAAAGAAGCGGCCAAACGGAAATTCGTCGTCCAACTCGATATGCCCGAAGTTGACCAGCCCGCGCCCCATTTCAGCCCAGGCGTCCAAGTTGCCGACCTGAAAAGCGACAAAGATGAGCCCCAAAGTAATGAAGACAACCAGACCTATGACAATACGCTCCATGGCCCGATACATGCGCTTAGGCCCAAAGAGCATTGCCGCAATGAGCAAAAAGGTGATGCCCGTCCACACCCAGTCCGCCCCAGGTCCGTCAGGGCCGAATATGATAGCTTTAAGCGCAGCGCCTGACACACGTGCCCAACCAGGTAAAAACAAGAGCGAAACCGTCAAGAACAGTAGAATGTAGATAAAACCCATCCAGGCCCGCGCAAAGCCTGTATACGGCGCCTCACCAGTCACAATCGTCCAGCGGCCGATCTCGCAATTGATCCACAACTGCAGGAATACGCCCAGCGCGGCCGCCCACAGCATGCTCGCACCAAACTTGGCCGTAATCCACGGCCACATGACAATTTCGCCCGCGCCAATGGAGAGTCCCACCAGCACGGCACCGGGTCCGGTCAATTGCCAGTATGACAACGTCCGACGGGGCATATCCGCAGTTCTCAGTGGTGCAATTTGAGAGCTCAAGTTTTCCCCTCCTCATCTGCCGGCGTTAGAAGCGTTTTCTTAAAGGCTTCCCTCTATTGGTCTGACGAGATAAGAGCAGGAAATAAAGAGAAGGACAACTCGGCGGGCACCATTGAAAGCGTTGTTTTAACTCCCTTAGAGCCACTAACAAAATTCCGTCTCATTCTGTTTGCCTGGATACCTGCTTACTCGGGTCTGACACAACAAGGACTGTCATTCCCATGGAAAAAGGAATCCAGGCGGAGCTGGGGTATTGAAATGACCTCCAGTTAGTTTGGTTAGGCGCTCTCAGGAGGAAAGCATTTTTCCGTTGCAGGTATAGATCGTCACCACTGGAATGGGTGTGAAATCCGTATCAGTAGTCGCCAGAGCGGAAATCTCTTGATCCTGCATAATGGCTCAAAGGTACGCGTCACGGGGCAGGAGTAGGTGTTTCTCCATTGTTTGCAGCACCTGATCGTATGATCCTGCCTCATTCCAATCAAAGTAATATGGGACGGCCGCTCCAACTTTTCGGGTAAAGTCTCGCAATTTTTTCAGGAAAGGCCTGAGACGATCAGGCTCCTCTCGATAGATATCCCAAAAGGTCGGTGTCTCGTAAATCCGTTCTGATTCGAGCTTCAGCAGGATGTACCAGTTTTCATCGAGCGTCAAATTGGAGACAGGAACCGGAACCCCTCCGCCTTCAGTAGATAGTAGTAGTCCGTACACGGTTTGTGGAAACTAGCAGCGGCAAAGGCAATATTGGCAAGAATACTTGAGTCCCAGTGGAGCCGATTGGGCAGAGCGGCAGGAAAGTCAAAAACGGCCATCGTTATCTTCTACTCCTTGATAACGACTCTGTCCGTATACGGTTTCGACGTCTGCCTCTTTACCACCGCGCGCACTGTCTAGGCCAAACATCCCGACTCCGTGGCGGCTCGTCTCGCGTGGGCGCCTACGCTGCTTCTCTATACGCTTAACTCCTTCCTGGACCGGGCTATTCAACAAAGAAATGAGGGTCTGCTGATTTTCCATAGCAAGCTTCTTGAGCTTGTGGATGACGTACGTCATCCACGTAAACAGACTTCATATGCGCATTCCTCCAGATCATATTTTTATATCAGCTAGATAGGTCAGATAAGAAAGGGCCTTGATATCACGCCTGACCAACGGGCGCCTGCCAGGCTGCCTTTAGCCCTATTTATGACAACTCGGCTAGGAGGACGGTAACCCATCCAC
>CAZXFE010000192.1:0-7857 GCA_964639795.1 uncultured Enterobacteriaceae bacterium | reverse complement strand
CCCTCCCGGTCTAGGGTGCCGAATCCTTCATCAAGAATGAGACACTCGGTAGAGGTCTGGGCTGCCCGTCCAGTAGCCACCGTCCGAAAACCTTGAGACAGGGCCAAAGCAATAGCGAGTGAAGCCAGGAATGTTTCTCCGCCAGACAGCGAATGTGTGGGTCGGGTTCGGCGCTGATGTTCGTGGTCAACAATCTGGATATTAATCGCCCGACCTCGGTAGGCAATGTCAAATACATACCGGCCGTGCGTCAAGCGTTGCAGATGGATCGAGGCGTCGTGCATCAAGGCTTCGATCGCCCCACGCGAAAGAAAGTCGGTAAACTCCGAGCCTAAAAGCTTCCGCAGCTCGGATGCCAAGCGTTCTTCGGTTTCCGCTGCGCGGAGCTTTGCTTCTTCTTGTTCCTTCTCAGCACAGCGACGCTCTGCCTCAGCGTGTTCGGCTTCTAACCGGCCGCGTTGTTCTTGCAGCGCAATCACTCTTGCACGTACGGTTTCACACTGTGTTTTTATATTTTCTCCGTCTTCCCCTGTCTGAGTGAGATTGTGCTGCCGAATCATCTCGTGAAGCTTTTCCCGTTCCTTTTCCAGCGTATTTTGAGCTTGCTTGTGTTTCTCCTGTGTTTCTTCCACTACCCGCCCTCGTGCCTTTAGTTCGGCTTGAAGCTCAGTCGCCTGACGTTCGTCATTCTCTCGACGCGTCCGCACTTTCTCTTCTTGCTGCAACAACCTTCCGTACTGGGCCTGCTTTTGCGCAAGGGCGTTGAGCTCGTTGTGCACTTCTTCGGGCTTCGGTAAAGATGCGTCCTGGGCGAGGCCAAGACATTCTCGCACGGCCCGGGCTTCTCGATTCGTTCGTACCAGCGCCCCTTCGTGTTGAGATGCGAGCAATGCCAGACTGCCCTCTTTTTGGGCTTGTGTTGTATTGAGTGTGTTCACGGCCGATTCCGTCTGACGCAGTGCTTGCTCGGACTCTTTCAGCTGCCGTTCAGCTCGAATAACCGTGCCCCGGCGTTGAGCCACGCTCTGCTCAGGGTCCTCTCCGGTCGCCAGAAATTCCACAAGCGCACGCCCCAGCACTTCCAACTGACGGCTATCGTTGTCCAGGCTCTCCGTCGTTCCTCGCAGCGCTTCAGCCAGCTTTGCGTTTTCTTGTTGCGCGGTTTCACGCTGGCGTATCAGCCTCACTGTTTCTTGCTCAACAGACTTAGTCTGGACTTCAATGTCTTTGAGCCTAGTAACCAGCTCTTGCTGTTGTACTTGTAAAGCACTGAGTGTTTCAGCAACAGATGTAAATCCAGGAAAACGTGAGGCAAATCGGCTTTGGACTTCTTGACGGATGTGTTCGCGTTCTTTGAACTCCGGCTCTGCGGCATCAAGTCGGGCCTGGCCTGCCGCAACCGCACTACGTAACTCTTGAGCACTCCTACGCCTCTGCTCAGCAGTCTCTTGGGCGCGTTCCGCTTGAGACTGTAGTCGCTTCAAGCCAGTTCCTGCCTCGAGCACTAGTGGGATCTCGCTGACCGCCTTTTGACAGACGGGACAGGCGTCGCCGATGTGTAGTGTCTCGCGCAGGTGTGCAGCCTCAGACAGACGCTGATTGTCTTCAAGCGCCGTGCGGACGGCCCGCTCTTGTTCTTCAGCTTGGGCTAGCCTTTGCTGCGCATTCTGTGCAATCTGATCCGCTGTAGCGAGTGCGACCCGCGCCGTCTCACCTTCCACTTGTGCCCGCTTCTCCGCTTTCGCTGCCTCTTGCAGTTCTCGGCCCAGGAGCTCAGCTTCAACCGTCAATTGGCGTTTTTGCTGCTCATCTTCTTTCGCTCGTTCGATTTTGTCTTTCAGCTCTCGGGCAGTCTGCTCATTGGTAAACATCTGCTGCTGCAAGTCATTCAGGGAGTGTTGGGTCGAGGATTGTTGTTGACGCACGGACCCTATTTGTACAGTCCATTTTTGTTGCTGTTCTTGCAGCTCTTTCCAACGTCTAGCAACACCGAGCTTTTCTGTGAGCGCGGTAACGTCACCTGTCTGGGCAACGACTTGCTCAAACGCGGCAGTGTGAGCCGTTTGCTGCTGCTGCCTTTGTTCGACTTGCTGCTTGTGAGCTGTGATCTGTTGTCTCAACGCGTCAACTTCTTCTTGTACCCGGACACGTTCAGTGTTTTTCTGATCCGCCCCTTGGCGCGCTACGGCCCATTCATTGAGGTGTGCCACGGCACGTTTGACAATGTCATGTCGCGCGGCATTATACCCGAGCGCTTCTCGTTCTTGCCCGAGTTGGGCTAACTCTTGTGTCAGTACACGAACTTGCGCTCCAGCTTCGTCCGATTTTTTTCGGGCGAGTTCCTTCTCCTGCCGACGCAACTGTATCTCCGTCTGCTGCTCAGCTACACGACTGCGTAGTCCGGCAACGAGGTCGACTTGTTGTACCACGCCTTGTAACAGCTTCTCTTGCTGATAAATTTGTTCAATTCGGTAGATAAGTGCGGACAGTTCTTGCTTCTGGAGGATGATGTGGTCCCGGCTCAGCCCGGCATATTGGATCAACATTTCGCGCAGGGTTTCCGCTCGTGTTTTGGCCTGTGCGGCGACAAACTTGGCTTGGTCTGCAACGCGTGAGTAGATGCCAAGTTCAAGGATTTTGCCTAATAGGACGCGTCGCTTTTGAGGTTCGCTGGTCAGAAACTCGGCATACTGCCCCTGCGGCAGGATGACCGTTTTGGTGAAACTGTCGAAGTCCAGCCCCAACAATTCCTCAATCCTCTTGGTCAACAACGCGGACCCAGATCTATCCTGTATCCACTCTTCGCTTTCGCCTTGGCCTTCGCGTTCGCTCAAACCGGAATCTGTGATCTTGCCCGTCCTGCGTACCGCCCGAAACCAGCGCTTGCCGACGGTGAAGTCCAAAGCCACTTCGCACGTGTTCTCGCCCGCTGATATGACGCCTTTTGAATCGGCACCATAGCGGGCAGTTCGGCCATACAGACACCACACAATGGCGTCGATAAGAGCAGACTTTCCACTTGCCATAGGTCCGGTAATGGAAAAGAGGTCTAGCGGCGAAAAGTCCACCTCATGGACCTGATCTCCGGTCACCCGAAAGGGCATGAAGTTTTTCAGAATGAGTTTCTGCGGTCTCATAACAACGAGGGATTGGCGGCTTAGGGGTTAGAGCGAACCTTGACCATCACCCTGATTAGTCGCGTGCACTCATACAGGATCATCGCTGGCTCTGCTCACTTCCCTATACAGCTGCTCAAACAATGCGATGAGCTGAGGCTCAGGCTCAGCGTTTCGGCGTATCTTGTAATATTCCGTAAAAAGCTCGGCTGCCGGCTTGTCATGAGGACGCTGCACTGCAGCACTCCCACTTTCCGAATCACTTGATTGCCTCTCTTCAGACCGGAGCGAGACCACGCCAGGCAGGGCACGAATGTGTTCGATCAGCTCAGGCGTTTGCCCTTCTGATTTCAACACAACCTCGACCCAGGCATTGGTAAACTCCTCCATTTGCGACAGGATTTCTTCTGCCGTCCCTGTCCGGCGTAGGAGCGACCTGCCCTTCGTCAGTGCAATCTGAGAGACTTCCGCCGGTTTGCCTGGATGGGCGTCGATCAGACACACACTCTTCTGTTGGCCACGTTCGCCAAAATCCATTTGCAGGATCGATCCGGCATAGCGCGTTTGAGCATTCGCCCCAGCGACTTTCTGTGACTCGTGCATATGACCCAGCGCCACATAGTGGACGCGACTGGGCAAGATGCCGGGGTCAATGGGAAACACGCTCGACCGCCATTCTCCCCCGCCAAATTCCGTGCCCGAAATATGGGCATGCGCCATACATATGGAGACCGCCTCTTTGTCCATTTGCAGCATCGTTTCTTCCAACATCCGCAGATAGTCTTGGACCTTGCTTTGGTAGGTACTGAGTCGTTCGTTCTCGCTCTTGCCCGTCCCTTCTGCTGCCGTCAATACCTGGTGCGGATGGAGGTAGGGCAGACAACTGACGAGGGCCTGCTCCTTTTGAACACGATCTCGAATCGGAATAATTAAGTCAGTCGGATCTTCACTCAAGTCCGCCACAATATGGACCTGCAGCAAATCGCCTAAGGGTTTCAGCGTGCGCAGGCGCGCAGCATCGTCGTGATTGCCGGGAATCAGCACAGACACGATATTTGCCCGTGCCAGCTCCGCCAGCGTATGGGCCACAAGCTCCTCTGCTGCGATAGGCGGACGGCGCTCGTGAAAAATATCGCCGGTCACTAAGACGGCATCCACCTGCTCCTGTTTGGCAATGTCAACGATCTCGGCAAACACCGCTCGGTGTTCGTCCATACGCGAGCGACTGCGGATGGTGCGGCCGACGTGCCAATCTGAGGTGTGGAGAAATCGCATACTAATACCGATGGCCTAGTACTCACTTTCTCTCACACGGCGCAGTTTCAGGTTGGCAGGCGGCAGTTTCTGTTCCTCCGCTCGTGTGGCCCAAGCCGGCATAGGAAACAGAATCGGTATCGGGGTTGGAATATCAGGCTGGGACACAATCATCCGACCGGAAGTCAAAATAGCGGCACGTTGGCGTAGAGTCGGTGGCAAAAATCCGTATTCCGCCCGCTCGGCTTCTGCGGCATCCAGCCGACCTACAATTCGAAAGGCTGGATTAGCAACAATGCGGCGTTCTACCTCAGAGGCCGTTTGCTGCGCGCCAATTAAAATTGTCCCACTCGACCGTCCGCGCTCGGCAATTTCGAGCAGTCGCTCTCCAATAGGCGACCAACCATCGCGCGGTGCATAGCGGTTCAATTCATCCACGACGATGAAACACAGTGGCTCCGCGGACCCGGTCGCTTCTTTCTCTTGCTGAATTTGCTGCAGTACGGAGCCCACAACAAAGCTCTTCCCGACTTCATACAGTCCGGTCAGACTGACCACCGTTACCTGTTTGTTGCGCCAGTTGATCGCGTGCTGGGTTGCATCGGAATCCTCCGGGTCGCGGATGATGTGCGCAATTTTCTCCTCTGCACCATATAAACGCCGCATGAAAGCCCCAACCGTACCTGCTGAGTGATTAGTTGAACTGGCGAGCGCTTCCATAGCCCTAAGCAGGGTTGGAAAGTTTCGAATCTCAGTCGGGGGGACGGATTCTTCTTCGCCGTCCTCTTTAATAAGCGATACCAACACGCCTGGACCCGGACCGTCTTTGTCCGCGTCTTCGGCTGCTTCTAAGAGCTTGCGCTCTACCTGGTAAATCAGGGTTGAGAGCAACGAGGCCTCCTCCCCACCTTCGGTAAACAGATAGCGCAGCAAACGCTGACGACAAAAATCACGCACGGTCCAAAAGTACGCGGTGACTTCATCCGCCTTACGCGATCCGACCTTGGGGACAATCGGCCCACGCGCATTCTCAGTTGGTGGCACATAGAACTGGACGGAATCAAATGGCTCGGCAGGTAGGCCGATCCGGGCATATAATGCCTCGTCTTCGAGCTCGATGGCGTTACTCGCTTTGTCCAAGAACAAGAGGTCCTCGCCTTTGACATTAAAAATGATGGCGTGCGTATTCTTAGCGTCGGTCAGATGGCCGCAGTGCAGCAAACTGTGCAGCAGGAAGGTGGAATAGGTTGTCTTGGTCGCGATGCCTGACACGCCGCTGATATTCATATGTGCGCCCTTCCGTCCGTCCAGAAAATCGAGATTACCATAGACGACCTCTTTCCCAGACAGAGACAGTCCGATCGGAAACTTGCGGTCCATCTTGTCCATAAAAAGCGCCTGGGCATATTCATCCCCGCTCACAACACGAACGGAACGTCCAGGAATCGGAGGATAATAAAATTCGGGCAGGATGCGAGTTATTCTGACATGCGCGGCAATCGATAACTCGACCGGTAGTAGCCCACGTTCGGCTTCTATTACGTCAGAATCATAGGTTGATCCTTGGTGTCTGGCGCGAATGATATCGATGATGCCGAAGAGTTGGAGCTTCTCTCCATCAGGCGTTGTCGTATCCACGACCACAGCTTCGTCCATCTGGACTTGCTCGCCCTCCTCAAGCAGCATCCAAAACTCTAAAGGTGTGGCATCCTGCGTGCCGATAACTTTTCCCATGCTTCCTCCATCATCGACAGAATGGACAATACGAACAAACAAGACCTCTGACCAAGCGATCACTCCTGTACGGCTCGCAGCTTTTGCCGAATACGGCGCAGCACTAACTGCGGGTCACCCAACCTATGGCGTAAGTCTCTCTCTAAACCACCGACTGGAATCAGATTCTGAGGCGCTCGGGGATCTTTAGGGGCACGGGAAGCAAGCTCTCTCACTTTCTTAGCCGCCTGCTCCAGAAGTGGCACAGCCACTTCTTCGGAAAGGGAGGCGTTCACTTCCAGACGCACTAAGCCAGCCAACGGGACTTCAAAAGACTGTGGCTGGGCGAGACGCAGATAGCAGCTAAACACGTCGTACCCTCCACTTTTCCGACCACTTTCAATACGGAAAAGAGGAGTTCGTTGGCCGGTTTGGAGTTTCTCCAGAATGCGGGCCTTCTCCGTGGAAAGATAAATCCTTTGGACTCTCTTTATGACGCCAACCACAGAGGACCCCCCGCCATAAAATGACAGATTCCCATCCGCGAGAACGAGGTATCCGCGGGCAGCCAGGGTTTCTGCTACCTGAGCCTCGGCTCTGCGCATCTCCTCGATCAAGGAAGAACGAACTTCCTCATAGGTTTCCGCAGAGGAACTCATCCCTTCGTATACTAAGGACGCACCCGTACTTGAAGGCAGTTCAACAGAATCAGGATCGAGCCAGTTCCCACCTATAATGAGGAGGCGGTCGACCTTCCGTTCAACCACCTGCACCGGGGCTCCAATAACGACAGCCCCGGCGGCATAGGATCCAAACAGTGCCAGAGCGCTCCGCCGCCCTTCGTTTACCATTCCGAGCGCATCACTCCGCATCACCCCATCGACAACGGCTGTCACAGTAGGCGAAACTGGCGGTTGGGAATCAATAGGCACCCACGGACGGTCCTCAATCTGTTCATCTGCGACTCGTGCGGCTGAGTCGTCATTATCCGCTCCGTCAGGAATTGCAAGCTCGCTGGCATAATCGCCTCCCCACGGGTCTAGGGTGATGCGCATATTACTCACTCTCCGGGAACAATCAGCAGCCGCAAACGTAGAGAAATCGCCACACACGAGGCCTCAACGAACCACAAAAGGCCATGAAAATTTACCCCGTTTCAGCAGTAACCGATACCGGGGTAGGTATTGCCCCGGAGGAAATCCCGACCATCTTTGAAGAGCACCAGCAAGCAGAAAACGCGGTTAGAGGGTGTCTAATAAGTGTCTCTGTGACCAAAGCCCGCGCGAAAACGATGTGACCAAGGCGCCCGAAGCAGCTATATCCGTGGAATATGGCGATGCAGGGGAACGCTGGACACACTGGTTGCTGCCGGGCGACGCCCAGAATGGACGTTTTGCACCCCCCCCCTTAAATCTTCTTGTCTGGAGAGCGCACGATTTGCCGCTCTCGAATAGCCACCACCGTCCGCCCGGTCGCATCGGTAATGGTAGCCTCCCGGACGATGATATCCATCGGACCACTGCGGCCTGTTTTCTCATAGACCTCAGCCACTCGCGCGGTAATCGTATACGTCTGACCAGCCACAATTTCGTCATAAAAGTCGAGCTCTTGACCCGCATGTAAACTCGTGAGGCCGGACGGTAGTGGCACCTCAGGCAACATCCGGCCACCACGCATCTGCATGCAGAACATGGGCGGGGCAATCACATCCGGATAGCCGGCCTGGCGGGCAGCAACCACATCGAGATACAAAGGGTTCAGGTCACCGAGCGCC